>NZ_JBFRCN010000013.1:0-150583 GCF_040965835.1 Paraburkholderia sp. BR10872
ACGCCGACCACAAGCACGCGGCCGAGGAGCTCAACGCGGGCCACCGGGTGGCGATACACGTCGGCGCGGGCGCGATGCACGCCGGCGACGAGGTGGTCGCCGTGGCCGAGCGCCTGCACGCGGGCGTTGCCAAAGCGTTGCTCGGCAAAGCCGTGGTGCCCGACGACATTCCCTGGGTGACGGGCAGCATCGGCCTGCTCGGCACCAAGCCGACCGACGAGATGTTGTCCTCTTGCGACACCTTGCTGATGATTGGCTCCGGCTTCCCGTATTCGGAATTCCTGCCGAAGGAAGGCGACGCGCGCGCGGTGCAGATCGACATCGACGCGGGCATGCTCAGCGTGCGCTATCCGATGGAGGTGAGCCTCGTGGGCGACAGCGCGGCCACGCTGCGCGCGCTCTTGCCGCTGCTCGAGCAGAAGAACGCCGGGAGCTGGCGCAACCGCCTCATCCATGCTGGCGAGCGCTGGCAGCGCGTACTCGAGGATCGCGCGCACGCGGCGACGAGCGGCAAGGTGAACCCGCAGCGCGTGGTGACCGAGCTGTCGCCGCGTCTGCCCGATGGCGCGATCGTCACGAGCGACTCGGGTTCGTGCGCGAACTGGTATGCGCGCGACCTCAAGATCCGGCGCGGCATGATGTGTTCGCTGTCGGGCGGTCTCGCCTCGATGGGGGCGGCCGTTCCCTATGCCATCGCGGCGAAGTTCGCGCATCCCGAACGGCCCGTGATCGCGCTCGTGGGCGACGGCGCCATGCAGATGAACAACATGGCCGAACTCGTGACCGTGGCGAAGTACTGGCGCCAATGGGCGAGCCCGCGCTGGATCTGTTGCGTGTTCAACAACGAGGACCTGAATCAGGTGACCTGGGAGCAGCGCGTGATGCAGGGCGACGCGAAATTCGAAGCCTCGCAGGACATTCCCAATGTGCCGTATCACCGTTTTGCGGAACTGGTGGGGCTCACGGGCATCTACGTGGACAACGCGGAGCAGCTGGGCGACGCCTGGGACCAGGCGCTCGCATCGCCGCGCCCCGTGGTGCTCGAAGTGAAGACCGATCCCGACGTGCCGCCGCTGCCGCCGCATGTGACGATCGAGCAGGCGCGCCATTTCGCGCGCGCGCTCATGGAAGGCGACCCGGACGAGGGCGGCGTGATTGCGAACACGGCGCGCCAGGTGATGGCGAGCGTCATTCCGGGCAAGAAGTGATGGGCGCACAAGGAGCCATCGATGGACGCTGATATTCCCGAGACGATGCTCGCGTGGCGCGTGCCGCGCTTTGGCGGCGTGGAGTCGTTGCGCCAGGAAAGCCTGAGCGTGCCCGAGCCCGCGCATGGAGAAGTGCTGATCGAAGTGCAGGCTGCCGCGCTCAATCCCGTCGATCTCAAGACGCTGCAAGGCCGCTATCCGCTCGTTACGGAAGGCGATTTGCCGTATACGCTGGGCCGCGACGTGACGGGCGTGGTGGTGAGCAGGGGCGAAGGCGCACAGGCATGGCCGCAAGGCGCGCGCGTCTGCGCGTTCGTGGGCCAGGGGTCTGGCGCGCTCGCCGATTACGTGGTGGTCGACGCAACCGCGCTGGCGGGCGCGCCTGCAACCTGCGCCGTGGACGCGGCGGCCGCCATTCCGCTCGCCGCGCTCACGGCGTGGCAGGGTTTGTTCGAGCACGGCAAGCTGCAAGGCGGCGAGCGCGTGCTGATTCAAGGCGCGAGCGGCGGCGTGGGGCGCTTCGCCGTGCAGTTCGCGCGCCATTGCGGCGCGCGCGTCGTCGCGACGGCCTCGGCGAGCGAACGCGACGCGCTATTGGCGCTCGGCGCGAGCGAAGTCATCGACTATCACGCGCAGCGCTTCGAAGAGGAGGCAGGCGAGGTGGACCTCGTGTTCGACCTCGTGGGCGGCGAAGCCCAGCAACGCTCGTGGCAGGTCGTCAAGAACGGCGGGGCGATGGTCTCGACGCTGGGCGAACCTTCGCAGGCGCAAGCGAGCCGCCACGGCGCGCGCGCTACGCGCTACACCGCGCGAGCGGACGGCGCGCAGCTCGCCCATATCGTCGAGCTCGTCGAGAAGGGCGCGGTGAAGGCCGAAGTGGTCGAGCGCTTCGACTTCGACGACACGCCAAGGGGCTTCGAGCGGCTCGCCGGGGGGCACCTGCGCGGCAAGCTCGTAGTGATGCGTCAGTGGCACGACGCCCTTTGATCTTCGATGCTCACGCTGCGCGCACGCGACGCTGCGAGATGTCCTGGAGTGTATTCGTCGCATTGGCAAGCCGGGCGTGGGCTGCGCACGCGTTTCAAGCCTTACACGTAATCGATGCAAGTTCGCGCGCGGCCGACTGCAGCGCGAAAAGACGGTGTGCGCAGCCATTGCAAAGGGACGCGCCCTCATTGGGCTTGCAAACCTTTCGGGAATCCGAAGTGCTCGCACGGATTCGAGCGCGCCCATTCGTGCGCGGGTAGCGCTATCGTCCATGACCCGAACACGCCTCATCGAAGATTACGCATTGCTTGCCGATGGCCGCAGCGCGGCGCTGCTCGCTCGCGATGGCTCGATCGACTGGCTCTGCTGGCCGCGTTTCGACAGCGAACCCTGCTTTGCCGCGCTGCTCGGCCGCGAAGAGGATGGCCACTGGCGCCTTGCACCCGCCGATCCGGCGCGCCGCGCGAGCCGCAGCTACCGGCGCGACACGCTCATGGTCGAAACCGCCTGGAAGGGCACGCACGGCAGCGCGCGTGTGATCGACTTCATGGCGGCTGATAGCGCTGAACCGTGCATCATGCGCATCGTCGAAGGCGTGGACGGCAGTGTGGATATGCACATGATCGCGCAGCCGCGCCGCGCGGATGGGCACGCTGCGCCACACACGATAGACGCAAGCGGCGCGGCGACCGTGCACGCCGCGTGTGGCCCGATGACGTTGCGCGCGGAGGTGCCGTTGCGTGTCCACGCGCAGGCGCTCGAAGCCGCGTTCACGGTGCGCGCGGGCGAGCGCTTCGTTTTCACGCTATGCCCGGGCGAGGCCGTGGGCGTCGATCCCGCATCGGCCGTCACGGCGCTGCACGACACGCAACGTCACTGGCGCCGCTGGATCGACCACTTCGACAACGATCGAACGCTCTGGCCGCAAGCGGTGCGGCGCTCGCTCCTCACGCTCTACGCGCTGGTCTACCGTCCGACGGGCGCGATGGTCGCCGCGCCCACCACGTCTTTGCCGGAGGCGCCGGGCGGCGAACTCAACTGGGACTATCGCTATTGCTGGCTGCGCGACGCGAGTTTCGCGCTGGAAGCGTTGCTCGAAGCGGGCTTTCACGACGAAGCGCGCGCCTGGCGCGACTGGCTGCTGCGTACGATCGGCCATGTGCGCGGACACATTCACGTCATGTATTGCGTCGATGGCTGCCACGTGCCGCGCGAGCGCGAGGTCGACGCCCTGGCGGGCTGGCAGGGCGCGAGGCCCGTGCGCTTCGGCAATGCGGCGTGTATGCAATATCAGCCGGATGTGTTCGGCGAGGCGTTCGATTGCCTCTATCTCACGCGGCGCGCCGG
The DNA here is from genome assembly GCF_040965835.1 of Paraburkholderia sp. BR10872. Classification (NCBI taxonomy): domain Bacteria; kingdom Pseudomonadati; phylum Pseudomonadota; class Betaproteobacteria; order Burkholderiales; family Burkholderiaceae; genus Paraburkholderia; species Paraburkholderia sp. BR10872. The sequence goes on from NZ_JBFRCN010000013.1 coordinate 3,543, forward strand.
CATCGTCGCGGCGCAGGAGGAGGCCGAACTCGAAGCGCGCTTGATCGGCTGGCTGCTCGATCATGGCGGGAAGCCGGGCTCGGGAATCTGGGAGACGCGTGGCCACGCGCGCCACTACACGCTTTCGCGCGTCATGGCGTGGGTGGCGCTCGACCGCTTCATCAAACACTGGTGTGAAGACGGCCCGGGCATAGGCGACCCGCTGGTGCAACGCGCACTGCAGATGCGCAAGGCCCTGTACGAGGAGGTCTGCGAACACGGCTGGAGCGCGCGGCGCGGCGCCTTCGTCCGCGGTTACGGCGAAGAGGCGCTCGATGCGAGCGTGCTCCTCATGCCACTCGTGGGCTTCATGCGCGCCGACGAGCCGCGCATGTCGGCCACCATCGACGCGATTCGCGCCGAACTGGGCGAAGGCGGCCTGATTCGTCGCTGGCGGCTCGGCGGGGACGAAGCGCCCGACGAAGGCGCCTTCCTCGCGTGCTCGTGCTGGATGGCCGACTGTCTCTACCTGCGCGGCGACGTGGACGAGGCCATCGCCCAGTTCGAGCGCGTGCTGGCCGTGGCCAACGACGTCGGTTTGCTCGCCGAAGAGTATGACGTGGGGGCGCAGCGGCTGGCGGGCAATTTCCCGCAGGCGCTCAGTCATCTGGCCGTGGTCAAGACGGCAATGCTGCTGAGCGGATCGGCGAAGGGCCATCGCCGCGCCAGGTGAGCCGGCGCGGGTCGTCAGGCCGATTGGCCCGCCGGCCACGATCGCCCCGATCAGCCGCGCCGCGAAATCGGGCCGGGTAACGACGAGCGGCATCGGGTTCATGAGATCGGCAGGGCTCATTGCAGGCTCGGCCCATAGCGACGCAAACGTGCGCGCAAGCCGTATGCCCCTGCGCTGCGGCAGACGCTCGCATGCGTGGCACACCATGTGCGCTGCGAAGGGCTAGCGCGCGGGTGGTTTTCAGCACGCACCGCCCGTTTTTTCTTATCCAGACGATGACGAGGAAAGCCAACCATGAAGCCACGACACTATTTCATTTCTGCACTAGCGAGCGTGACGCTTGCTACATCGGGTCTCGCGCTCGCCCAGGGTTCAGGCGGCGGCAGCAGCAGCACGAGTCCAGGCGCTGCGACCGGCGGCGCGAGTGACGTGTATCCGGCGCAGACTCAGGGCGTCGAGCAGAATCCTGCCGCTACCGGTACGACACACAAGTCGACTCATCACAAGAAGCACACGAAGGCGATGTCCAAACCGATGAACGACACGACCAACACCCCGGGTGCGGACGCAAGCAGCGACACCAAGGGGCAATAAGCTCGTCAGGTAGCCCCTGACCCGGATGGCGCGCGGTCGTTCCCCACCGCGCGCCATGTTTGACTGGAAGGAACGCTCAACGGTGGATCGCGCCGCGCAGTCGCGTAACTTCGGCGGGTGCGATGGGCGCCGCGTCGTTGCCCCACGCGCCGCGCACGAAGCTCGCCACCTGGGCGACCTCGCTGTCCGTGAACTGGGTGCGGAACCCGGGCATCTTGCGCGGCATGCCGCCATTACCGGTTTGCGGACTCTGGCTGCCTTCGACGATGAGGCGCAGTACGCTTGTCGCGTCGGACGAGAGCGCGAGCGAACTGCCCGCAAGGGGCGGCGCCTTGTCGGGTTTGCCGGCGCCGTCGGCGCCGTGGCATTTTGCGCAGTACGAGAGATAGAGGCCGGCGCCGGGCCGCTCCGGCGTGCCGCCGTGCAATGCCGCCATGGTCGAGGCGCGCGCGGCCGGGGAATCGGCATACTGGCCACTCGCCTCGCGTGCGGGCAGCGATTTCAGATAAGTGGCGATGGCGTGCAGATCGTCGTCGCCCAGGTATTGCGTGCTCGCGCCCACCACGGGCGCCATCGCGCCGAATGCATAGGCGCGGTCGTTGTGCCCGTCGCGCAGGAACGCGGCGATGTCGTCGGCACTCCAGCGGCCCAGGCCGCTGCCGGGGTCGCCCGTGAGATTCGGCGCGTACCAGTGGTCGTTCACGCCGCCCGTGAGGTAGAGCGGGCTGCTTTGCGTGTAGCCCATTTCGTTGTAGGCGGGCCCGCGCGGCGTGTGACACGCGCCGCAGTGGCCGAGACCCTGCACGAGCCAGGCGCCGCGATTCCACTGCGCGGTCTGCCCGGGGTCGGGCTCGAAGCGGCCATGCTGTGCGAACGCGAGACGCCAGAACATCATCACCCAGCGCTGGTTGAACGGAAACGGCAGATGCGTTTGCGGCGCGGCATTCGGCACCGGCTTCACGCCATACATGAAGTACTGGTAGAGCGCGTTCACGTCGCTTGCCGCCAGCGCCGCAAACGACGGATAAGGCATCGCGGGATAGAGCCGCTTGCCGCCACGTGCTTCGCCGCGCTGCAAGGCTGCGGCGAACTGCGCGGGCGTGTAGTCGCCGATGCCGTGCACGGGGTCGGGCGTGATGTTGCTCGCGTAAATCGGACCGAACGGCGAATTCACGGCGAGACCGCCGCCGAAGGGTTCGCGTTTGGCGGAATCGTGGCACGAGGCGCAATCGCCCGCTTTCGCGAGCTTTTCCCCGAGTGCGATCTGGGCGGCATCGGGCGGCGGCTTCGTCGTCGCGAACGGCTCGTCGCGGTGGCAGCCGGCGAGCAGCACGAGGGCGGCGAGCACAGCGCTCGAACCGGCGCGGGAGTTCATCGCAACGCCCCGCATAGCCGTTCGAGCGGCAACGCGAACAGCACCGAGATCGTGAATACGAGCGCGATCGTGAACGCCACGGCAACGGCCATGCTGCTCCAGGCGAGAAAGCGGAAGGTGTCGCGCTGCGGCGTGTCGACGGCGGCGCTTTCGCGCCACGTGCGTCGCGCCAGCAGCGCGCCGGTGAGCGCCAGAGCGAACGCAGCGGCGGAGACGAGCGCAAGCGTCCAGTGCACGACCTCCCAGGGCTCGCCATTGCGTTGCGGGACGCCGCCGGCACACGCGGTGGCCGCGAGCGTCTGGCAGACCAGCAAGTGGACCGCCCAGATGGCCGGCACGCCAAAAATGCCGTACCACACGGCAATATGCTGCCGCAGCGTGGGCCGGATGCGTGCGGGCACGGGTGCTGGAGACGCGGCGGATTGCATCATCGTCCTCGCATCCAGTAAGGCGAGAGATAGAGCACGGAGAAGATGAAGAGCCACACCACGTCGACGAAGTGCCAGTACAGGCCGCCAATGGTGAGCGCCGCATCGCGTCTGCCGTCGAAGTAGCCGCGCGCGATCCAGAACGCGAGCGCGGCGAGCATCAGCACACCCGCCATCACGTGGGCCATGTGAAAGCCCGTGATCGTGAAGTAGAGCGAACCATACAGATGCGTCGCGAGCCCGTAGGGCCGGTCGTGCCACTCGAAGAACTGGATCGTGACAAACGCGACGCCGAGCGCAATGCCGGCGATCATCGACCAGAACGCGGGCCAGGAGCGCGCGCGCCGCACGAACGCGCCCGCGAGCCATACGAACACGCTGCTCGTGAGCAGCAGCGCCGTGTTCAGTCCGCTCATGCCGAGCTTGGGCAGGCCATCGGGCGGCCAGGGCTGTGCGCTCTGCGAAGCGAGATAGAGGTACGAGAAGATCAGGTAGCCGAACAGCGCGGTTTCCGTCACGACGAGCGTGAGCACGCCCCACCAGCCGCCCGCATGTTCGCCGGCGCTGCCCACGGGCAAGGCAAGGGTTTCGTCTTCGCTGCGGATCGCAGTCGTCTCGGCGACTTTGCCGGCGGGCGTCGTGCCTTGCGGCGCGAACGGTTCGCGCTGTCCTAGCGAGCGCCGCGGCCACAGCCACGAGAGCAGCGCGAGTCCGCATGCGAGCCCGGCGAGCGCGGTGAACTGAGTCGAATGGAACAGCAACCCCACGAACACGAGCGTCGAAGCCACGCCCAGCACGAAGGGCGCGTAGCTGTCCTCGGGCATCTTGAGGATGACGTCGGGCTCGCCCATGAGGGGCGTGACGCCGAGCGCTTCGCGCCCGCGATGGAGCAGATAGCCGGGACGCGGCACATTTGCATCGGGCTGCCAGAGCGGGTCCCGCGAGCGCACGCTCGGCAGGATTGCGAAGTTGTACGGAGGCGGCGGCGACGAGGTCGCCCACTCGAGGCCCGCCGCATTCCATGGGTTCGCGCTCGCGCGTGCGCCGCGCCGCGCGCTCACGAGCGCATTGCCGATAAACATGGCGATGCCGATCGCGAACACGAATGCGCCGATGCTCGTGAGCAGGTTGGCCGTGTCCCAGCCCATGCCTTCCGGGTAGGTATAGATGCGCCGCGGCATGCCGAGGAGCCCGGAGATGTGCATCGGAAAGAAACCCAGATTGAAGCCGATGAACGTGACCCAGAAGGTCCACTTGCCGAAGCGCTCGTGCATGAGCCGTCCGGTGAACTTGGGAAACCAGTACGTGAGACCGCCGAGCACCGGAAACACGTTGATGCCGAGCAGCACGTAGTGGAGGTGGGCCACGACGAAGTAGGTGTCGGTGAGCTGCCAGTCTAGCGGCACGGCGGCGGTCATCACGCCGGAAACGCCGCCCACGGTGAACATCAGCACGAATCCCGCGAAGTAGTAGAACGGCGTCTTGAACACGGGCTTGCCGGTCCAGATCGTGGCGATCCACGCGAACACCGCAATCGCGCTCGGCACGGAAATCACCATGCTCGCCGCACCGAAGAAGGCCAGGGCGAGCGGCGGCAGGCCCGTGGCGAACATGTGATGGAGCCACACTTCGAAGCCCACGAGCATCGTCGCGACCGTTGACAGCGCAACGGCCGCGTAGGCGACGATCGGGCGGCGGCAGAAGGTGGGCAGCGCGTCGGACACGATGCCCATGGCGGGCAGCACGACCACGTAGACCCACGGGTGCGCGAAGATCCAGAAGAGGTGTTGCCACAACAGGGGGCGCCCGTCGGCTGTCGTATCGAAGAAGTGCGAGCCCGCGTTGCGGTCGAGCCAGAGCATAAAGAACGCGAGGCTCACGGAGGGCACGGCGAGCAGATTGGCGGCCGAAGCCGTGAGCGTGCCCCAGACGAGGATGGGCAGGCGCGCGACCGACATGCCGCTGGCCCGCATGCGCAGGAACGTGATGACGAAGTTCCCCGCGCCCACTGTGGTGGAAATGCCGAGCAGCACCATGCCGAGCGCGTAGACGTCGATGTTCGGCCCGGGGTTGTAGGCGGCCGTGGAAAGCGGCACGTAGTTGAACCAGCCCGCATTGGCGCCCTGTCCCGCGGGAAAGCTCGCGTAGAGCAGAATGCCCGCGCCGAGAAAGACCCAGTACGAGAGCGCGTTCAGGCGCGGGAACGCCATGTCGCGCGAGCCGAGCACGAGCGGCCACAGGTAGTTCGAAAAGCCGCTCAGCACGGGTAACGCGTAGAGAAAGATCATCGTGACGCCGTGCATCGTGAACAGCTGGTCGTATTGCTCGGGCGTGAGCAGCGTTTCGTTGGGGCGCGCGAGTTGCGCGCGCATGATGAGCGCTTCCACGCCGCCCAGCACGAGGAACACGAACGCCGTGACGAGATAGCGGAGGCCGATGGTCTTGTGATCCACCGTGGAGAGCCAGCCGCGCCAGCCAGGGCGCGTTTCCCACATCTCCTGGAGGCGGCGCAGCGTGGCTTCGTCGAGCGGCGCCGTGCCCGTTTCCGGCACGCGCGAGAGGCGCCCGGCACGCGGACGGCGCGGCACCGTCGCGCTGGCGGGACGGTCGGAAGCTGCGGGGGAGGCCGGGATATCGTTCATGTCACTGGAGTGTGTCGAGCCACGCGCCGAGGTCGCTCGCCTCGGCCGGAGTGAGGGCAATGTCTGGCATGAGCGATTCGGGTTTGCGCTGCTGTGCGTGCGCGACCCAGTCGAGCCGGTTGACGGATGTGTTGGCGAGCGTGCCCGCGGCGATCAGGCGCCGCGAGGCGAGATGCGTGAGGTCGGGCGCCTGCATGCCGCCCGACTGCGTGCCGCGCACGGCATGGCAGCCGCCGCAGCGCGCGGCGAACAGTTGCTCGCCGCGCTGCGCCGCGCCGCTTTGCGCGGCCGCTGCGGGCTGCCGTTGCGCATCGAGCCAGCGCGAGAAATCGGCGGGGGCCTGCGCCACCACTTCCATGGCCATATGCGCGTGCTGTGCCCCGCAGAACTGCGTGCACTGCCCGCGCCATACGCCGGGATGGTCGGCCTCGATCCACTGGTGATTGACCTGGCCGGGTATGGCCTGCGTCTTGCCCGCGAGCGCCGGAACCCAGAACGCGTGCACGACGTCGGCGCTTTGCAGATCGACGCGCACGGGCTCGCCCGTGGGAATGTGGATTTCGTTGGCGGTTTCGAAGCTCGCGCCCTCGGGCGTTCGATAGCTCACTTTCCACCACCAGTCGTAAGCCGTGACGGTCACGGTGAGCGAAGGCTCGCGCGGCGGGTCGGCCACGGCGGCCAGCACGCGCAGCATCGCCACGAGCGCGCCCAGCAACAGCACCGATGAAATGGCCGTGCCGACGGCAACGATGCGGTTCGCCGTGCGCTCGCCTTGCTCGTCGGCAACGTTGGTTTGTAGCAAAGCTTGATCTTGCGCCGCGCCACCGCGACGCCTGCGCCGGATCGCCAGATAGAGCAACGACGCTATGACGATGCACACGCCCACGCACAGGACGGCGAGGCCCCAGTCGAGCGCCTGCACCGGACCCGATGCGGGGCCCGCGCTGTGCAGGAAGTAGGCAAGTGGGGTCATGAGCGGCGCAGCAGCGTAGGCGTCCAGAACGTTTTTCGCCTGCGCACCCGGCATGCCCATGCACGCCTCATCGCTGCGCGAGCCAGGCACACGCGCTGCGCGATCCCGGCAGGCCCGCTACGCGCTTTTACCGGCGTTTTTTATGGAGATCGAGCATGCAAAGCCCTTACGACCTGCCCCGTTTTCGACGCGTCCAGATGGAGCCCGCCACGCCGCCGAAAAAGAACGATCCGGGCGGCGGCGCAGAACCCGACGAGCGCGAATCCGGCGCCCCTCAGGCGGAGCCGCACGAGTTGCCGGACCTGCCGGAACCTGCCGAAGTCGGCGAGGATGGCTAACTCACGAAACACGAAACGCGTGATGAAAGACGCGCCGCGTGCGCGGCGCGCCCGATCACTTCTGGTTCTTCTTCGGAATCTTCGCGCCGGATTTGCGCGCCTGGTTCAGCGCGATGGCAACGGCTTGCTTCTGCGACTTGCCTTGCTTCACTTCCGTCTTGATGTTCTTCGAGATCGCTTCGCGGGTTTTTCCCTTGCTGAGTGGCATGATGGCCTCCTTTTGAAAAACATCTGCGTCAACGCACGACGCGTGCCCGCGCGATGGTCATCAAAGCTCGCCGCGCGCGGCCAGCGTCTTGATGCGGTCGGCGGTGCGGCACGCAACGGCCTGGATGGTGAGCGAAGGATTGACGCCGCCTACGGTCGGAAACACGGAGCCGTCGCAGATCCATAAATTCGGAATGTCCCATGAGCGGCAGTCCGCATCGACGACGCTCGTTTGCGCGTCGCTGCCCATGCGCGCCGTGCCGTTCAGGTGGCAGGTGTCGTCGTCCTGGGTCCAGATGTCGCGCGCGCCCGCCGCCTCCAATGCACGGCTCATATAGTCCAGCGCGTGGTTCACGAGCCGGCGGTCGTTCTCGCCCATCGACCATGTGACGCGTGCGACGGGCAGGCCGAGCGCGTCTTTCTCGTCGGCGAGCGTCACGCGGTTGCGTTCCTGCGGGAGCGTCTCGCCCACCATCTTGAGACCCGCCTGATGGTTGTACTTCGTCATCTCGCGCATGAGCGCGTCGCCCCACAGGCCGCGGCTCGTTTGCGTCGCCGCCCAGACGAGCGGCAGCGGGCCCTGGCTCATGTAGCAATAGCCGCCGTGAAAGTCCTTGCCTTCGTCCTGATAGTTCCAGTGTTCGGTGAGCGCCAGCGAAGGCGGCCCCTTGTACCAGCGGATTTCGTCGTCGAATACGCCCCACGCGGCCTGGTTCGTCTGCACCATGAGATTCTTGCCGACGAGTCCCGAGCGGTTCGCCAGGCCTTCGGGAAAGCGTCCGTTCGCGGAAAGCAGCAGCAGGCGCGGCGTTTCGATGGCGTACCCCGCCACGACCACGTTGCGCGCGCGCTGGAAATGCCAGCGCCCCTCGCGATGAAAATGCACGCCGGCGGCGCGCGCCAGCGCGTCGGTTTCGATGCGGCCCACCATCGCGAGATCGCGGATTTCCGCGCCCGCGCGCACGGCGCGCGGAATCCACGTGACGAGCGCGCTCTGCTTCGCGTTGGTCGCGCAGCCCGACACGCAAAAGCCGCGATAGACGCACTGATGCGCGTCGCCGCGCGGCGCGGAGAGCGTCGCGAGCGGCGTGGGCGCCCAGGGAATGCCGAGCGCCTCGCAGCCGCGGGCGAGCACGAGGCCCGCGCCGTTGATTTCATGCGCGCGATACGGATAGCGCGGTCGTTTGGGTCCCCACGGATAGTTCACCGGCCCGGAGATGCCGAGCGCCTGCTCGACCTCGGTGTAGTAGCGCCACATCTCGCGCCAGTCGAGCGGCCAATCCACGCCATAGCCGAGTTTGGTGCGCGATTGAAACCACTCGGGCCGAAAGCGCAGCGAGACCATGGCGAAGTGGACGGTGCTGCCGCCCACCGCACGGCCGCTGTTGTTGCTGCCCAGCTGCAAGGGGTTTTCGCCGTCGCAGATGCGTTCGTCGGTCCAGTAGAGCTTGGCCTGGTGGGTCTCGTCGGAGGCGAATTCTTCGAGGGGCCGCCACCATGCGCCCGCGTCGAACGCCACCACGCGAAAGCCCGCCTCCGCAAGCCGGCAGGCGAGCGTCGCGCCTCCCGCGCCGGTGCCGACGATGGCGAAATCGACCGGATCGTCGAGCGCGTATTCGCGCATGCGCATCCAGCCGCCGCGCCGGAACACGTCGGGCGCGCGGCCGTGCTTGCCACGCGGCGCTTCGCTGGCGTCGGTCGAGTCGGCGAGATCAGCGCACACGCTCGTTCTCCCTGCGGGCCGCCTCGTGCGCCGCGTCGCTTTCGTCGGCGGCTTCGACGGCTTCCCAAGGATCGCGCCGGTTCGTATAGAGGCGCACGTAGCCGCGCGGATTCGCCGGGCCGCCAAAGCCCATCGCATTCCACGCGAGCGGGTGTGACCAGTACGCGGCGCTCACGTCGTGCAGCACGCGCTTCGCGAAGAACAGGTCGCACGGCATGCCGTGCCAGGCCCGGCTGCGCAGCTCGCCACGCTGCATGCGGGCGACGAGCGCACGCCGCCGTTCGTCGTGCAACTGCGCAAAGGGCTCCCCGCAGGCTTTCACGCTTTCCGCATCGAGGGCGGCGAGCCCCGTCTCCCAGGCGGCGCGCAACGGCGGCAGGCGGGCGTCGCGAAACCCGTCGCGGCGGTCGTCGAGCAGTTTGCCTTCCACGAGCGCGGCGACCGGCACGCGCGGAGCGTGCTCGCCATTGACGTTGCCGGGCTGCGGCACGATCGTGTCGCACAGCGCGAGCAGCGTCTGCCACTGCGATGGACCGAGATAGCGCGCCTGGTTCGGGATGTTCAGGCGCGCCTCGATCACCGCACGCGTGGGCGCGTCCCACGAAGGCGTGTCGCGTTTGGCAAGCACGTCGTAGCCGGGATAAGTCGGCGTTCGGGTCATCGTTCGGTCTCCCGCATGCGCAACGCCGCAAGCCCCGCGAGCGCGAGCGCGCTGAAAGCGGGCGGCGCGGGCAGGGGCGGCCCCGCGAACAGATTTTGCGACCAGTTGCGCCAGCCGCCCTGCGCGCGCGCCACGCCGTTCGCATGAAAGCCGAAGCCCGCAAAACCGAGCGCCGCCGTGAGCCGCAGCCAGAAGCGCGCGAACACGCTCGCGCGGGCCGCATGGCGGGGCGGGGCCCACGCCGCATGCGCGAGCAACGCGCTGCTCACAGGCACGATGGTCACGGGCGCGTACATCGCCGGATGCTGGAACGCGCCGCGAAAGTGCAGCAGCGCCGCCTCGGCCGCTGTGCCGAGCAGCCCCACGCCCGCCACCAGCGCGAGCGCCTTGCCCGCGGGCATGCCGAAGAGCTGCGGGTCGTGCCCGGGCTCGTCGCGCAACTGCTCGGCGACTGCGCCCAGCACGCCGGAGAGCACCAGCGCGAAGGGTGCGCCCGCCGGCGCGCCGTAAAAGGCGTTATGCCAGCTGAATCCGCCGGGCCGCTTCGTCACGTTGTAAAGATGGAAGGCGGTGCCCGTCACGCCGGTCGCGGCGCTGGTGAGCTGGATCGCGTGACGCAGCCCGTGCGAGGCCGCGCGCCGGTCCGCGCCGCCATGCAGCGCCGCGGCGAGCGAGCAGAGCGCCACGGCGGGCGGCAGGTACATCGCACGGTTTTCGAACGAGCCGCGATAGTGCTCCATGGCGCTGTCGGCCAGTACGGAGAGCGCGAGCAGCGCCGACCCATGATTGAAGCTGCGCGCTGCGGCCACGTGCTTGCCGCTCGCACGTGCGTGCGCAGCTTCGCGCAGGCTGCGCGTGGACCACATGGCGAGCGCGGCGCCCGCCGCGACGCTCGCCATGGCCGCGGCGGCGCGCGTGGATCGTGTCATCGGCCTGCCCTCCGTCCTGTTCGTCAGTCCCCGACGAAACAGCAAGGCAGATGCCGCGGCCCCCGCGCTCGCTCTCTGCCACCCCTGCAGGCACGGCAATTGCGCAAAGTGACGGATTGATCCCGATTCACCTGCCAGCCTGGACACCAATTGATCTACCGAGACTTCATCGCCATAGGCACATCGTCGGGCGGCGTCGATGCGCTTCGAAGTCTTGTGTCCGCGCTTCCGCCCGACTTGCGGGCGACGATCGCAATCGTGCTCCATGTGGGCAGCCACTACAGCCATCTGCCTTCGCTGCTCAACAGCGCAGGCCCGCTGCGCGCAGTGCATGCCGCGGACGGCGAAACCTGGGCGCGCGGCAGGATTTACGTGGCGCCCCCCGACCAGCACATGATCGTGGAGGGCTCGCATCTGCGGCTCGTGCATGCCGCGAAGGAAAACTTTGCCCGTCCGGCCATCGACCCGCTCTTTCGCAGCGTGGCCGCGGAACTGGGCCCGCGCAGCATCGGCGTGATTCTTACGGGCCTGCTGGACGACGGCGCGGCCGGTCTCGAGGCCATCCAGGCCTGCGGCGGCACCGGGATCGTCCAGGACCCGTCCGACGCCTTCGCCAGCGAAATGCCGCTCAACGCTGCGCCGTTCGCCGACTACATCCTGCCGCTCGCGGGCGTGGCCCACCGGCTCGTGGAATTGACGGACCGCGCGCCGCCCGCAACGGCCGAGGAAGGCGTCGCGAGACGCCGCGCCGCCGGGCTCGTCAGCACGGAGCTGCGCGCCTGGCGCGAGGGCAATGGACTGGCCGGCGATCTGACCAGCATCGGCACGCCTTCGACGTTCACCTGCCCCGAGTGCAACGGCACGCTCTGGCGCCTCGACTACTCGCGTCTGCTGCGCTACCGCTGCCATACGGGCCACGCCTACACGGCGGCCTCGCTCAACCGGGGCCGCAGCCGCGACGTGGAGCGCTCGTTGCGCGACGCGCTGCGCGCGCTGCGCGAGCGCGAATCGATGAGCCGTGCCCAGAGCGAACACTACCGGCAGTGCGGCGACCGCGATGCGCAGCAGCGGGAGGAGGAAACCGCGCGGCGTGCGGGCGATGCGGCAGGACTATTGCAGTCGATGCTCCTGGAGGGATAATGTCGGCGCAGCACCCGCGGCCTGAGCGCGCGAGTGCGAACGCGATTCATTCCAACTTCAGGACCTGGCGATCATGCCGAAACGACGTGGCCATATGCCCCGCAGCCAGACCAATTATCCGATCGTCGGTATCGGCGCATCGGCAGGCGGCCTTAGCGCGCTGCTGGCCTTCTTCGAATCCCTTCCCTCCCACACCTCGATGGCGTTCGTCGTGGTCGTCCATCTCGCGCCCGACCACGAAAGCAGTATGGCCGCGCTGCTGCGCAAGGCGACCGACATGCCCGTGGTGGAGGTGACGAGCCCGACCCCCATCGAGCCCGACCATGTGTATGTCATCACACCGTCACTCGATCTGGCGATGGTGGACGACTATCTGCGCGTTTCTCCCAGTCAGCCTCAGGAGGGCCGCCGCGCGGCGATCGACGTGTTCTTCCGCACGCTCGCCGAAACGCATCACGAGCGCGCCATCGGCATCGTGCTCTCGGGCGCGGGCTCGGACGGCTCCGCCGGCCTCTCGCGCGTCAAGGAAATGGGCGGCATCACGTTTGCCCAGGATCCCTCGGAGGCGGAATACGACAGCATGCCGCGCAGCGCCATCGCCACCGGCATGGTCGACTTCGTCACCACGGCGGCGGAGATGCCGCAGCGTCTGATGGACCTCTGGTCGACGACGAAGGAAATTCAACTGCCGGTCGCGGAAAGCGAGGAGCGGCGCGAAGAGCATATCAACGAGGCGGCCGAGCGGGCGCTGCGCGAGATCATGATCATCCTGCGCACGCGCACGGCGCACGATTTCCGCCACTACAAGCGCGCCACCGTCCTGCGCCGCATCGAACGGCGCTTGCAGGTCAACGGCATCACCGACCTGCAGGCGTACCGGGACCATCTGCATCTGCATCCCGAGGAAACCCAGGCGCTGCTGCAGGACATGCTCATCAGCGTCACCAACTTCTTCCGCGACAAGGAAGCGTTCGACGTGCTCGAGCGCGAGGTCCTGCCGCAGCTGTTCGAAGGGCGCGGCGAACAGGACCGCATCCGCGTGTGGTCCGTGGGCTGCGCCACGGGCGAGGAAGCCTATTCGCTGGCGATGCTGCTCCAGGAGCGCTCGCTCAAGTCGACGGAAGGCACCTCGTTCCAGGTGTTCGCAACCGACATCGACGAACGCGCGATTTCGTTCGCGCGCACGGGGCTCTTCCCTGACTCGATCCTCGCCGACGTCACGCCGGCACGCGTGCGCCAGTTCTTCTCCAAGGACGCCGCGCATTATCGTGTGAAGAAAGAACTGCGCGAGCACATGCTGTTCGCGCATCACAACGTGCTGAGCGATCCGCCGTTCTCGCGCCTCGACCTGATCTGCTGCCGCAACCTGCTGATCTATCTCGACCGCGAAGCGCAGATCGAAATCCTCAAGATGTTCCACTTCGCGCTGCGGCCGGGCGGCGTGCTGTTCCTCGGCAGTTCCGAATCCGCGGACAGCGTGAGTTCGATGTTTACCGTGGTGGACAAGCGCAACCGCATTTACCGGGCGAACATGGCGGTGCGCGGCGACACGCCCGTGCCCGTGGCGATTGCCGGCACGATGAACGCGCGGCCCGTGGTCGCGACTGTGCAGCCGCCGGGGCGCCGCCGCTTTTCGTTCGGCGACCTGCACCAGCGCCTCGTCGAACAGTACGCGCCGCCTAGCGTGCTGGTGAGCCGCGATTCGGAAATCGTGCATCTGTCCGACCGCGCGGGCCGCTTCCTCCAGTATTCGGGCGGCGAGCCTTCGCATAACATCGTCGCCGCCGTGCGCCCGGAATTGCGGCTCGAGCTGCGCACCGCGATCTACCAGGCGCTGCACACGAACCGCAGCGTCGAGGCGCGGCGCGTACGTCTGGAGCGCGACGGGCGCTCGTATTTCGTCAACATGACGGCGCGGCCGGTGCACGACCCCGAGGCGAACGCCGACTTCGTGCTCGTGCTCTTCGACGAAGTCGAAGACAGCATGAGCGGGGTGGAAACGGCTTCCGTAGACGTGCAGAAGGACCCGATCATCACCCAGCTCGAACGCGAACTGCAGCGCACCAAGGAGCAGCTGCAGTCGACCATCGAGCAGTCGGAAACCTCGACGGAAGAACTGAAGGCGTCCAACGAGGAACTGCAGGCGATCAACGAGGAACTGCGCTCGGCGACCGAGGAACTCGAAACCAGCAAGGAAGAGCTGCAGTCGATCAACGAGGAGCTCACCACCGTCAACGCGGAGCTGAAGTCGAAGGTCGAAGAGACCAGCAAGATCAACGACGACTTGCAGAACCTGATCGCGGCGAACGATATCGGTACGATCTTCGTGGACCGCAACATCTGCATCAAGCGCTACACGCCGCGCGCGACCGACGTGTTCAGCATCATTCCTTCGGATATCGGCCGCTCGCTGCTCGACATCACGCACCGGCTCGAATACGACAAGCTCGCCGACGACGCCGCCGAAGCCTTCGACTCGCTGCGCCTGATCGAGCGCGAGCTCAAGAGCAACGACGGGCGCTGGTATCTCGCGCGCTTCGTGCCGTATCGCACGACCGAAGACCGTATCGACGGCGCGGTGCTCTCGTTCATCGACATCACCGGGCGCCGCCAGGCCGAAGACCAGTTGCGCGAAGGCGAGCGGCGCATGCGCATCGTCGCCGAGGGCACGAAGGACTACGCGATCATCACGTTCGACGACGAAGGTTACATCACGAGCTGGAACGCGGGCGCGGAACGCATTTTCGGTTATACGGAGGCCGAAATGATCGGTCAGTCCGCCGATCTGCTCTCGACCGAAGAAGACCGCGTGAACAAGGTCGCCGACCGCGAGTTCGCGCTCGCGCGCCAGCATGGCCGCACCGACGAGGAACGCTGGCACCTGCGCAAGGACGGCACGCGCTTTTTCGCGAGCGGCGTGCTCTCGCGCCTCGACGAAGCGGGCGTCAGCGGCTTTGCCAAGATCGCGCGCGACCTGGGCGAGCTCGTGCCCGCGGACGCGGACCTGCACAACGCCACGCTCGAACAGGTGCGCGACGCCGGCGAGCGCGACGGGCAGCGGCGCCAGGACGAGTTTCTCGCGGTGGTGTCGCACGAACTCAAGCATCCGCTGAACTTGATCTCGGCGAGCGCCGAACTCATTGCGCGGGCGCCGGAAACGCGCCAGAGCCTGAACCTCACGCGCGCGGCGGACACAATCCGGCGCACCGTGGTCGGTCAGGCGCAGATCATCGACGACCTGCTGGATATTTCGCGCGTGCGTACCGGCAAGCTTTCGGTCATGCGCTCGGCGGTGGACATGCGCGAGATCGTGCAGCGCGTTTGCCACGCCGTGCAGTTCGAGGCGCAGCAGCGCGGCATTGCGCTGAACGTCTCGGTCACACAGACGCCGGTGATCCTGCATGCCGATTTCACGCGCATCGAGCAGATTGTCTGGAACCTCATCAGCAATGCCATGAAGTTCACCCATCGCGGTTCGGTGGACGTCTCGCTGGAGGTCGCCGAAGACGAAGCCGTGCTGCGCGTGAAAGACACCGGCACCGGCATCGAACCGGCGCTCCTGCCGCATATCTTCGACATGTACAAGCAAAGCCGGCAGTCCGCCGCGCGGCGCTCGGGTCTCGGCATTGGCCTCGCGCTCGTGCGGGAACTCGTGACGATCCACGGCGGCAGCGTGCGCGCGGAGTCGCAGGGCCTGGGGCGCGGCGCGACGTTCACGGTGACGCTGCCGATGCAGCGTTCGTTCGCGCATGCGGAAAGCCACGACGGCGCGGCCGTGGCGTCGCTGCAGGGGCTCCATATCCTGATGGTCGACGACGACGCCACCACGGTCGAGACGTTCAAGCTGCTGCTGGAGAGCGAAGGCGCGAATGTGCAGACGGCCACGAGCGGCGAGGAAGCGCTGACGCTGCTCAACGGCAACGCGCCGGATCTCGTGCTGTCCGATCTCGGCATGCCGGGCATGGACGGGTACGAGTTCATTGGCAAGCTGCGTTCGCAGCCCGCGCTCGAATCCGTGATCTGCATCGCGCTGAGCGGCTTTGGCCAGGAGGCCGATGTGGAGCAGTCCGAGCAGGCGGGTTTCGACGCGCACCTCAAAAAGCCGGTACAGCTCGAAGATCTGCTGGCGACTTTCGCGCGCTTGAGACGCTAGTTCGCGAGCCTCCGGGCGAGTACGGGAGCCACGTGTGCAACGGACGTTCTTCTACATCAACGGCGCGAGCGACGGCGAGTTTCCCGAGCGGGAGCTGATCCAGCTCGACAAGGCGGGCTACACCGTGGCGCTCAGCCGCGTGGCCATCGACGCGGTGGCGCCGTATGTAGCCGCCGCCGAACGGCCCGCGTTGACGAGGCTGCTTGGACGCATCGATGCCGAGGACGAGTTGGTGGTCCTGCAGCTTTCCGCTTTGGGCTGCAACGCGCGCGACGTGCTCGCTACGCTGCTCAACTGCCGCAAGGGGAAAATTGGCGTGCGCTGTGTCGAACTGGGCGGCGTCGATCTCACGGGGCGCCCCGAGCCGCAAGCGGTCAAGATGCTGCGCGCGGTGGTCCGCATGGAGGCGGCCGCCCGCAGCGAACGCAGCCGCAACGGCCTGAAGCTCGCGCAGCGCAGCGGGCGTCCCACGGGCAGGCCCGCCTCGCTTTCGGCGCACGACCGCGCGCGCGTGATGAGTTCGCTGGGCAGCGGACTCTCGGTGAGCGAAGTGGCACGGCGCTTCGGCACTTCGCGGCAGACGGTTCTGCGCATACGCGCCGCCGCGGGAACGCCGGATCTCAAGTAATCAGCGTATAAGGGTCGGCTTCCAGCGCGACGCCCGCCCCGCGGATCACCTGCATGTAAGCGAACGTGTCACCCACTGCAGCGCTGGCTTGCTCCGCGAGACTGCGCACATCTGCCGATTTCTCGGCACTCGCCATCATGGATTCCAGCGCTGCCGAGTCCGCGAAGCCGTGCGCGGCCGCTGCACAGAGAACCGCATCGAGAATACGCCGGGCCGCCGCGCGGGCATCGACCGACGCGAGCGGGGCGCGGTAGGCGAGAAAGCCCGCCATCAACAGAAAGTCCGCTGGGCTGATACGGTGGCCATTGCCAACCGGCACGCCTTCCGGCATGTCGTGATGTCGCGACATACTTCGCCTCCCGCGTTGGAGCGCTGTGAATGCTGCTGCGGCTGTCAAAAAATATAGTACAGAAAGCATCGCTCATGCCGACGAATGCGGTTGTTCTGCAGTGTTCCAACCGGCGGCGGCCTTGTTAAGTGGGGGTTTCGATAAGTGGTACAGACATTATTTCGACGTGCCGCGGCAGCAAGTCGTAGTATTCTTGACCCGGGCAAAGCTGCCATCCAGCAAAGTGTCATGTTTTTGTAGGCTTCGAGACAAATTCACGATTTTTCTCCGAGGGCATTCATGAAAACGCTGTTTCTGCAGGCACCTTCCTACGAAGGCTTCGATGGCGGCGCGGGCTCGCGCTTTCAAACGAAGCGCGAAATCCGCTCGTTCTGGTATCCCACGTGGCTCGTTCAGCCCGCCGCGCTGGTCGAAGGCAGTCGCGTGGTGGATGCCCCCGCAGACGACCTGACGCTCGAAGCGACCCTGGATATTGCACAGGAATACGAACTTATTATCATTCACACGAGTTCGCCCTCGTTCCAGAGCGACATCCAGTTCGCCGAGCACCTGAAGCGGCGCAAGAGCACGGTCCTCATCGGCATGATCGGCGCCAAGGTGGCGGTCGATCCGCATGGTTCACTGACTGCGAGCGACGCGCTCGATTTCGTGTGCCGCGAAGAATTCGATTTCACCTGCCTCGAGATCTCCCAGGGGCGGCCGTTCGAATCGATCCTGGGCCTGAGCTATCGGCTGCCCGACGGCGGCATCATGCACAACGACGCGCGGCCGATCCTCGAAGACATGGATCAGCTTCCTTTCGTCTCGCCGATCTACAAGCGCGACCTCACGCCCGAGCATTATTTCAGCGGCTATCTCAAGCATCCGTATCTCTCGCTCTACACGGGGCGCGGCTGCAAGTCCCGCTGCACCTTTTGCCTCTGGCCGCATACAGTGGGAGGGCATCGTTATCGCACGCGCTCGGTCGAGCACGTGCTGGAAGAGGTGAAATGGATTCGGGACAACATGCCCGAAATCAAGGAGATCATGTTCGACGACGACACGTTCACCGATCTCAGGCCGCGCGCCGAAGAGATCGCGCGCGGGCTGGGCAAGCTGGGCGTGACGTGGTCGTGCAACGCCAAGGCGAACGTACCGTACTCGACGCTCAAGGTGATGAAGGACAACGGCTTGCGTCTGTTGCTCGTGGGCTTCGAATCCGGCGACGACCAGATTCTCGTGAACGTCAAGAAGGGCGTACGCACGGACTTCGCGCGCCAGTTCAGCGAGGATTGCCGCAAGCTCGGCATCAAGATTCACGGGACCTTCATCCTCGGGTTGCCGGGCGAGACGCACGAAACGATCCAGAAGACCATTCAGTACGCAAAAGAGATCAATCCCCATACCATTCAGGTCTCGCTCGCCGCGCCTTATCCCGGTACCGTGCTTCATAAGCAGGCGGTCGAAAATGGCTGGCTGAACGATACCAAGGTCATCACGCTCATCAATTCGGCCGGTACGCAGGCCTCGACGATCGGCTATCCGCACCTGTCGCGCGAAGAGATCTACCTTGGCGTCGAGGAGTTCTACAAGCGCTTTTATTTCCGGCCGTCGAAGATCTGGGAGATCGTCCGCGAGATGCTGGTGAGTTGGGAAATGATGAAGCGGCGCCTGCAGGAGGGCGCAGAGTTCTTCAAATATCTCCGCGCGCGCAAGGTCTGAAGCAGCAGCGTCCCCTTCGAAAAAACGCCCGGAATTCCGGGCGTTTTTGTCACTCGCCGTCACTGTTTCCGTTTTTTTCGTCCGCTGTATTGCGCGTCATTCGCGCTGCGGTGTGCAGTGAGCACCTGTCCGGAATGCTGCCATTACGAACATCCTGCGGCAATTAACATTCTCTTCGGCGGTGCATAAAATGTCTCAGCCCCATTACCACGACATAAATAGCTTCATCGGGCCACCGGAGGAGACCGCAATGGCACCGAAACGCAGGTCGCCCGCCATCGCCGATATCGATGCGCGACCGTCTCGCGCGCCCGACCATGCGCGCGAGAACCAGGCGCTTCTCGCGTTGGTCACCGCGCAACTGGACTCGCGCGAAGTGCTGTTGCAGAGGATTGCAGACTTTGCGATGCGTTTGTGCTGCGCGCAATCGGCCGGCATCAGTTTGCTGGAGCGCGAAGGCGAAGAGCGCTACTTTCGCTGGCACAGCGTGGCCGGCAAGTTCGCGAACCTGTGCGGAAGCCGAATCCATTGGAGCGACTGTCCGTGCGCCGCCGTGCTCGAAGCCGGCAAGCCGCTGCTTTTCACCGCGTTGAGCGACGATTTCCCAATTCTCGCCCCCGCATGCGCCGACGTCCAGGAGGCGCTCATTCTGCCTATCGTTTCGAAAGGGCGGCCACTGGGCGCGATCTGGGTCGCCTCGCTCGAGGAACGATCGCGTTTCTCCCGCGAAGACCAGCGGGTGCTCGGCGAGTTTGCCGCCGTGGCCGGCTCGGCGCTCGATCTGGTCGAGGCGCGCGACCATAGCCGCATGCAGACACAGCGCTATTCGGAAGTGATCGCCGTGCTCGCACACGAGTTCCGCAATCCGCTCGCGCCGCTCGAAAACGCGTTTCAGGCGCTCCAGATGATCTGCAAAGATCGCGCGCCGCAGCGCGAATACTTCGCGGTTGCGCAGCGCCAGATCGCGCAGCTCAAACGTCTGATGGACGAACTACAGGATGCGTCGCGCCTGGACCATGACAAGTTGAACGTCGATCCCACCGACGCGTCGTTGAACGAAATCCTCTCCGACGCGCTCGCCTCCATCCGCGAGCGTGTGCAGGCGCGCAGGCATACGCTGAGCGTGCGGCCGCTTGCCGGCGACCTGCGGTTGTTCGCAGACCCGACGCGGCTCACGCAGGTGATCGTGAACCTGCTTTCCAATGCCGTGCGCTATACGCCTGACGGCGGCGAGATTACGCTCGTCGTCGAACAGAAGAGCACGGGCGGCGCGCGCTGTGTCGAGATCTCGATTCGCGACAACGGCATCGGGATCGACCCGGCCGTGCTCTCGCGCATTTTCGAGCCGTTTGCGCAATTCGCGGGCAAGAGCGCGCGGCTGGAAGGGGGCCTCGGCATCGGCCTTCCCATTGCGCAGCGTCTCGCACAGTTGCATGGCGGCGAGATTCTCGTGACGAGCGAGGGAATCGGACGCGGCACGCTGGCGCGCCTCTCGATTCCCGTGCGAACCGGCAGCGCCGAAACCGTCAAGCCGCTCCCCGCCGTGCTGGCGGGCAACGGCCCGGCGCGCGTGCTCATCGTCGACGACAATGCCGACGCGTGTTTCGCACTCGGCGCGTTGCTCGAACTGGAAGGGCATGAAGTCAGAACGGCCGGCGACGGCGCGAGCGCACTGACTATGCTTAGGCAATGGAAGCCGCATCTTGCGCTCGTCGATATCGGCATGCCGGGCATGAACGGCTACGAACTGGCGGAGCGCATGCGCGCCATGCCGGGTCACGCCAACGTGATGCTGGTCGCGCTGAGCGGGCATGTTTCGGACAGCGACCGGGCGGCGGCGCTGGCGGCCGGTTTCCATGCGCATCTCGCGAAGCCCGCCGATATCGGACGGCTGCGCACCATGCTCCAGATGTGCGCGCAAGACGGCTGGCGTATGACTGGCTAGCGCAGGTGCGAAGAGCGGATGCCGTTGTGGTGGTGGAGGTTGCGCAACAGACTTGCGCGGCGCCGTTCGCGGCGATAGTGCGCAATCACGGCCGTGGCCGCGATGACCAATACCATGACGCCGATGGCGGTTCCCCACTGTAATGCGTCCATGTCTGCCTCCTTGTCACGTCAGGGCCGTCGCGTCGAGGCGAACGGGTTCAAGCGTAGTGCGGCTGGCAGGTGCGTTCCGCGGCAAGCGCCGGGGGAAACAACGCGACGCACACGAAAGGGTGGCGCTGGTCGCGGACGCAAGAAAAGATTAGCCGATTGCGATGCGCAATTGAACCGAGCGGCAGTGTACGGATGCCAGCCATTATGGACACCTCGGCTTCGCCAGACTTGCACTCGGGCGAGCGCTCTCCAGTTCTTTGGGAAGTCTCGAGGCGTGCCGGGAGCAGGCCCGTTCGGCTGACGACTCGAACCCGGTTGCAATTGCCGTTGCGCTTGCGTCGGCGCGCTTACTCTAGATCGCGCGTTTCGAGCTCCACGGACTGGCCCCCGTTTTTCTCCAGCGCGTGCCGCGCGGCCAGTTCGATGCTCGGGCGGTTTGCCTCGAAGGCGCTCAATAGCGCATGCGCCGATGTGCCGGTGTTGCCGAAGCGGTCGTTCAGCGCGTCGAGCGACACGCTGCACCATACCGGGCGGTTGTCCACGTTGGCTTCGAACGCGACGCGTGCGGCAGCCACGGCGTGACGGCGACTCGTGAATTCGATTCTCATCCTGGTCCTCCGTGAGTTCTATTGTTAAAGGGTAGAGCCTGGCGCAGCCAGGGGTGAGTCCTATTTGCGCTTCTTTTTGTGCTATTTGGCCTGAGCGTCGCTGGCGGGGTCGCTGCGCATCATCTTGTCGTGGGTGGCGGGCCCCTTGGGTTTCTTCACAGGCATGTTATCGGGGTTGGCGGGGTTCGATTCGCTTGCCGTGCCTGGCACGGCTGCCGGCGGTTTCACCATCGGCGGCGCAGGGGGATGAGCGGGCGTTTGGGTCTGTGCGTTGACGGACAACGAGGACGCGGCGAGCGCCAAACAGGCGATCGCGCCCCAGACGGGAACATGCAGTGGCTTCATGGCTCCTCCCTGGTCTTCATCGTCATGCCCTGCAAGGTGCCGCGAATCGCGTGCCCGCAAGCGTGGACGTGCGGCCATCGTCGTCAGTGAAACAACGCCGACGTGTCGACGTCGGCGAGTTGTTCCAGTTCGTCGCGGCGCGTGTCGCACGACCGGCGGATGGTCGCGCCCTGCGTGACCCAGATAGCCAACGCGACGACGGCGAGGCTGCCGAGCGCGAGAAACGCCGCTGGATAGCCGAAGCGGTTCGCGAGCCACCCGCCCAGCAGCGGACTCAGGCAGCCGCCCGCTGCCTGCACCGCGAGCACCGCACCCTGACCGAGATTCACGCGGCCGCTGCCATGCAGCAAATGCACCACGAGCGCGGGGATGGCGACGCTCTGCAAACCGGAGCCGAGTCCGTCGAGGACCTGCACGGGCAGGATGCCCCACGGCGACGCCAGCCACGCGGCGAACACGCCGCGCAGCGGCAGCGTGAGGAGCGTCGCGAGAATGACCCGCCAGAAGCCCCAGCGGCGAATGATGCGGCTTGCGAAGACCGCGGCGGTGAGCATCACGATCTGCGAGATGATGATGTTGGCGGCGGTGATCTGGTTAGCGTCGCCGTGATGGGCTGCCGCGACGGCAAGACTATAGAGCGGCAGCATGGCGGAATTGCCGAGACTGAACGCGGCAAGCGACGCCGCGAGCAACAGCAGGGGGCGGCAATGCAACAACATGCGCATGCGTTCGGCGCGCACCTGCGAACGATCTTTTTCGTCGTCGTGCACGAGGCCGCGCGCGTAGTGCCGGTGCACCGAACGCGGGGGAATGAGCAGCACGGACGCGATACACGCGAGACCGAATGCCGCGCCCAGCACGAACACATAGGCAACGCCGAGCCACCATCCGAGCGCGCCGGACAACGCCGCGGCGATGATGTTGCCGGCATGGTTCGCGACCTGGTTGCGCCCGTATTGCCGGTCGAAGTTCTTGCGGCCGACCATGCCGAGCGTCAATCCCGTCAACGCGGGGCCCATGACCGAACCCCCGACGGCTGTGGCGATCTGCGAAAACGCGATCGGCCAGTAGCCGTGCGAAAGCCAGATCACGCAAGCGGCCACGATGGTCAACAGGCTGGCGCCGACGACCACCGCGCGGCGGTGATAAATGGCGTCGACGAGCGCGCCGCCGGGCACTGTCGCGAGCGTGCCGATCACCGCGCCCATGGTCAGCACGGTGCCGATCGTTTCCGGCGTCCAGCCATGCGCCTGGAGATAGATGCCGAGAAAGGGGCCCGCGCCCGCCTGTACGTCCGCGGCGAAGAAACTGACGGCCAGTAGTGGAAGGGTCGGCTTCACGCGGATGCGTTGTCATTTCTCTCTTGTCAACAGGGTCTTCCGCATCGCGCGTGCCTGCTTCGCGCCTTATGTGCTCTGCTTAAACCCCGGCCATGCCAGGGTTTTGCCAGGGGTTCTAGAATGAGGTCATGAGTGTAAAGGAGACCGTAATAACGTCATGGATACACAAGCGAAAACATTCGAGGAATTGCTGCGGCGGGAATATCGTCACGGTTTCGTTTCGGACGTGCAGTCGGACACGTTGCCGCGCGGTTTGTCCGAGGACGTGATCCGTCTTATCTCGGCGCGCAAGCAGGAGCCGGACTTCATGCTCGAATGGCGGCTCGCCGCCTACCGGCATTGGCTCACGATGACCGAGCCGCATTGGGCGAGCATCGAACACCCGCCCATCGATTTCCAGGACATCGCCTACTACTCGGCGCCGCTTACCCAGGCAAACCGCCCGAAGAGCCTCGCGGAAGTCGATCCGGAACTCCTGCGCACCTACGAAAAGCTCGGCGTGCCGCTGCAGGAGCGCGAGATGCTCGCGGGGGTGGCCGTGGACGCGGTATTCGACAGCGTGTCGGTTGCCACGACGTTCCGGCGGCAGCTGGGCGAGCTTGGCATCGTCTTCTGCTCGTTTTCGGAAGCGGTGCGCGACCATCCGGACCTCGTGCGCCAGTATCTCGGCTCGGTCGTGCCGTACACCGACAACTTCTTTGCGACGCTCAACTCGGCCGTCTTCAGCGATGGCTCGTTCTGCTATATCCCGCCGGGCGTGCGCTGCCCGATGGAGTTGTCCACGTACTTCCGCATCAACGCGCGCAACACGGGCCAGTTCGAGCGCACGCTCATCGTGGCCGACAAGGGCGCTTACGTGAGCTACCTGGAAGGCTGCACCGCGCCGATGCGCGACGAAAACCAGCTGCACGCCGCCGTGGTGGAACTCGTTGCGCTGGAAGGCGCGCAAATCCGCTATTCGACGGTGCAGAACTGGTATCCGGGCGACGCGCAAGGGCGCGGCGGCATCTACAACTTCGTGACGAAGCGCGGCGACTGCCGCGAGGCGAACGCGCGGATTTCGTGGACCCAGGTGGAAACCGGCTCCGCCATTACGTGGAAGTATCCGAGCGTGATCTTGCAGGGCGACAATTCGATCGGCGAGTTCTATTCGGCGGCGCTCACCAATCACTATCAGCAGGCCGATACCGGTACGAAGATGGTGCATATCGGTCGCAACACGCGCAGCACGATTCTCTCGAAGGGCATCTCGGCCGGCCGCGGCAAGAACGCCTATCGAGGCCTCGTGAAAATGGCTCGCTCGGCCGAGAACGCGCGCAACTACACGCAGTGCGATTCGCTGCTGCTCGGCGATCGCTGCAGCGCCTTCACGTTTCCCTATATCGAGGTGAAGAACCCGAGCGGGAAAGTCGAGCACGAAGCATCGACGTCGCGGATCGGCGAAGACCAGTTGTTCTATTGCCGGCAGCGCGGGCTCAGTGAAGAGGACGCGGTGTCGATGATCGTCAACGGCTTCTGCAAGGACGTGCTCAAGGAATTGCCGATGGAATTCGCCGTGGAAGCGCAGAAGCTGCTGGGCGTGAGCCTGGAAGGCAGCGTAGGTTGAGAGGGAGGAAAGAATGCTGGAAATTCGCAATCTGAATGCCGAAGTGGAAAGCAAGCCGATTCTGCGCGGGGTGGATTTACGCGTGAATGCGGGCGAGGTTCACGCGATCATGGGGCCGAACGGCTCCGGCAAAAGTACGCTCGCCCATGTGCTGGCGGGGCGCGAGCAATACGTGGTCACGGGGGGCAGCGTGCAGTACGACGGCTGCGACCTGCTCGCGCTGGCGCCCGACGAGCGCGCGCGCCGCGGGCTCTTTCTCGCGTTTCAGTATCCGGTGGAAATACCGGGCGTGAGCAATATCTATCTGCTCAAGGCCGCGCTCAACGCGCAGCGCAAGCATCGTGGCGAGGCGGAACTCGACGCCATGGACTTTCTCGCACTGGTGAAGGAAAAAATGGCGGCCATGGAGATGAAGGAAGACCTGCTCTACCGGGGCGTGAACGAAGGGTTTTCGGGCGGCGAGAAAAAGCGCAACGAGGTGCTGCAGATGACGGTGCTGGAGCCGCGTCTCGCCATTCTCGACGAGACCGATTCCGGGCTCGATATCGACGCGTTGCAACTCGTCGCCCGTGGTGTGAACCAGATGCGCAGCGCGGACCGGGCCATCGTGCTCGTGACGCACTATCAGCGCCTGCTCGACTACATCGTGCCGGACCAGGTACACGTGCTTTCACAGGGGCGCATCGTGCGCTCGGGTTCGCATGAGCTTGCGCTCGAGCTGGAGCGCAAGGGTTATGGCTGGCTCGGCGGCCAGGATGGCGACGAACCGGCAGCGGGGCAGGGCGCCGGCACGCAACACACGGCAGCCGCCAGGGAGCAACGATGAGCGAATCAACGCGCGAGCATTACCGCGACGCCTTCCGCACGATGGCGGGGACGCTGGCTGGCGTCGAGCTGCCGTGGTTGCGCAAGGCGAGACGGCACGCGTTCGACCGGTTCGAGACGCTGGGCTTTCCCGGCACGCAACTCGAAGCGTGGAAATACACCAATGTGATGCCGATTGCGAAGCCGCATTGGCATTTCATGCCTTCGGACGGCGAGCAGACCGACTACGCCCGCCTGATCGACGACCTCGTGCCCGCCGACGCGGGCGGGCGTATCGTGTTCGTGAACGGCCGCCACGTGCCGAAGCTCTCGTCGTTGCCGCCCTTGCCGGAAGGCGCGTTCGTCGGCACGCTCGCGCAGGCAATGCGCAGGATTCCTGAGCGGGTCGAATCGATCATGGCGCGGCGTGCGCCCGAGGACGGCTTTGCGGCGCTCAACGGCGCGTTTCGCAGCGACGGCTACATGGTCGTGCTGCCGCCCGGCTGCGCGCTGGACTGGCCGCTGCACGTGCTGTTCTTCAGCAGCGAGGCCGCGCTTGCCATGCACCCGTTCAACGCGGTGGTCGCGGAGCGCGGGGCGCGTTGCTCGATCGTCGAGCAGTTCGCGGGCATTACCGACGAAGCCTATTTCGTCAACACCGCCACGGAAATTGTCGCCGATGAAGAGGCCGACGTTCAGCATTGCCGCATCCAGCAGGAGGCGCGCAGCGCGTTTCATATCGCGCATGTCGGTGTTTCGCAGCGGCGGGCGAGCCACTTCACCTCGCACTCGTTCGCGTTCGGCGGCGCGTTGTCGCGTACGCAGATCGACACGCGTCTGGACGCAGAAGACGCGCAAGTCGACCTGAACGGCCTGTATTTCGTGAGCGCGCGGCAGCACGTGGATCATCACACGCGCATCGACCATGAGATGCCGCGCGGCACCAGCCGGGAATACTATCGCGGCGTGCTCGACGGCGCGTCGCATGCGGTGTTCGACGGCCGCGTGATCGTGCATCAGGACGCGCAGCAGACGAATGCGCATCAAGGCAACGACAATCTGCTGCTCTCGCGCAACGCCGAGATCGACACGAAGCCGCAACTGGAGATTCACGCCGACGACGTGAAGTGCACGCACGGCGCGACCGTCGGCCAGCTCGACGAGAGCCCGCTCTTTTACCTGCGCTCGCGCGGCATAGACGAGCGCATGGCGCGCGCGCTCCTCGTGTGGTCGTTCGCGCGCGTGAGCGTGGATCGCGTGGAAAGCGCCGCGCTGCGCGGCCGGCTCACGCAACAGTTGCTCGCGCGCCTGCCCGGTGGCGAGTACCTGCGGGGACTGTCATGAATCTACTCGAACCGGTGGGCATTCCCGACGCCGAAGCGGTCATGGCCTGGCGCCGCGACTTTCCGATTCTGCGGGAAAGCGTGCACGGCAAGCCGCTCGTGTACCTCGACAACGCGGCGACCACGCAGAAGCCCGCGAGCGTGATCGCCGCCGAGCAGGCCTATTACGAGCACGACAATGCCAACGTGCATCGCGGCGTGCATCTGTTATCGCAGCGCGCGACCGATGCCTACGAGGGCGCCCGCGCGCGCATTGCGCGTTTTATTCACGCGACGCACGAGAAGGAGATCGTGTACACGCGCGGCACCACGGAAGCGATCAATCTGGTGGCGCAAAGCTACGCGCGGCCGCGCCTTGAGCCCGGCGACGAAGTGCTCATCACCGCGATGGAGCATCACTCGAATATCGTGCCGTGGCAACTTGTCTGCGCGCAGACCGGCGCGGTGCTGAAGGTGGCGCCGATCGACGACGACGGCACGCTCGACTTCGACGCCTACGCGCGCCTGCTCGGCCCACGCACGCGCATGGTGGCGGTGTCGCATGCGTCGAACGCGCTGGGCAGTATCAATCCGCTTGCACAGATGATCGAACTTGCGCATGCGCGCGGCGTGCCGGTGCTGGTCGACGGCGCGCAGGCGATCGCGCATGTTCCCGTGGACGTAGTCGCGCTCGATTGCGACTTCTATGCGTTCTCGGGTCACAAGATCTATGGCCCGACCGGCATTGGCGCGCTGTACGCGAAGTCTGCGCTACTGGAAGCCATGGCGCCATGGCAGGGCGGCGGCGACATGATCCGCTCCGTGACGTTCGAGAAGACCGAGTACAACGTGATTCCATGGCGGTTCGAAGCGGGCACGCCGAACATTGCGGGGGCGATCGGGCTCGGCGCGGCACTGGACTACATAAGTGCAATTGGCCTGGAAGTAGCGCAACGGCACGAGGCCGATCTGCTCGCGTATGCCGACGAAGCATTGCGTGGAATGCCTAACGTGCGAAGGATCGGAACGGCGAAAGAAAAACTCGGCATCCTCTCGTTCGTCATGGAGAACGCGCACGCCCACGACATCGGCACAATACTCGACCAGTGCGGCGTGGCGGTGCGCACGGGCCATCATTGCGCGATGCCGGTGATGGACCGCTATGGCGTGCCGGCCACGGTGCGCGCTTCGTTTGCGCTGTACAACACACGCGCCGAAGTCGACGCGCTGCTCGACGGCCTCGCGCGCGTGGAGGAGGTGTTCCCGCTATGAGCGACTTGCGCGACCTGTACCAGGAAACGATCTTCGACCACTACCGGCGGCCGCGGAACTGCCACACGGTGCCCGGCGCGACGCATAGCGCCGAAGGCTACAACCCGTTGTGCGGCGACCGCGTCACGTTGTATCTGCGTATCGAGGACGGCGTGGTCAAGGAAGCCGGGTTCGAGGGCGCGGGGTGCGCGATCGCCACGGCTTCGGCTTCGTTGATGACCGAAGCGCTCAAGGGCCGCACGCAGGCGGAAGTCGAGGCGCTGTTCGAACGCTTCCACGCGATGGCGACGGCGCCTTCGGACCGCCCGGCCTCTGCCGAAGGTCTCGGCAAGCTCGCGGTGCTCGCGGGCGTGCGCGAATTTCCGGCGCGCATCAAATGCGCGACGCTGGCGTGGCACACGCTGCACGCCGCGTTGCGCGACGAGCGCGGAACCGTATCGACGGAATGAGGCCGCGCGGGCCTGGAGGCATATGACGATGAATACGCAAACGGCGAGCAACGACTTGCGCGAACGCGTGATCGACGCGTTACGCTCGGTGTTCGATCCGGAGATACCGGTGAACATCTATGATCTGGGGCTCGTGTATCAACTCGACGTGGATGCCGAAACGGGGCACGTGATGATCCGCATGACGCTGACCGCGCCGGGCTGCCCGGTCGCGCAAACCTTCCCTGGCACGGTCGAAGAATACGTGAACGAAGTGGAAGGCGTGAGCGAAACGAACGTCGAGTTGGTTTGGGACCCGCCGTGGACGAGAGCGCGCATGTCCGAAGCGGCGCTGCTGCAACTGGGGATGCTCTGATATGGCCGACTGGGTGGACGTGGCGCCATACGCCGAGTTTGAACCGGGTTCCGTACGCAGCGTCGATGTGGACGGCACGGCGGTCGCCGTATTCAATCTCGAAGGGACCTGTTATGCGATCGAGGATACCTGTCCGCACGACGGCGGCGTGCTGACGGGCGGCGCCGTGGAGGGCGACGAGGTGATTTGCCCGCGCCATGGCGCCCGTTTTTGCATCAAGACGGGCAAGGTTCTCGCGCCGCCCGCGTATGAGGACGTCGCGGTGTTCGCGGTGCGCGTGGAAGCGGGCATGGTGCAAGTGCGCGATACACGCTGGGATGAGGGCTTTTCCTGAGAGCGGAAGCCATGCAGGCGCCTCACGCACAGTTGTCAGCGGCATAATGGCTGCGCGGATCGATGCAATGGCCGGTCGACTCAATCAAGTCGACCGCGCCGCATTCCGCGCTTTGCATGCGTTGCAACTATCGAGAGGCATCCATGAAGGCACTGTTCCATCTCGCAGCGGCCGCCGCGGCAGGCACGCTCGTCATGTTCTATCTGGACCCGGTTTCCGGGCCGCGTCGCCGCGCGAAGCTGCGCACGCCGCCGTTTTCGCGCCGTGGCGGCCGCGTGAACGCCCACGGCCACGCGGCTGAGCTGGGCGTAGACGGCGAACTGGCGGGCCCGGGCGGCGGCATTGGCACGGCGCCGTGAGCGCGTCGAGGCGAGCGTCTTGCGCAAGGGCGGCTGTAAAATGCAAACCGACCGCAGAAGGAGTCCACCATGTCCGCTCTGTTGCCCGACCTGAATCATCGCGTTGCGCTCGTGACTGGCGGCTCGCGCGGGATCGGGCGGGCCATTGCCCTGGCACTGGCTTCGGCTGGCGCGGCGGTTGGCGTGAACTACCGGCAGCGCGCTGACGAAGCGGACCAGGTCGTCGCGCAGATCGAAAGCGCCGGCGGCCGCGCGCTCGCGGTGCGCGCCGATGTGTCGTCGGCGAGTGACGTCACCAGCATGATTGGCGAGATCGAGCGCCGCCTCGGAGCGGTCGATGTGCTCGTGAACAACGCCGGCACGGGCACGTTCAGCGACATCGAGTCGATTACGGAGGCCGAATTCGACCATACGCTCGCCGTCAATCTCAAGTCGGCGTTTCTTTGCACGCAGGCGGTGCTGCCCGGCATGCGCGCACGCCGCTGGGGCCGCATCGTCAATCTTTCGTCCGTCGCCGCGCGCGGCGCAGGCCTCGTCGGCGTTCATTACAACGCTTCGAAGGCGGGCCTCGAAGGCTTGACGCGTGGCTACGCCTCACGCGTGGCACGGGAAGGCGTGACCGTGAACGCCGTGGCGCCGGGGCCCATCGACACGGAGATGGCCGCGCCGCTGAAAGCCGCGAACATCGCCGAGCGGCTGCCCGTCGGCCGCCTCGGTGAAGCCGATGAGGTCGCACAGGTCGTGTTGATGGTGGTCGGCAACGGCTTCGTCACGGGGCAAACCATTGCCGTCAACGGCGGCGTCAGTTTCATCTAGGCCGCCTGTTCCATTGCCGGCCGCCGCACTGCGGCTCAATTCATTTTGTTCAGCTCGTTTGCTAACCGGCGCGCGCGGTGAGCAATCTTCATACCTGAAATCACGGTGGCCTTTATCGTTGCGTCGGCAACTGAGCGTGCCAATCGAATGCCGAGTGCCGATTCAGCGCCAAACTTTCCAATCGAAAATATTTCGTAAGGAGTCTGACGCTGAGCATTCATAACCCGATGCTTTAATCCTCATGCCGTGTAGCCTCCGCATTCAGCTGGCATGAGCGCCACGATGCGAGCTGCATAACGCCTTCACCCGGCTTCACGGTGATCCCGACAATACGAAACCAACCAGGAGCCGAAAATGCAATGGCGTCACGTCGCAGTTGGTTCGCTCACAGCCGCAGCATTCGCATCGACAATTGCGTGGAGTGCTGGTGACGATCACGACAAGAATCATCCGGAACACAATCACACCGCCACTCCGATCAAGCACCTGGTCGTGATTTATGGCGAGAACGTCTCGTTCGACCATTACTTCGCGACCTACCCGCATGCGACCAACCCGTCCGGCGAGCCTGCATTCAAGGCGCAACCGGGCACGCCCGAAGTAAACGGTCTGACGGGCACGCTGCTGACGAAGAATCCGAACTTCACGAATGCGGCCAATGGCACGGGCGCTGCCAATCCGTTCCGTCTGGATCGGACCCAGGCGGCCACGGCCGACCAGAACCACGCCTATACGGCCGAGCAGCAGGCGTACGACGACGGCCATGCCGACCTCTTCCCGTTGTACACGGGTAACGGCACGAGCGGCGGCGCCGGCGCGTTCGGCACGAAGGGCCAGGTGATGGGCTACTACGACGGCAACACCGTCACGGCGCTGTGGAACTACGCGCAGCACTTCGCGATGAGCGATAACGCCTATACGTCGACCTACGGTCCGTCGACGCCCGGTGCGCTCGAAGTGGTCTCGGGCCAGACCAACGGCATGAAGGTTGTGCTCACGACCAAGAAGCCTTCGACCGCCGGTTCGTACTATGTGAACGACGGGCAGAACGGTTTTACGATGATCAACGACGTCGATCCGGCCTACGACCTCTGCTCAAGCGCGACCGACCAGGCGCAGATGACCGGCAAGAATATCGGCGACCTGCTGAACGCGCGTAGCGTTTCGTGGGGCGGCTTCATGGGAGGCTTCAACCTCGCGACGACGAACAGCAACGGCACGACCGGCTGCAAGCGCAGCACGGTCTCGCCGGTGGTGGGCTCGGCTACCGCCGACTATATTCCGCACCACAACTGGTTCCAGTACTATGCTTCGACCTCGAACCCGCTGCATCTGCGTCCGAGCTCGCTCGCCGCGATCGGTCACACCGAGGGCAAGAACGGCAACCCCGACCCGGCGAATCACCAGTACGATACCGACGACTTCTTCGCTGCCGTGAAGGCGGGCAATTTCCCGTCGGTGAGCTTCCTGAAGGCTCCGGCCTACCAGGACGGCCACGCCGGTTATTCGGATCCGCTCGACGAGCAGGCTTTCGTCACGAAGGTCGTGAACTTCCTGCAGGATCAGCATGACTGGGAAGATACGGCCGTGATCGTGGCATGGGATGACTCGGACGGCTGGTACGACCATGCCTACGCGCAGCCCACCAGCGCTTCGTACGACAGCGTGGCCGACCAGCTGACGGCCGCCGGCATCTGCGGCACGGGTTCGGCGCCCGCCGGCCTGAACGGCAAGCCCGTGAACGGCCGCTGCGGTCCGGGCACGCGCATTCCGTTCGTCGTGATCTCGCCGTGGGCGCGCGAGAACTACGTCGACCATACGCTGATCGACCAGGCGTCCGTGGTGCGTTTCATCGAAGACAACTGGCTTGACGGTCAGCGCATCGGTGGCGGTTCGTTCGATGCGACGGCAGGCAGCATCATGGGCATGTTCGACTTCGACCGCCGCGGCCGCGGCCACGAAGATCGCAGGCTGTACCTCGATCCGACGACGGGCGTGGTGCTCGACAAGGCACCGAAGGTTTGACCGTTGAGGATCGCTGATCGTTGTTGATCGGTAGAAAGAAGCGCGCCCCTGCCAGATTCGTCGGGAAGGGGCGCGCTGTGTTTTTCAGCAGCCGATCATGCGGGGCGGGAAGCGTGCCCGTGATCGCCTGTTCCGCGCGCGTCGTCGTATTCGCGCGAAATATCCTTGTTCGTGTAATCGCCCATGCGCCAGGCGGCGAGCAGACTGATCACACCGCACACGGCGATATAGATCGCGATTGCATAACCCGTGCGGTAATACGCGAAGAGCGCCGTTGCGATCAGCGGCGCCGGGCCGCCCGCAATCACGGAAGCCAGCTGATAACCGAGCGAGGCGCCGCTGTACCGCAGCCGCCCCGTGAACGATTCGGCGATGAACGCCGCCTGCGGACCATAGAGCATGGCGTGCGGCACGAGCGAAAGCACCACGGCCGCGAAAATCAAAGCCGTGTTTTTCGTATCCAGCATGCCGAAGTAGATAAAGCCGAAGATGCCCGCGGCCAACGCGCCGATCATGTACATGCGCTTGCGTCCGATCAGGTCGGACACGTGCCCAAAGAACGGAATGGTCACGAACTGCAGCACGGCGGCAGCCAGAACCGCAGTGAGCATGAGGTCGCGCGAAACGTGCAGTGTCTTCACGCCATACGTGAAGACGAAGGCCGTGTAGATGTAGAACGGCGCCTGTTCGGCCATGCGCGCCAACGCCGAGAGGAGAATGTCCTTGGGTTGGCGGCGAATGACCTCCAGCATCGGCGTTTTCTCGATCTTGTTCTCGGCGAGGAGCTTCGCGAAGATCGGCGTTTCGAGAATGCTCAGCCGGATATAGAGGCCGATCGCGACGAGCACGATACTCAGCAGGAACGGCACCCGCCATCCCCACGTCATGAAGGCGTCTCCGGAGAACGCGCTGACGGCGAGCACCACGAGATTGGCGATGAAGAGTCCCGCCGGCACGCCGAATTGCGGCCAGGAAGCAACGAAGCCGCGGTGCGAATTGGTGCGCGCCCACTCCATCGACATCAGGACCGAGCCGCCCCATTCGCCGCCCACGCCCACGCCCTGGATGAAGCGCAGCACCGTGAGCAGAACGGCGCCCCAGATGCCGATCGAGGCATAGGTCGGAACGAAGGCCACTGCGAAGGTGGCGACTCCCATGAGCAGCAGCGTGACGATCAGCGTGGCTTTGCGGCCGACGCGATCGCCATAGTGGCCGAAAATGGCCGCGCCGACTGGCCGTGCGACGAAGCCCACGGCATAGATCAGAAAGGCCTGCAGGGTGCCGACTAGCGGGTCGGATTCAGGAAAGTACAGCTTCGCGAAGATAAGCCCGGTGACAATGCTGTAGAGGAAAAAGTCGTACCATTCGATCGTCGTGCCGATGGTGCTGGCAATTACGGCGCGGCGCAACTGGCGTTGGGCGTCTTCGTCCGAAAGGAGCGTGGCTCCCGGTTGATCGGCATTCATTTCGCACCCCCAAGGCAAGGGCGATATGGCCAATGCAAAACGCATGACCAGGGTCCCGGTGGTGCGCAAAAAACGTGCCCCGATCGGCCGGGATGTTGGCTTCGCCGGATCGGGTGGAAGTGATACGTCCCTCGCTATCGCTCCATCCTGATCGGCATGGGTTGAGACGTCGTGATACAGCTCGATGATATATCACGTTGTGATGCAGTGTGCGCTTTTGAACGAAATCGCCATGCGGCAGTGCATCACGGAAGACGGAGGCGCGATGACTCCACCGCTATCCTCGCAGGCCCTCAGCCCTTCTGAGTATATTGCGCGGCATCTGCAGAATTTCGCCTCGAACACGCCGGCTTCGGCGAGTGTCGATCAGCACGCGCAATTGACGGTATGGAATGAGCACGTATTCGTCGTCGCCGGCATTTTGTTCGTCGTGCTCGCGTGCATCGGCGCGCGCCGGGACAAGTGGGCGCTGTTTACGCTGAATCCCGGGGTGTCGTTCGGCCGGCGTCTTTATCTCTGGTGGTCCTGCGCCTGGCGTCAGTGGCTCGCGAGCGCGCTGCTCTTCGTGGTGGCCTTCTCC
Source organism: Paraburkholderia sp. BR10872 (assembly GCF_040965835.1). Taxonomy (NCBI): domain Bacteria; kingdom Pseudomonadati; phylum Pseudomonadota; class Betaproteobacteria; order Burkholderiales; family Burkholderiaceae; genus Paraburkholderia; species Paraburkholderia sp. BR10872. Next base: position 37,874 of record NZ_JBFRCN010000013.1, read on the forward strand.
GTGTTGCGCTTATCGCTCGGAAAGATCGCGACGCCGCTCATGGCGTTCGCCGCGAACCGGGTGCCGCACGACCTCGCGCAATCTTCGCCGGCCATTTCGCTTGCGATTGCCGGCATGCCCTTCATCGTGCCCATGCTCGCATATTTGCTGCTCAGCCTGCCGCTCGTGGGGTACATGGTGCGGCGCGGACTGGCCGCGCACGCCATGCCCGCACCCAGGCGTTTCGGCTTCTGGCGCGCCACGCTGCTCGGCTTGATCACGTATGCGTGGACCTTGCCGGCCAGCCTCGCCATTACCAATGTAGGGGTCTCCTCTGCGCAGCCACTTGCAAACGCACTGCGCGCGATACTGCTCGTGGCATGGGGCATGTATATCGTGCTGCCGCGCCAGGTGCGCAGCGTCGCGCGCCTGGCCGCCCCTCGGTAGCGGGGACTTCAGGCCGCCAGGTCGACGACCGCCTTCAGCGGTATCAGCCGCCATTCGCCGGCGGTCGCGAAAGCGATGATCTGCGAGAACGTGGCGGGCGCGTTGCTGAAGATCTCGGCTTCGAGCGCGGGCGCGCTACCAATGCGATGGATGATCGAATCCGGGTCCTCGTCCAGCAGCCCGTAAAACACCTCGACGACGATGCGGCCCCCCACTGGGCCAAGGCGCGTCAATGCGCCGACGCCGAGCTTGCCGTCCTGCGTGCCGAGCATGTCGTCCTCACTGAACGTCTCGCCGACGGGCGCGAGTTCGAGCACCGGCCGTTGCGCTTCAGCGAGGATATAAAACCATAGCGGCGTATCGTCCTTGAACGTGTCGCCAAGCGCCGGGCTCTCGCCATCCGCATTCAGCGAGGCAATGCGATCGAAGCGGAAGGTCTTCGACGGATCGCTCGAAACCTGGGTGCGCACCACGAGTTCGTCGGGACCGAGCGGCGTCACGCCGAGCGCGCTCGCCACCGTTTCACCGCTTGGCAGGCCATAGACGTTGCCGCGCAACAGGTTGAGCATGGCCAGCGAACGAAAGCCCTTCGCCGATGCGAGATTGTTTGCCGCGTCGGGAATCGGCACATCGGACACGCTGTGCGGAAGTTTCGAAAGCGGATCGACGATCGATGGATCGAACTTGTACGCGTATTGCAGACGCTTGACGTCGTTCGAGGCATTGTCGGCAACGCCGGGGGCGGCCTTGTTCGCGCCATCGAGTCCGGGCCCGCCTTTCTCGCCCGGCAACGGATGCTCGCGCGGGAAGACGCGCTGCCAGTCGTCGATCACGTGTGTTTCGGGCAGCCGGTCGAAACCGACGAGGCTGTCCTTGTTGGCATTCGTGCCGTCGAATATCGGTGCACTGAAGTTGTCGTTCAGCACATAGCCGTTGCGCACGCCCGAGTGGCCATACCGGTACGCGGCCCCGGTGAATTCGCGCGGCAGGTTGCGTCTCGCCGGGCCCGGACCATAAAGCTTGTAGGCATGCGCGCGGTCCTGCTCGTGCGCGGTCACGAATGCATCGACGACGGACGAATCGACGATCCGACGCAGGAAGTCTTCGACCAGCACGCGCTGATACGCCCAGCGCACCTGTGCGCGCGCCGCTTCGAACAGATCGCTTCCGCGCAGCGTGACGTCGGCTTTCGCGAGCCGCGCGACCACGCGGTTATGAAAACGCAGGAACAGCATCTGGATCTGGCAGACGATCGAATTCTCGTCGTTGCGCTTGTCGCCGATAATCGCCCGAGCGTTATAGGCATTCCCGGTTCGCGGCAGATCGTCGTGACCTTCGATCAGCGAGGCGCCCTGATAAATCCCTTTGTGCGGGTGGTTTTCGTCCGCATACATGTAGGGCGCGTCGTCGGGTCCTGGGCCGTACACGTTGTCGAGGTCGAAGCGCGGCGTGCGCAGGTTCGTCGGCAGCTGTCCGGTCTTGCGCGCCCGGATCAAGGTTAGCTGCGACGTGGTATCGAGCGTCAGGTCGTGATCGATGAACTGGCCGAAATACGTGTAGCCGGCCGGTACATAAAGGTTCTCCTCCGGGTCGGGATCGTTCGATACGGTGTCCGCTGCTGACTGCATGCCTCGCGCGAGTACGGCGAGGTGCGCAGGGTCATAGTGATTGAAGCGCGGCGGGAAAATCGAAGTCAACTCTTCGTTCAGGCCGCTCATTCCCGCATGGGCTCCGACGAGGTTGCGCGGTGTACCTTGGGGATTCATCATCGTTCTCCTAAGTAATTCATCGCAGAAAAGACACTTCGCAAGCATGCTGGCGAAGGACCCCGTTCGACTTCAGGCTGAGTGGATTATTTTGAGGTGATGGCGGCGACGATCGCCGCAAACGGAGAGGGCGGATTGACAGGAAGCAGGATTAATTTTTCTGAAAGCTTTGAATGTGCGCTAACCCACGCTTGGGCGGCGCTTCGATTTGCGAACGTTCGACAACGCAGGCAGGCAATCGCGAATCGCGCCCAGGCGGCCCGGTTGATGGTTACGTGACGGTATTCGCGTGCTGCGCGCCGAACTGCAGCGCCGCGAGCTGCGCATAAAGCGGCGAACTCTGCAGCAGGTCCGCATGCCGGCCTTGCGCCACGATGCGGCCCTGCTCCATGACGATGATGCGGTCGGCCTGCTGCACGGTGGCGAGGCGATGCGCGATGACGAGCGTCGTGCGGTTTTGGGCAGCGTTGTCCAGCGCGGTTTGCACAAGGCGTTCGCTCGCGGCGTCGAGGGCGCTGGTGGCCTCGTCGAGCAGCAGAATGGGCGGGTTCTTGAGGATCGCGCGCGCAATGGCAATGCGCTGACGCTGACCGCCTGAAAGGCGCACGCCGCGCTCGCCGAGGAACGTGTCGTAGCCTTGCGGCAGTTCCTCGATAAAGCCGGCTGCCGCCGCCATGGAGGCGGCGCGCTGCACGGCTTCGAGCGTCGCGTCGGGCGAGCCGTAGCGAATGTTGTCGAGCACGCTGCCCGAGAAGATCACCGACTCCTGCAGCACGACGCCGATCGCCTGGCGCAGTGCCGCGAGCGACACCTGTTGCGTCGGCACACCGTTGATGCTGAGGCTGCCCGATTGCGGGTCGTAAAAGCGCAGCAGCAATTGAAAGAGCGTGGTCTTGCCCGCGCCCGACGGACCGACCAGCGCGACATGTTCGCCCGGGCGCACGTCGAGCGAGAAGGCGTCGAGCGCGGCAATGCCAGGGCGCGAAGGGTAGGAGAAGCCAACGTTGTCGAAGCGGATGCCCGCGCCATGAGCGGGCAGCGGCACGGTTGCCGCCGCCTGCGCCACCGGCGAGCGCGCGGCGAGCAGTTGCAGCAGCCGTTCGGTGGCGCCCGCGGCCCGTTGCAGATCGCCCCACACTTCGGCAACGGCGCCCACGGCGCCGGCCGTGAACACCGCGTAGAGAATGAACTGGGAGAGCTGGCCGGCGCTCATCTGCCCGGCCAGTACCGCCTGCGCACCGAGCCAGAGCACGAACACGACGGCGGCGAACACGAACACGATCACCACGGCCGTCAATCCGGCACGCGCCCGAATGCGTGTGAGCGCCGTTTCGAAGGCCGCTTCCACGGCGCCCCCAAAGCGCTTTGTCTCGAACGACTCCTGGGCATACGACTGCACCGTGGGCATGGCGTTGAGCACTTCGCCAGCCAGGGCGCTTGCGCTCGCCACCTTGTCCTGGCTCGCGCGCGAAAGCCGCCGCACGCGCCGCCCGAAGATGACGATAGGTGCGACCACAACGACCAGTGTCGCGATGATGTAGCCGGACAGCACCGGGCTCGTCGCGACGAGCATCGCCACGCCGCCGACCGTGAGGAGCACGTTGCGCAGGCCCAGCGAGAGGCTGGTGCCCACCACGGTCTGGATCAGGGTCGTGTCGGTGGTGAGGCGCGAGAGCACTTCGCCCGTTTGGGTGGTCTCGAAGAACTGCGGGCTCATGCGTATCACGTGGTCGTACACGGCGCGCCGCATGTCGGCCGTCACCCGCTCGCCGAGCCACGAGACCCAGTAGAAGCGCAGCGCCGTCGCCGCGGCGAGGATCAGCGAAACCACGAAGAGCGCGATGAAATAGCGGTCGATATGCGTGCGATCGCCGCTCGCGAAGCCACGGTCGATCAGGTACTTGAATGCCACCGGCAGCGCGAGCGTCGCGCCCGCCGAGGTCAGGAGCGCGAGGAAAGCAAGCGCCCAGCGTCCCGCATAGGGGCGCAGGAAGGGCAAAAGGGCGAAGAGGGGCGCGACGCGGGAAGGGCGGCGGGCGGCGACATCTGGCATGGAGCTTCCTGGCGGATCGACAATGAAGGGATTGTGCCAGCCCGAGGCGGGGCGAGGCTGGCACGGGTTTATTGCGCGGGCGGCGCGGCGCCATTGCGCAGTTGCTCGCGCTCCTCGGGCGTCATGTGCTGCCATTGTTGCCACTGGTGCCAGTGCATGCGTCGGCGGCAGCCGCCATGCCCGCGGAAACCGCCGAACAGGATCCGGCACAGCACCAGCAGTCCGATTGCGCGCGGATAGTCGATGGCATGCGCATTGGCGACGATCGCCGGTGCGATCCAGTTCCACAGGCCCATGACGATTGCGCCCAGCAGTGCGATGACCGCCACCATCAGCAGCGCCTTGGCGAATATTTTGCGGCGAAACTTCATTCCATTCTCCTTCGGTTCAAATCTCGAGGTCGTCCCATGACGCGCGCAAACGTTCGCGCAGATGCAGCACCGCATAACGTTTGCGCGCGAGCAGCGTATTCACGCCCACCCCGCTCGCGGCGGCCAGCTCCTTGAAACTGCGCCCGTCCAGTTCGTGCGCGATGAACACCTCACGCTGACTGGCGGGCAATTCGTCGAGCGCGGCGCGCAGTGCGTCGAGCATCGCTGCGCGTTCGTAAGCGGCCTCAGGGCCGGCGTCGGGCGAGGGCAGCGCGAGGTCGAGGCGATACTCGCTTTCGCCCTCTTGCGGCTCGACGAGCGGCACTTCCTTGCGTTTGCGAAACCGGTCGACGATGCGATTTCGCGCCACGCGAAAGAGCCACGCGCCAACCTGCTCGATGGGCTCAGGCAGCCGCCACGCCTGAACCAGTTCTTCGAACACGTCCTGAAGAATGTCGTCGGCTTCGTCCTGGTCGATCACGCGGCGGCGGATGAAATTGCGCAGCCTGGGGCGCTCGCGGGCGACGGTGTCGGCGATTTCGCGGTCCTGCGTACTCGGCGGGCTGGGGGTGGGCGGCGGTTCCATACCCGTGTAGACGATCCGGAAATAGAAATATTGTGGCGCGTAATCGCGGGTTTTATGTGGCATGGATATTTCGTTAAACAAGACCCGAGATAGCCGCATATTTATTGACATCTGTCACTATATTTCGGTCACAATGCAGCATCGAACAAAACCAACAAATTCACACGCTATCGGTCATGCACCTTCACGAGCCTGGCAGCGGTACTGCGTCTAAAACGCTGGAACTGCTCGCGGACCCCGGGCAGTTGCCCCTCGAAACGCCGCTGCCATTGGCGGTGTTTCACCATGATGGAACGATGCTGCTGCCGCAAGGCGGGATGCTGAACGGCGAGCAGCGCGACTTCCTCTTCGCGCACTTCCAGCCTTATCGCAACACGGCAGACGAGGCGAGTCTAGCGAGCACGCAAGACAGCCTGGCCGACCGTGGCGAGCGTGGCAAAGGGCCGTTGACGCTGGACGACATGAATCTCGCCATTGGCGCGCTGCTAGGCATACGCAGCCAGGCGGGCATGGGGCGCGAGATGCTGCCGTGCCGGCTGATCGGTTTCCGGCCCGGCGGCGCGATGTTCGTCACGCCGCCCGCCGCGGCCAAACCCGCGTGGGAGCCGTTTCAGGGCGAACAGGTCGAGATCGTTGCGATCGCAACACAAGCCGTGTTCTGGCTCGTCTGCACCGTCGAGGCGGTCTGCACGCATCCGTTCCGCTATCTCGTGCTCTCCGAACCGGGCACGATACGCCGGCTGCGCGAACGCCGGGCCGTGCGCGTGCGCACGCAACTCGCGGTGCGCTATGGCGTGGACCTGACGGGCTCGGAACTGGACCGGCTCGGCATTGGCTGCGATATCAGCGTGCTGGGGATGTCGCTCGCCGCCGGGCGCAAGATCGGCGAGGTCGGCGAGCGCATATGCGTGGTGTTTCCGATCGAAGCGGGGAACGTCGGGGCGACGTTCCAGGCCGTCGCCGTGATTCGCAATCTGCGCGCCGATAACCCGCAGGCAGGACTCACCCTGCACGGACTCGAATTCGACACGCTTTCTCCCGAGAGCCAGGTCGCGCTCAAGACGTTCGTGTTCGATCGGCAGGACGCCGTGTCTTACTGGGCCGGCATGCCGACCTGAACCGGGCGCGCTCAATGCAATGACCGGTTGTTCGAACTCGAAGGCATGGGTGTGAACGTGCAATTCGGGTCCTTGTGCGCCGCGTCTTTGCAGCAGTCCAGCAAGGCCTTGACCGACGCGAGATTTGCCTTGTCCCATTGTTCATTGCTCATGGCGTTGTCGGTCGGCATCCAGTGGTCCCATGGATAGCTGTTGGCGAGCCGGTCGTTGCCAGGCGCTTTCTGATTGCCCACAGAGAGCCCGAGAAAGGCGGTGCAGCTCTGCTCGCTGCCGATGCGGTGACAGCCAATGCAGGTGTTGCCCGGTGTGCTCATCGTCATGAGGTGAAACGACGAGAAAGCCTGCCCGATGCTCGAATACTTACCCCATGGGTCGGTGGGCACCTTGTCCCACACTTGCCCGATATACGGGCTGAAGATGAAGGGGCCTGCGTCGTGGCATTGGAGGCAGGTGGGCTTTTCGGAGGCGACCACTGCGGGTGTCGCCCAGAATTCGACTGCGGAGGTGTGTCCTGCAGGTGGCTTTCTCTCGTTCGGCGGCGGCACGCGGGTCGCCACGAATCCACCACTCGCGGACACGCTGGCTTGCGATGTGGGTTGTGGCTTCGCCTCGAACCAGCAGGTCCTGCCGCTGCCTGAGTGATGCATCACGACGACTACGCCGTCATAGTGCGGGTCGTTATCGGGGCGCAGCGCGTCGCGCCGGCAATACGCGGAAATTTGCGTGTTGCCGCGCGATAGATTCAGGATCTTCGAAAACGGAATGCATTGACCTTTTGCTTCCGAAGTTGGACTCAGCAATGAAGGCTTGTCGCATCGCGTCGGGGACTCGTTTGGCCCGGGCGGCTTTCCATCGATCGTAATGGGAATATCCGTTCCGTCATTGCAGTTGAACGGCGGGATTTCGCCAATTTCCTTCACGCATTGATCGGCGTATTCGAGCAAGGTCTGCTCATGCGTAAAAGCGGCAAGCGGCACGGCGAAGAGGAAGCACAGAGCGAACAGGCGGACGCGGACAGACATGGTCATCCTCCGCTTTTCATCTGCATTTGCGCAACTTTGCGAATCGCCTCGCGATACTTCACGTAGCCTGTGCATCGGCACAGGTTTCCGCCCACCCAGGTGTCGATTTCCGTTTCTAGCTGGTCTCCGCTGATGCGGTACGCCTTCACATGTTCGAGCATGGCGGTTGCGGCCATCAGAAAACCGGGCGTGCAGTAGCCGCACTGAAACGCAAAAGATTCGAGGAAAGTCTGCTGCAGCGGCGAAAGCCTGTCGCCGTCCGCGAGGCTCTCCACGGTAAAGATATATTGATTCGCGACAGCGCTTACTGGTGTGACGCACGCCAGAGTCTTCTCCATCAGCGTGTCCTGGCTGCTGCGCAGGCCCACGGTGCACGCACGGCACGCGCCAATGCCGCAGCACACCTTGGTCCCTGTCAGGTCCAGGCGTTCGTGAAGGAATTCGGCGAGGCTCATGTCGGTATCGGCGGCCGGTACCGTCACGGCGCGTCCGTTCACGTGAATCTTGACGTCGGCTTCGTTCACTGCAGGGCCTCGCGTATCTTGTCGGGCGTGACGGGGGTTTCCCTGAAGCGATGCCCGGTTGCCATGGCCAGCGCATTCAGCAGTGCCGGCGCAATGGGGCACATCACGGCCTCGCCGATGCCGCGCGCGCTGTGAAGGTCCCCTTCCGGCGGCGGCAGCGCGATCAGTTCCTGCCGCGGGACGTCGGTCATGCGCGTGATGAGGTAGCGGTCGAGGTTCCACGTGCCGTCGCCGGGGCCGTGATTGCCCAGCGGACACGCTTCGCTCAGCACATTGCTCATCGCCATGGCCACCGCGCCTTGCGACTGACCTTGCACGATTTCAGGACAGATCAGGCGGCCGGCGCTGAGTGTCGTGACGACCTCTTCGACCTTTACGTGGCCGCTTTCGGGGTTCACGGACACCGCGACGAGCGCTGCCGAAGGCGCATAGTTCGTGCGCCCGAAATTGAACGTATCGCGTGGCGGCAGCAACTTGCCGTGAGGCAAGCCCTCGAGATGGTGCGTATCGGGGCCAACGGCTATGAAGTCGCAGTCCATCTCGACGGCGCCCGAGGCGAACGTGTACCGGCTTCTCCAGAATCCGCCGGCATAGGTCACATGGGCGGCGGCCACGGTAGGCAACTGCTGGCGGTTGATCTCGTCGAGCAACGCGGGCCAGCTGATTGCCGGGTGACCGGCCGCGGTCAGCTTGCCATTTGTCCACGTGAGGTCATGCCGCTCGATGTGCGGGTTGTTCCATATTGCGCGTGCGGCAGGCAGCACGCTTTGCAGCATCAACACCATCGCGGCGCGATCTACGGCCTGAAAGTGATGGAACGCACCGAGGCAGGCGCTCGAAGAACCGAAGGGGGCCGAAATCGCTTTGCTTCCGGTGGCATCCAGGATGCCCAGCTTTGTGTAATCGAAACCCGGTATCTGAAACGCCTCGACTTCGTTCATGGTGATTTTCTGCGCGTTCTGCCCAAGGCACGCCGCAGGCGCCAGGGCCAACGTCGTCGCCGCGCCATTGCCCATGTCCGTGTAATGCGTGAGCACATGCAGGCCCGCGTTCGGCTGAATCTGCACCATCGCGAATACGGCGTCTTTGCCGGTACCGTAGGCCTGGTTCGACATGGCGAGCCCAACACCATACCGTAAGCCGAGCGCGTGGCGTTGCGCGCGCACGCTTTCCCTGTTGCGCCATAACTCGTGGGCCTCAAGCTGGTTCAGCAGCTCGGCGAGTTGCAGATGGAACAGAATGGGTGCGCCAGTGAGCGTTTTGCCGTGCTGCTTGCGGAGCAGGTTAGTGCGTCGGATGTCGAATGGACTTTTGTGCAGCGCCTGGGCGGCCTCGTCCATGAGCGTTTCGATGGCGAGGTAAGCCTGAGGACCGCCGAAGCCGCGCTGCGAGCCGCCGAACAACGCGGGCGTATAACTCACGGAGCTTTGCGCAATGGCGCGCGGAATGTCGTAGCAACTCATGGCGCTCATGGCAGCAAGGTCGCCAACGGGGCCTGTGAGATTTTCCTTGGCGCCGCCATTGAAGCTGAAGGAACTGACGAGCGCCTGGAGCTTGCCGCTCTCGTCGAGCCAGATGGACTCCGTGAAATCCGTCTCCGCGCGTTTCAATCCGACCTGGAATTGTTCATAGCGCGATTGCTGCCAGCGCAACGCCCCCTTCGCGAAGGGCGCGGCGAGCGCGAGATAAACGGGAAAATACGATTCGTCGCGGCCGCCGAATCCGCCGCCTGGGTAGCAACTGATCACGTGAACGTGCTTGACGTTGATATTGCTGTCCTTGAACAACTTACATGCGGATATGCAGTCGCCGCGCGGCGATTGTGTGCCGAGCACCAGGTTCAGACAACCGGAATCCGCCTGAAACCACGCGAGTCCCGACTCCGGTTCCATGAAGACGGGATCGATTGCGGGCGTTCTGAAGGCGCCATCGAACTGGTGCCAGGCCTTGCTGTCGACCCTGGCGCTGGCCAGATCGTAAATTTCTTTACTTGCGCTGTCGCGTGCCTTGGTGAACTTCTCAAAGGGGAGGCTGCTACGCTGGAGGTTCGAAAACGATCTCGCGTCGTCGCGCACATAAACCTTGGACGCGGACGGATACAAAGTGGTGATGGCGCTTTCCGGTACCGTTGCGCCGTAACGGATCACGGACTCGTTGAAATCGAGCAGTTTCTTTGCGCGGCGATACGTATCGAAGTCTTCGAAGATCAACAAGGCGACGGGCTGGCCGTAGCAATTGGCAGGTTTGCCCTTCTGCGCGAAAAGATAGATATCCTGGCTAGCGACCGGATCCTTTTCGGCCGCGAGATAGATGCGATTGTCATTCAACGTCTGGTTGGATACCACGGCGATCGGGCGAAGATTGCGCGGCAATACGCTCAGATCGAAGCCTTCGAAATTCTTGTCGACGCAATTGCATCTCAGCGCATATAGCCAGTTTTCTTCTTTCGGCCAGCCTTCGAAGTCGCGCGCCTTGTAATCACGCGCGTAGATCTTCGCACCCGTGACCTTGCTCACGCCCTCGATGCGCCAGCGCGCCTTGCCGGGCTCCGGCGCCCAGTCGGGTGTGCCGTTCGGCGGCGGTAGTGCGGAGTGGGCGCGCGTCGCGCCAGGTACGGTTGGGCTGGCGGCCGTGAACGCGGTGATGGAGCTGACCGACATCGTGACCGCGCCGCTCCCCATGGCCTTGAGGAATGTCCGGCGAGTGATCGGAACATCGCAAGCCATGTGCGTCTCCAGGCGAGACCCGCAGCGCGATCCGCATTATTTCATGTCGCGCGCTACGCGAAATCCATTGGCTTCGTAGCGAACGCTGCTGTCGTATTTGAAGCGCGTGGCGGCGAGCATATAGCCCGCGCCGTCACGCCACGATCCGCCGCGAATCACGCGCGTCTGGCAGTTGGGCTCGTCCCACGAGTGGCCATCGTTCGGCGCGTTCTTGTACGAGTTGTGCCAGCAGTCGCTGACCCATTCCCAAACGCCGCCGGCCATGTCGTAGAAGCCAAACGCATTGGCCGGGAACGACCCGACGTCGTCGGGCGCCTCGACGTGCCACGGCGGGCCACAGTCCTTGCAGTTCGCCGTGCCCTTGCGCATGTCGTTGCCCCACCAGTAGCGCGTTTCGGTGCCGGCGCGCGCGGCATATTCCCATTCCGCTTCCGTCGGCAGGCGGTAGGGCTTGCCGCTGATCTTCGAAAGCCATTTCACGTACTGCTGCGCGTCGTCCCAGCTCAGGTCGCGCACGGGGGCGTTCGGCGAGGCGTTGTTCTCGTTCGACAGGCGCGGGCAGGCGCTCGCGGCAACGCACGCGTTCCACTGCGCCACCGTCACCGCATACTTCGCGAGCGCGTAACTATGGCTGATCGTCACGTGGTGCGCGGGCCGCTCCGAGGCGTCGTCGGTGTCGATGCCCATGGTGAAGTTGCCGGGCGTCACCGCGACCAGCACCGGGCAAGATGGGCAGTCCTGAATGTCGTGGGGACCCGGCTTCGAAATGGCCGGATTGCCCTTGGCAGCAACTGCCGCCGCAGCTGCAGCCGTTGCCGCGTTCGTCGCGGCGCCCGGCGGTGCGGAGGCGGGCGCTGCCGTGGTCTGCGCGGGTGGGGGCGGCGGTGTCTTTGCCTGAGGCGCTGGCGCGGGTGCCGGGGTGGGAGCGGCGGCCGCGGGGGTGTTAGCCGGGTGCGGGGTGGAAGCAGCGGGCGTGGCGGAGGCTGCAGCGGGTTTCGATGCCTCCGCACGCAAACGCGTCAGGCGGGCCTGCGCGAGCGGCGCGAAGCGTCCGTTCGGATAGGCCTTCAGATACGCCTCATAGTCGCTCGCGTATTGACTGTCCTTGATCGAATTCCAGAACGTGATTTCGTATTCCTGGGAGGTGTCTTTCGGCATCAGGCCAACGCGCACGATCGCGACGCCATAGCGTTGCCGCGCTGCGCCGGCATCGGTGAGGCGCTCATGTCCGGCGTGGGCGCTTGCGTACCGGCCAGGACCTTGCGGCTCGAGACGCAGCTGCTCGCGTGCCGGAGCCGAACGGTCATGCGCTGCCGGCGCGGCCGAACGTAGCGTCGAAGTCAGGCCTAGCGAGATCAAGAGGCACACAGGCAACACTAGCCGCCACATGTTCGTTCTCCCTATCAGGTGCCAACCCGGGTGCATACCCAGGCGTCATCGCCTTTCAATGCCGACGGTGCGCTACCCCGCTGCAGTCGCCAGCCGCGCTCGCATGAAACGCGGGCCGCCGCCGGCACAGGCACTGCCTGCGCACAACTACAAAATAGCACGCACGCCGCGCGATGCAGTAACTCGGTGGCACCCGCACGCGCCGCGCCGATTTATCTCCGTCCGCTTGAATCCGTCCTAAGCTGTAGAACACGCACCGAACTCCAAAGCGGCGCGCCGTCTGCCGAACAAGGAGCACGAAGATGCAACGAAGAGCAACCCTGTTGGCCCTGGCAGCGGCCGTTCTGATGCCGCGCCTCGCGTTTGCCGAGCGCACCCCGTCGCCGCCCGGCGCGGAGGTCTACATCATCTGGCCGCCCGACGGCGCGACGATTCCCACCGGCAAGTTCTGGGTTCGCATGGGCCTGCGCAACATGGGCGTTTGCCCCAAGGGGATCAACAAGGCGAACACGGGCCATCATCACTTGCTCATCGACACGGACCTGCCGCCGCTCGATCAGCCGATCCCGTCGGATCGCAATCATTTGCATTTCGGCGCGGGCGAAACGGAAGCCCGGGTCGAGCTTGCGCCGGGCAAGCACACGCTGCAGTTGCTGATGGGCGACTACAATCACGTGCCGCACGATCCTCCGGTCTACTCGAAGAAGATCACGGTCACGGTCAAGTAGCGAAGGACATCCGGCTTTAGCCGCAGCGCAAAAGAAGCGGGAGTGCACGCCATGAAGAGGTTCCTCGTTTTTGCTGCCAGCCTCGTGCTGCTCGCGGGCGGTGCGGCGCAAGCAGGCACGACGCCGGTCGACCCGAACGCGCACGTTTATATCGGCTGGCCCAACGACGGCCAGGTCATGCCGGCCGGGCGGCCATTTCGCGTCTGGTTCGGCCTGCGCAACATGGGCGTGGCGCCCGCGGAAGTCGAGTTTCCCAATACGGGCCACCACCACCTGCTCGTCGATACGGACTTGCCGCCGATGGATCAGCCCATTCCATCCGATCGCAATCACCTTCACTTCGGCGCTGGCCAGACCGAAACGATGCTGCAGTTGCCGCCGGGCAAACATACGCTGCAGCTGCTGATGGGCGACGCCCACCACGTGCCGCACAACCCGCCGGTGTACTCGAAGAAGATCACCATTTACGTTAAGTGATCCATACGAATCGATCGCGAATGTTGCGGGATGATTCGAACGTTTGCGACGCTTTCACTTTCCCCCAGCAAACAGTGTTCGTAGCGCGCCAACATAAGCCGATCGACGCGTTGGCGCGCGCCCGTCACCACGCACGACGCGCACGCGCCACGCGCCGCGTGTGAGACTCCGGGAATTCCAGAACAGTCCTTATGCGACGGGCGATGCGCGCCGTGCGCACGCGCACTCGTGCATCTGGCACGCCTCATGCCTTGTTGGACCCGAGCCCGCAACCATGCAGCTCACAATCCCAACAGTGTTGCATCCATTCCTGGAGAACTGCCATGAGCAAGCTGATGATCGCCGACCTGAGCGTCGCGCAAGAACTCGACCGCCGTGAAATGAGCGCCGTGCGCGGCGGCCTGGGCCTGTGGCCCGTCTGCTACCCGACGATGCCGAGCGTGAAGGTCGACTCCACCAACTTCTCCGCATCGCAGTTGATCGGCCAGACGAACACCATCCTGTCCAACACGGGCAACGACGTGGCGTTCGTGAACAACCTCCACGCTTCGACCAACCCCGTGCAAACGGCTCACAACACGATCAACTTCTGATCGTGCTGCCAGCCGTGGAGGCTTACCCGCCTCCACGGCGCCGCCCTCCACCGCATCCGCTGCACACCGCTTCTTCGTCGCGTCCTTCGCCGCCTTTCCCTTAAGGAGTCGATCGTGAACACACTGCTCTCGCCGTCCGCCGCGCACGTATGTCGCGGCGCGTCGCGCTGGCTGACCCGCGTCGTCGGAGCGGCCGGGTTGTGTGCCGTGGCGCTGTGCGGCTGCACGGATCTGGGCACGCCTGCGTATCGGCGCCCGGACATGCCTGAGAAGGACGCCTGGGCGCATACGAGCCGCACGTTTTCCGCGGCCGATACGGTCAATCCGCAGTGGTGGACAGAGTTCGACGATCCCTACCTGAATACACTCATCGAAAAGGCGATTGCGGGCAATATCGATATCCGGGTGCTGGCGGCGCGCATTGGCGTAGCCGGCGCGCAGATCGGGGAAGTGCAGGCCGGTGCACTTCCCACGGTCGACGCGGGCGCGGGTATCGACTATGAGAAGAGCACGGGGCTAGCGCTCTCGAAGACCTATAACGTCGCCACTCAGGTCAACTGGGACATCGATATCTGGGGCAAAGTCGAAAAAAGCGTGCAGGCTCAAAAGGCCGAGTATCACGCTAGCGAAGCGGATTGGCGCGCAGGCTATTTGACGCTCGTTACGAAAGTGGCGAGCACTTATTTCCAGATCCTCCAGTTCGACGATCAGATCCGCGACGAGGAAGACACGCTCAGGCGGAACAAGCAGATTCTCACCATCTACCAGCAGATGTACGCAAACGGTGTCGCGCCCAAGACCGAGGTGCTGCGCCAGAGCGCGGAAGTCAATGGCGTCACGAACGAACTGCTCGAACTGCACCGCGAGCGCGATACCGCCGAAAACGCGCTTTCCACGCTGGTCGGCGTGCCCGCCGGCGAGTTCAAGATGCCGTCGGGCCAGTTGCGCGAGCGCGTGAAGTTGCCGGATGTGCCCATGGGCCTGCCCGCGCAGCTGCTGGGGCGCCGTCCCGATGTGGTGGCCGCGCAGTACCGCATTCTCGAATCATATGACGAAGTCGGTTCCGCGCGGCTCGCGCAATTGCCGACTCTCAGTCTTACGGGCCGCGCCGGTACGGCCGCGTTCTCGCTCTCCGATCTATTCAAGGTGTTCACGCTGAGCTTCATGCCGAGCATCGACTTCCCGATGTTCGACCCCAGCGTGCATGCCCACATCAAGACGACCGAGGCCCAGAGCAAGGTCGCCGAAGAGCAGTATCGCCAGGTGGTGTTCACGGCGTTCGAAGAAGTCGAGAACGCGCTCGTGAACCTCGACGCGCATAAGAAGCAGCGCATCGAACTGCTGCAGCAGAACGAGCGGCTGCGCACCGTCGCGGCGCAGGTCGAGGCGCAGTTGAAGGAGGGGCTGGTGTCGCAGCTCGAAGTATTGGAGTCCGAACGTTCGCTCGCAAACGCAGAACAGTCGCTTTTGTCCAACCATGAACTGATCCTGAGCGACACCGTCACCCTCTACAAGGCAATCGGCGGCGGCTGGCCCGACGTCGATGTCGCCAGCGTGGCCTCGAATTCCGCTGTGTCGGCAGCGCCCGTCAAGTGAGCGCGCTGGTCGCAGCGGGCCGCGTCAGTTGTTTGACTCCAGCCAACAGTCGCCTACACTTTTCTCACACCCCGATCGCCATGTGCAAGGCGCGCGGCTCCACACGGAGAGTCAGTGCGCACGCGGCGCCTGCGCCACGCGCGTCCCGGCTCACAACTGCTGATCGCTGGCGGAATCATGGTGCCTGACGCCGCTTCCATTGCCGAGAGCCAGACATCGCTCGACCGAACGTTCGATATCGTGCTGCGGCCGATATCGCATGCAGAGCTGGGCGAGATCCGCATCGACAAGGATCTTTTCGCAGTCGGGCGGACCCAGCCGCCTTTTGCCGAGGCGAAGCCCGAGGTAGTCGTCGATGTCTCGCGCCGTCATGCGCGCATCTTCCGCGAGGGCGCGGCGGCCTACGTGGCCGACCTAGGCAGCAAGAACGGCACGGCGGTCAATGGCATCGAAGTCACCCAGAAGCCTCACGTTCTCAAAGACGGCGACGAACTCAGCTTTGCCGGCGCGCTCGCGTTTCGCGTGAGCTTCGCGCCGCGTACGGTGCGGGCGCCCGCGCGGGCGACCGTGGTGACGCTCACGCCGGTGCGCGCCGATCTGGGTTTGCAGCAGATTGTCGTGACGAGCTTTCCGTTCCTCGTCAGCAAGGCCGACGAGACCTTTTCGCAGTATCACGACGCGTATCCGCACCAGGTGAACTATTTGTCGCGCCGTCATGCGCACATCTACGCCGAAGACGATGCGATGTACGTCGAAGACCTGGGCAGCACCAACGGCACGTTCCTTGACGGACAGCGACTCGACGATCATGCGGTCAAGCTCGAAGACGGCCAGCGGATCGCCTTTGGCGGCGAGCACTTCGTCTACCGGGTTGGCCTCGAAAGCACGAGTGGAAGCGATGCCACCGTGACGGCGACGCGCGAGCGCCGCGCCTCGGTGCTCGCCGAAGATGCAGACCGCACGACGTTCATTGGCAGCGCGCACTCGTTTCTCGATATTTTCTGCACGCCGCCCGCGCCTGCCCAGGACGACGAAATCAATCCCGATGCGCCGCAACCCGCGCCGGAGCCGGGCCACGACGCGCGACGCCGGCGCGGCAGGATCGAGGTCTTCCTGAGTGAGTTGAGCGAAGCGCTGGGCGGCAGCGGAAAGATCAACATGGGCGGGTTCGCGCGCTGGGGCGGCGGCGCGATTGCCGTGATCGTCGCGCTCGTTGCGCTCACGTATTTCCAGGGTGCGCCGCAGCGCGACATGCAGGCGTTGCTCACGAGCGGACAGTTCGAAAGCGCGGCGCGCATGGCCGATCAATATCTCACGCGCCACCCGAACGACAGCACGTGGCGCGCGATGGGGACGGAAGCGCTCATCAAGGCCGACGTGCCCGACTGGGTCGCCGCGATCAACGCTCGCGCGTTCGACCGTGCGCGTGCCATCGTGGAGGACATGCGTACGCTCGCGCGCCACAACCCGGACGCCGCGTCGCTCGTGGAAAACATCGGCTGGATCGGCGCACTGCAATCGTTCGTGCAGGGACGGGGCGGCCCGCAGGCGCCGATCCGCATCTATCGCGACGAGGCGCCGATCCATGCGCTGACGAGCCGCTGGAACGACGACCCCGGCGAGCATCAGCGTGCATTCGACCGGATTTCGGCCTACGTGCCGGCGTTTGCCGCCGTGTATGCCGATTCGCTCAGCCACCTGCGCAAGCTGCAGAGCGACGACTCGGTGTATGTAGCCGCGCTCGAGCGC
Organism: Paraburkholderia sp. BR10872; assembly: GCF_040965835.1. Taxonomy (NCBI): domain Bacteria; kingdom Pseudomonadati; phylum Pseudomonadota; class Betaproteobacteria; order Burkholderiales; family Burkholderiaceae; genus Paraburkholderia; species Paraburkholderia sp. BR10872. The sequence goes on from NZ_JBFRCN010000013.1 coordinate 54,998, forward strand.
ATCCAGCAGACAATCGACAGCGCACTCGCGAGCGACCGCTTCGACGCGCTCACCGCGATGCTGAGCGACTATGCGCAGCGCTATCCGCGCCTCGCGGGGCTCGATGCCGTGCGCACCGACGTCGACCAGTATCAGCAGATCGACAGCGAGGCGCACGCGGGCCATGTGCAGGCCGTGCACGACCGCCTGGCCGCCGCTCACTTCGCCACGCCGCCGTTCGCGGCCCATGCGGGCGCGCTCGAAAAGCTTGCGCTAGCGGGAGGGCATGGTGAATCCGCGCCAGCTCATTGAGCGCCTGCGCAAGGCGCTCGTCATGCATGATGGGCATGCCGCGCCCGAACCGCCGCGGCCGCTCGGCGAGGCGCTGGGCGACCACAGCGAGGAAGGGGTGGCGATCCTCACCGCGCGTCCGTGGCGCCTCATCGAAGCGACGATCATCACGATGGTGGCGCTCGTGGTGTGCGGCCTCCTGTGGTCGTTCGTCGGCCGCGCCGACGTCATCGTGAGCGCGCAGGGCGCGCTTGCCCCGGAGTCCGAGGTGCGCCGCATCTACGCGCCCGTGGATGGGGAACTCGTGGATATCTACATCGCCGAAGGTCAGCCCGTGGAGAAGGACGACGTCATTGGCCGCATCAATGCACGCGGCGCGATCCAGGCGGCGACCAACGCGCTCGACGCGCGCCTGAAACTCGACGACGCCGAGCGCGACTGGAAGGCGTTCCCCGAAAAGAAGGCGCTCATGGAGCGCAAAGCCGAGGCGCTCAAGGCGCAGATGGACGTGGAAACGCACCTGCATGAAACGCGCGTGGCGGAAGGCACGAGCAAGCTCCAGCAGGCCGAGAACGCCCAGCTCGACGAAGCGCGCGGCAATATCGACAACGCGCGCCACGTGCGTGACCTCGCGAAGGAAGACCAGGACAAGTACGAGCGGCTGTTCGCGCTGCCCGGCGGCGGCGGGGTCTCGCAAAGCCAGGTCGAGGAAAAGCGCAGCGCGTTCCTGCAGGCCGATAACAACTACCGGATCGCGCAGGCGCGGCTCAGCGAATTGCAAGCGCAAACGAGCCACGACTTCGCTCAGGCGAAGGCGCAGCTCGAAGGCAGTGCCGGGCAGCTCACGTCACTGCGCATCGAATACGACGCGACGGAGCGCGAAATCGCCAATACCGAGGACAAGTTGCGCCTGCAGGTGCAAACCGCGCGCCTTGCCGCCGACGCAGCGGCGCGCATCCGCTTCGAGAACATCGACAAGGACAACTTCCTGCTCGTGCTCGCGCCGGTCTCGGGCGTGATCACGGACGTGACGACGACGCAGCCCGGCGACAAGATCCAGGCGAACACGCCGCTAGGCGGCATTGCGCCGGCCAACGCGCGCCCGGTCGTGAAGGTGGCGATTGCGGAGCAGGACCGCGCGTTCCTGCATGAAGGCTTGCCCGTGAAGCTGAAGTTCAACGCGTTTCCGTACCAGCGCTATGGCGTGGTGGACGGCACGCTCGAATATATTTCGCCAACCACGAAGCCGCAGGTGCAGACGAAGGAACCGGTTTACGAGGGTCGCGTGCGTCTCGCGCGCGATCATTTTTCGATTGGCGGCGCGACGTATCCGTTGCGCTACGGTATGACGGCAACCGCCGAAATCGTAGTGCGCGAGCGGCGCTTGATCGATTTCGCGCTGGACCCGTTCCGGCAGGTCGCTGGCTGAAGATATTCACCAGTTCAGATTTCGGGAATCGGAAATCAGGGGAACGCAATGACGACAATCGTACGGATCGACGACGAAGCGATCGACACGGAAGATTTCATCCGCGTGCTGAAACTCACGGGGCAGTTCGAGAGCCTGGTCGAGCAGCAGGTGCGCGACCGGCTCACGGTCATCGCCGCGAAGAAAATGGGCGTAAAGGTGGAGCCCGACGAAATCCAGCAACGCGCCGACCAGTTTCGCCGCGTGCGGGGGCTGCACCGCGCGGCGGACATGAATCGCTACCTGGACGTGTTCGGTATCAGCCTCGACGAATTCGAGCACTTCATTACCGACACGCTCTATCAGGAGAAGACCTTCAACCTGATCTGCAACGACGAGGCGGTCGAAAGCTACTTCAAGCTCAATTCGCCGAAATTCGACAGCATCGAAGTGAGCCACATCGTGGTGGACTCGGAAGGCAAGGCGCGCGAGGTCATGTCGATTCTCGAGGACGAGCCGCAGGCGTTCGGCGAAATGGCGCGTGAGCATTCGATCGCCGATACCAGCGAGCGCGGCGGCGTGATCGGCAAGGTATTGCGTGGGTCGTTGAAGACGGACATCGAGGCGAAGGTGTTCAACGCGCAGGTCGGCGACCTGCTCGGCCCGTTTCCCGCGCCGGACGGCTCGTTCTTCGAAATCTTTTGCGTGACGGCAAAGCATCCGGCGTCGCTCGAAGCGGACGTCTCGTCCGAGGTGCGGCGGCTATTGCGCGAAGAATGGCTCGCCGAGCGCGCACAAGAACATATCATCGACGCGCACTGAGCGCGCAGAGCCACGCAGATGGACACCCAGGCGCCCCTACCTGCCAGCGCGCCGTCGCTGGTGGATTTTCTCGCATCGGTCGAACCGCTCTCGCTCTTCTCGCGCGAGGAACTCGACCGTCTTGCCGCGCAGGTCGAAACGCACAACTACGCATTTGGCGACACGCTGTGCAAGCGCGGCGAGCCCGCAGCCGGACTCTATGTGATCCGCTCGGGCTCCGTGCGGATCATCGCCGAAGAGCGCGGCAAGGAAATGAGTCTCGGCGTGCGCAAGGAACGCGAAGTATTCGGCGAAATCGCCATGCTGCGCGACTACTGGCACGAAGTGTCGGTGCGCGCTTCCGCGAAAACCGAGGTGCTTTGCATCCCCCGCGCGGCGCTCGAGCCGTTGCTGGCTGCGAATCCGGCCGCGCAGTCGTTCGTGACGAGCTATGTCGCGATCAGCTCCGCGGGCGGCTTCGTCACGCGGCTGTTCGACCTGCGCGGCAAGCTTTCGCGCGCCGAGCTCGAAGAGTATGTGTCGAGCGTGGGCGTCAAGCGCGTGAGCGCGGGCAAGGAGATCATCCATCAGGGTGCTGGCGGTGACATGCGCCTATATGTCGTGCGGCAGGGCGAGGTCAGTATTGCGCGCGAGGAAGACGGCAGCGTCTATCAGATCGCGACGCTCGGCGCGGGAGAGATCTTCGGCGAACGCGCTTGCCTGCTGCGCCAGAATCAGCCCGCGACCGTCACGGCGCTCACCGATGTACGGCTCCTGGTGATTCCCGAGAAGACTGTGCATTTCATGCTGGAGCGCAACCCGAAGTTGCGCGAGGTGCTGGAAGAGCGCGTGCGCTTCAGCGAGCGCGAATTGCAGCGGCAGAAGAAGCTCGCCGAGCGCCGCAGCCGGCCCGTTGCCGTGGACAGCGGGGCGGATGCTGCATTGCGCGAACGCGTGGTCAAGCGCTTCGTGCTCATCGAGCAGGCCGAGGAGATGGATTGCGGCGCAGCGTGCCTCGCCATGATCTGCCGGCATTACAGCATACCCATGACGCTCGGCAAGCTGCGCGACCTCGCGAACGTGACGACGCAGGGCGCGACGCTGGACAGTCTCGCGCGCACCGGCGAGGCGCTCGGCTTCACGACGCGGGGCGTGCAGTGCACGTTTGAGGCGCTGCAAGGGTTCGAGCTGCCTTTCATCGCGCACTGGGAGGGCTACCACTATATCGTCGTGTACGGCGTGTCGAAGCAGTGGGTGAGGGTGGCCGACCCGGCGCTCGGCTTTCGCAAGCTGAGCGTCGAAGCGTTCGAGCGCGGCTGGAACGGCACGTGCCTGCTGTTCACCGAGGTCGAGACCACGGGCGCGCAGGCGGCGACGCGCTCGCCGTGGGTGCGCTTCATCGGCTACCTGCTGCCTTACCGGAAAATACTCGCCCACCTGTTTCTCGCGACCTTCGTGATCCAGTTGCTCGGCGTGGTGCCGCCGCTCATCATCCAGAACATTCTCGACAGCGTGATCGTCCACCAGAACGTGAGCCTGCTGCATCTCCTGATCGTGGGACTCATCATTTCGCACCTGTTTACGCAGCTGATGACGACGATACGCGCGCATCTGTCGAATTTCATGGTGCGCAGTCTCGACTTCGCGATGATGTCGCAGTTCTTCAAGCACACCATGTCGCTGCCGTTCTCGTTCTTCGCGCGCCGCAAAACAGGCGACATCTTCGCGCGCTTTCAGGAAAATCAGACGATACGCGCTTTTCTGACCGAATCGACGGTGACCACGGCGCTCAACCTGCTGATGATCTTCATCTACTTCACGATCATGTTCCTCTACAACGTGAAGCTGACGCTGCTGCTGATCGCGTTCGTGATTCCCATCATGGCGCTCACCGCCATTGCCACGCCGCGCATCAAGCGCTACGCGCGCGAGGTCTTTGCCGTGTCCACCGATGCGCGCTCCATGCTGATGGAGACGCTTGGCGGCGTCGAAACCGTGAAGGGCATGGGCATAGAACGAGCGGTGCGCCTGAAGTGGGAGCGCAAGTACGCGAAGTCGCTCGAAGTGCAGTATCGCGCGCAGGCATTCAATATTCTCGTGGGTCTCGGCAGCCAGTTGCTCAACGCGGCGACCACGATCGTGATTCTCTGGGCGGGCGCCACGCTCGTGCTCGATCAGGAGTTGAGCATCGGCCAGCTCATTGCGTTCAATGCGTTCATGGGCAGCGTGCTCGCGCCGCTCATGGGCCTCGTCGGGCTCTGGAGCCTCATGAACGACGCGGCGGTCGCGATGGAACGGCTAGGCGATGTGCTCGACATCGAGCCCGAGCAGAAGCCCGCCGACCTCGGTTCGCGCGTGCTGCTTCCCGACCTGCAGGGCGACATCGAATTCAACGGCGTGTATTTCCGCTATGGCGGCAACGAAACGCCGTATGTGCTGGAGAACATCAGCTTCTCGGTGGGGCGCGGCCAGATGGTGGCGATCGTGGGGCGCAGCGGCTCCGGCAAGACGACGCTCGCGAAGCTGCTGGTGGGCTTCTACGCGCCGACCGAAGGCAAGATCAACGTGGACGGCTACGACATGAGCGCGATCGATCACGCGTACTTTCGCGCCCAGGTGGGCTACGTGATGCAGACGAACCTCGTGTTCTCCGGCACGATTGCCGAGAACATCGCGTGCGGCGATGCAACGCCGGACTGGCGGCGCATGGAGGAAGTGGCGCGCATGGCCGATGCGCACGCGTTCATCAGCAAGATGCCGCTCGGCTACGAGCAGGTGGTGGGCGAGCGCGGCATGGGCCTTTCGGGCGGGCAGATCCAGCGTCTTTGCATTGCGCGGGCGCTCTACCACGACCCGCGCCTGCTCGTGTTCGACGAAGCCACCTCGTCGCTCGACACGCAGTCGGAAAGCAACATCCTCTCGAACATGCACGACATACTCCAGGGCCGCACGGCGCTGATCATTGCGCACCGGTTGAGCACCATCATGCGGGCGGACAAGATCCTCGTGCTCTACGAAGGGGCGATCGTGGAGCAGGGGCGGCACGAGGAACTCGTCGAGCGCAAGGGCATGTATTACCAGCTCGTGCAAAAGCAGCTGGGGGCGTCATGAAACTCTTCGATCCGCACGGATTCGGCAGCTCCGTTGTGTCATATGCGGGGCTGCTCGAGAAGATCGAGATCCTGCGCTCGACGCTGCGCTGGGCGCCGCGGCTCGAACGCACCGATATCGAAAAGCTCTTGAACCAGTCGAACGCGCTGCGCGACGAAGTCATGCAACTCTCGCGCAAGGAGCGCTTCGTCGAAGCGGCGGCAGAGGCGCCCGAAGCGCTCGATGCGCTGGCAAGGCCGGATGCCCTCGCGCCCACAGCGCACCGGCGGCGCGAGGCGCTGATCGAGCGCAGCTTCATCTTCGAAGGCATATTCGGCGACAACCCGAAGCTGCTCGCAGCGCTGGAGATTGCGGAAAAGGCGGCGCCCACCGATCTGCCCGTGCTGATCGACGGCGAGAGCGGGACGGGCAAGGAGTTGATGGCGAAGGTGATCCACGCCAACGGTGCACGCGCCGACCGACCGTACATCTCAGTGAACTGCGGCGCGATACCCGAGAACCTGCTCGAATCAGAACTGTTTGGACATCGCAGAGGGGCGTTCACGGGGGCGTCGAGCGATCGCAAAGGGAAGTTCGAAAGCGCGCATACGGGGACGATCTTTCTGGACGAGATCGGTGAGTTGCCGCTGCAGGGGCAGGTGAAGCTGCTGCGTGTGCTCGAATCGCACGAGATTCAGCGGGTGGGCTCCGATGAACCCATCGGGGTCGATACGCGCATCGTCGCCGCGACGAATCGCAACTTGCGCGAGCTCGCGGCGCAGGGGCAGTTTCGCGAGGACCTCTTTTATCGGTTGAGCGTGATTCATGTCACGCTGCCTGCGCTGCGAGAACGCAGCGACGAGATTCCGCTGTTGATTGCCTATTTCGGCGACGAGGCTGCTGCGCAGCTCAAGCGGCGGCCTATGAAGCTGACGCCCAAGTTGCGCGATTTTCTGCTTACGTATGCTTATCCGGGGAATATTCGCGAGCTGCGTAATCTCGTGTATCGGCTTTCGTGTCTTGCGGGTGAGACGGCCGATATCGAGCATCTGCCCGATGATATTCGGCCTAAGTCCGCTGCACTGGCTTTGCGGGTGGCGGAGGCCGAGGCGGCAGGCGCGCCTCTTTCACTGAGCGATGCCAAGCGTGCTGCTAGCGATGAGGCCGAGAGGGCGTTTCTCGAGCGCGGCTTGCAGGAGACCGGGGGTACGGTCGCGGAGCTGGCGCGGCGCTGTGATATGAATCGGTCGCACTTGCAGATGCTGCTCAAGAAGCATGGGATTCATTCCAAGGATTTTCGGCATGCCGAGAAGGTGAATCATGAGAAGGGGTCTTGATCTGGGTGCCGAGCGGTGCGTTTTGTCGTGGCTCTTGGCGCTTTTGGCCGTGCATGCCCGGGAGCCTCTAGCCTGGCTGATGCGGCGGGCAGTTTTTTCACCGTGCGGTCTCCAGCCGGAAAGAGGCTCCTGAACAGTTCGCCCAGCATCATTGCGCCTCCGGGACAATGCCTTGCGGCAGGGGCATTGGAGCGTGCTTCGCCGCGGCGATGGCTGCGAGTGGCAGCGGCGGAGGACCGCTGACAGTCGCGTTCGGCCCAGCCTTCGCGCTGCCGGTCAGAAAGATGCGCGCGGGCAATGCAACGTGCCGCAGCTGCAGGACGTCAAGCGGTCCGGCGCCGGCCTCGCTGCGCAACTGGAGCCTGAGCGCGATGCCCTGGCTTGCATCCGGCGTCCACGTGAGCAGCCAGCGCGCATTGTCCTGCCGGGAGACCTTCGCCCGCTCCAGCAGCCGGATCAGTCCGAACCGGCCCTGCGCATCGAGCGCCGTGCGCAGGCCGCCTTGTTCGGTCTTCCATTCGATGTGCGAGAGGTTCTCCAGCGACTGGCCCGGCCACTCGAACGGGACCCAGTCCTCCTTCTGGTTGAAGTAGTCGAGCTCACGCCCGGACAGCATCACTTTCATGTTTGTCACGCCCGGCGTCGCGACACCGCGCAGATCAAAGCGGACATGCGCGTCGCCGGACGGAAACAGCACGGTCGAGACCCGCATCAAGCGGTTCAGCCCTTCCAGAAACGCCGGATCGAGCCGCAGGGCGTCCTGTTGCGTGCCCGCGCCCTGCGCGGCTGCCCAGCGGTCGCCCTGACGCTCGACGATGCCGGCCAGCTGCGTCGTGACGAACTGCGTGATCACGCCGTTGTCCGGGCGCATGAACCGGGCCATCTCGGGCAGCGACGCATCGTTGTCCGAATCCGCAAACGGATAGCGGCCACCGAAGGCGGCGTTCCAGTCGGCAACGATCGAGCGGCGCCAGATGTCGTTCAGGCTGGCTGCCGCGGGCTGCACCACCGCCTCCCAGGTCTGGTCGAGCGGCGCCTGGAACAGCTGGCCGAAACCGGCCCATTGCTGGCCGAGGCTCGCCGCCACCCGGCTGGCGTAGTCGCGGCTGTCCGCGATGTCGGAGGTCTTACCCTGAAGCACCGCCTGCGCGGCGGCGCGCGACATCGCTTCCGTATCCGGGCTATTCACCATCTGCTCGAGCTTCAGGCGCATCGCCGTAACCCGTTCGAGATAGCGCGCGAGGCTCAGGTCACCGGTCGTCGCCACCTGCGCGGCGGCCTTGCCGGCCTGTGCCGGCAAGCCGGACAGGGGATCGCTGCCGCTGAGCCGCAGGATCGGACCGAATGCATTCGCGAGGGGGGCGAGCTGGGGCTGTGCCCGCTTCGACGGATCTTTCTCGTCGGCGCCGACCAGGTGCTGCGCCTTGCTGACCAGCGTATCCGAAAGCGATTGCGCCGTGACGCCCGCGCCGGCCTGATACACGATGGCATTCATGAGCGCAACCAGCGGCGAGCGTTGTGGGTCGCCCAGCAGCGAGAGCTGGTCGGCGGTGGCAGACAGTGTCGAGGCGCTCTGCCAGCGCAGGCTGTTGAGGAACTGCGCCCATGCGCGCGCATAGTCGTCGAAGTAGCGTTGACGCAGTTCCGCTTTCAGCGTCGACGATGTGGCGCTGGCCGTCTTTGTGTCGGAGAGCACCCAGTCGCCGGCGACGTCTCCCTGGCTGCTCGCCTCGTCGATCGCTTTCGAGATGCGCTGCTCCCACGCTTCGCGCGTGAAGACGCCCGGAATGGTCTGGCTCGTGTTGAACAGGCCGCGCCCGGTGGTGTCGCCAAGCAGGCCGGCCAGGGAGACCGGCGGATACTTAGGCTTTGCGTCGTCGAGGATCTGCTGGTAGGTCGCGTCAGTCGAGTTCTGGATGCCGCGCACGCCAATGACGGTCTGCCGCGTGGCGGCGACCAGGCTGCTGTCCGGCACGATGGCGAGGGTTGAACCGTTCGCAGCAGGTCGACGGCCCAGGTGATCCGCGAAGAATTGAATGGCGTGCTGGCGAAGGTCCTCCCACGTGCCGGACGACAGCGGCGAGGCGGGCGGGCGGGCAGGCGCCTGCGTTGCCAGAAGCTGGGGCGTGAGGAAGGACGCGACGGCCCGCTCGGGCCTGGCGAGCATCAGGTAGGCCTTGAGCGTATCGTAGGCGGCCTGCGCCTGGGCGTTGCCGCCGCTGGCGATCTCGGCGTCGGACATCGCGGCGAGCTGGCGCAGGCGATCCTCCAGTTTCAGGCGGATCGGCCCAATGAGAATACGGCCTGCCGCGTCCTCATAGCCGGGCCACAGTGCGGCGAGCAGCGCGCTGTCTCGATTCAGACCGAAGCGCGAGGTCCAGGGCGCGCCGTCGCGCTGACGTGTCTCGAGCGTGTCGATCTGTCTGTCGAGGCTGTCGAGTGCCTGCATGCCCTGCGCCGGGCTCAGGGTTCCAGACAGTTTCGCGAGCGTGTCCTGTGCTGCGGCGATCGTGGCGCGGTTTGTGAAACCCGATGCCATCGTGCCGACGATCCAGAGGGCGGCCACGCCTGTTGCCATCCACGCGGCGAGGATCGACAGTGAAACGCCAACGCGGCGACCGTGGATTTTTCGGCTGTGCTCGGCGACGGTCTGCCAGATCGAGCGGTGCTGCAGGGCGACAGGATCGCCTTCCCCCTCTTCGACTGCTTTACCCGTGGCCGCAGGTGGGGCCAGCTCCCGCTCGCTGAATAGCGGTGCGAAAAGCAGCCCGTGAACGGCGTGGCGCCAGCAGCGCGAGCGGGCCGTCTGCACCACAAGTCCCGACAGGGCGCTACCTAGCCGCTCGATATGCTGCGAAAGTTCGGCCGGGTAGCGGTCGTGATTGTCCCGGGCAATGCGTTCGACCCCGGTGTCGGCGAGATTGCGTATGAGGCTGCGTAGCGACGTGTGGACCTCGTCCGCGTTCACGCGGGCGTTCGACCACGTGAAACCAATGGCCTCGTCCGGACCCGTGGGCTCGGTGCCAAAATCCGTCACGTTGACCAGATAGGTCGGCGCCGCCCAGCGCAGTGCGCGGGCGTGGCGCGCCAGGCGCTGGGCAAGCTCGTCGGCGTCGAACGCAGCCCTCGCCGACGTGCGGTTGCGGGTCACCGCCACGATCGCGTCGATCGGCCGGCGGGAGCGCAGGCGGCGAATCAGGTTGAGCCAGTCGGTGTCGAGTCTGTCGGTGGTCTGCTTCGCGTAGAGCAGGACGGTGCCGCCGGTGATCAGGTAGCCGGTGGCGACGAGGCCTGGAACCAGGCGTTTCACAAGGGGTTCATCTCCAGCGACAAGCACCCAACGATCGCGGTAACGCCAGCGCCAGCCGTAGCGGTCACGCAGGATATTGCGGAGCGCGGCAGCCCGATCGACTTGTCCTGGCGGTTGATCCGGATCGTCGAGGTCAACGGACGCTGCGCGCTTGCCAGCATCGTAACGGGTAAGCCAACGGGAAGCTCTCAGCGAGGCGATGCACAGCAGCACCACCTCGAAGTACTTGACCAGCAGGATCACCACCAGCAAGGCGGAAAACAGAGAAAGCTCGATGATGATCCGGGTATCGCGAGACCACCCGTGACGAGGCCCTTCCACCCATAGAGCGATACCGAGCGCAAGGAATACGATGACGACCGCGATGCCAATGAAGAGGCCGGCTGGTCGGGTCTTGTTGTCGTTCTTGTTGTCGTTCATGTCTGCTTTCTGCACGTGAGGGCGATCAGTTCTTTACCTTCGCCACACACCACCAATTGCGGGTCGCCCGTTGTCCGGGCGCTTTCTGCGGCAAGGGCGACGGCCAACCACGGCCCTGCGCCCGAACAGTCGCCCACCGACGTCTCGAGCGGAAACCATCGCGTCTCCTCGGGGAACGACGTGGATTGCCGAACCGCGCTCGCACTGTCACTGGTCAGGCCATGCGCCCACACCGTGCGCAGCCCGTCGCATGAGGATTGGCCCCAACGAGCGGCAAGCTTGAGCGTCCTAGCGGCAGTATCAAACGTGCCTTTAGCAGGGCGATGGAATCGGAGTCCGACGGGCATCACAGGTGACACAAGGCGCGGATGTCCAGCGAGCAGGGCGACTCCCGCCTCCGCGACGCCATCAGACAGAAGGGCACTGATTGCATCGCGAAGCTCAATGGCGACCAGCAGGTAGGCTATATTGTCGTCTCGATTGTCAAGCCACGCGTCTGTTCGGAAGAGGGAGTGCCCTTGTTCGCCCGATCCCATGTCCACCTTCAATGCAGGTACTTGTTCAGCAAGTAATCCCCGTATGCGGGTTTCGACTGCCTCGGACTTCAGCCGCGATTGATGATGAAGCTCGATCTTGAGCTTCGTTCCTGGCGGAAGACCTCTGACTTGCGGCAGGAGACGATCGATCAAGCGCGCAAGCAGCCACGTACAGACGGCATGATGACGAGCGTGTTCCGCGAGTTCGTTTCCGGGATGAAAATGCATATCGGGAATGTCGAGCCAACGTGCGTTGACTTCGCTAGCCGGGACTGCGCCGCTTGGCCGGAGTTTCGCCAGTTCAGCTCCTGTCAGGATTCCTTCGAGCGAGTTTTCCGAATCGTTCGCAGCAAAGCACCAGGCATGGCCGAGGATCGCAAGTGGTCTGCCCGCCACCGCATGACACGCCTGCTCGGCCTTATCGCTGACGCGGTTAGTCGCAATCGCCTGATTGCGACGGACGTAGCCATACCCCAGCCACGCGAACAGCAGGAAAGCCCACGCCAGGAAGGGGTAACCAGCGACGCAGAACCAGAACCACAGCGTGTTCGTCGGCCGACCTGTCGGCCAGAGCATGATCGCCAGCCCCGCCCCCACTCCCAAGATGAGCACCAGCAGGACAGTCCAGGCGATGATTGAGGCTCGAGGTGCAGGTGGGACCTCGACGCGCGGCGGCACGCGCTTGAAATCGACAGGCATCGCTTACCGAACCTGGGCTCCGTTGGACGAGGCAATGAGGACCGCCCCACACCGCGTGTGATCGCCGTCGCGCGACAGCGGCGTGGGGCCATCCTTCATCCTGCCGCTGCCTTCGACTATTTCGTTGTCGCCGTGGATCGGGCATGAGACCTTGTCGCCGATACGGGCGGCTCGGCGACCCTGCACCTTGATGCGATCGGAGCCCGTGAGGATCTTGCCACCGTGACTCGTCGCATCACCTTCATAAGCTATATTCTTCATTTGAAGTTCCCTTCGTGAATCAATGGGGCGTCAAGGTGGCGTCTTTAGGAGCGTAGAATTCCCCGCCATTTGGGGCTTTCATGATGTGCCAGACGAGGTGTCCATCAGTTACTTTCAGCGTTGCTTTCCCGTTTTGCGCGCCAAAGAACGAGGAGAAGTTGACGATTGCTGATTTTCCCGTCCTATCGACAATTCCATCAATATTAGGATTTTCCTCGTCGTCGCAGTCCGTCCTGTTGCCGTTCTGCGCTACTGCACAATACTACCCTTGTAGCTTGCCGCCCTGTTGTTTTAGATCTATCGAAAACGTCATCGTATTCGGTGGGTTATTCCAGTCCCATTCTCCAGTAAACGGATCAGCGGGTGATGCGCAGCCACTCATCGAAATTGCTGCGACCGCGCATCCGAAAAAGATGTTTTTAATTTTCATGGTGTAACTGCGAAGGGCCCTTTGGGTGGGACCCCCACCCACTCTCCCCGGATTCCATCTTTAGTTTGATTCAGCATGAAGACGCCACTTGAGACTCGCTTGGCATCCATCTCCAACATATAATACGTCTCACCCGTCACATTTCCTCTCAAGATGATGTCTTGATTTCTTTTGGCATAACTATAGGTGCCACCTAGACATTTTCCAGTCATTCCGATGGAGTAGTTAATGCTAACGTTGTCACCGATTTTAGCTGTGCCGCCGGCGACGTCGGACGTATTTAACGTACTCTGATAGCACGAGAAATCACCATTAAATATCGCCACATCATTCTGCAGATTTGCTGCCAAAGCAAATGCGAAGCCATCTTTCAGAGGAATCAACTCATACCCCGTGGTAGAGAAAATGAGCTTATTTTGTTGATCAAGGGCGATAATTTTTTGCTTGATCGTCTCCGACGCTCCTCCTTGGGCACATCTAGCAATTCTGTACGAGCCGATCTCGAGACCTACGGCGTTAGGGCAGGATCCGGGAGGCAAGCTCTTGAGCCAATTGTGTTTCGCAGTATAAAGAGATAGATTGGCTGAATTAATGGAGGCAGAGACATCAAATTGGCCCAACTCCCGTCTTTGGCAAATCGCACCGACAGATCGCTCTTCTTCAACGGAGTCGTAGACATTCTTGTACAAGCACTCTATATACAATTTCCCGCCGATTAATTTTATGGGTGCAAGAATGTCGTACTTGCTTCGCGAGCCGTCCGATTCAATTTCTAGCGCGACCCCTCCCCCTATGACAGGCACCAAAGTAGACGATAGCGATGACTCTTTCACAATAAGGTTATCGTACGTGCCAAGCAAATTACCATCTTGATAAAAAGAAACAGAGGCGGCGTGCCCATTCGAAGTCACTTTCGCTTCGTATGATTTACCATCCCGTCCAGATGTGAACTCCAATAATTCAGCGCAGGCGTCCAACGGGAGCGCAGCGGCGATAAACATGCATACTAGAAATTTCAGCATTTCGCAGCCTCAAGAATCGACTTGAACCGAATTGCGAAAGAAGCAATTGTGTCGGCTTGATCAAGGCCATTGATAATCCTTCTGGCATTGACGTAATCCTGCCTTTCATCATTTACATAATCTGATAGCTTCTTTCCAGTGAATATGCCCCTTTCCATCCCGTATGCGGTCGCCCACGCCGCAATTTCTGGCTCGAGCATCCGATCTGGTTCGCTCGCTAGATCGACTCCAATCTGTTGCCCGACCGCCTGATAGTTCTTTTTCCAAGTCACCTGAACATAGCCCCTTCCGCGGTACGTGTAACCGTCGCCTTGCTCTGTATTTCCGTTGTCCGTCGCGCGTTGTCGATGCTTTTCCGTATCAGCCAAAACAGGGTCGTATTTGTTAAAGTAGCTTTTTTCTCCCCCCCTCTGTGGTAGGTTCGAAGTAGATGAATTTTTTTAAATCTTTGTGGTATTTTTTGGTTTCGAGTCTAGCCGTTGCCAGCATATAAGCGATGTATGGGATATTGCACTCTTTATTTTTGTACTTCTCATAGTAGTCAAGAATACCTTGAATAAGGATCCTTAAATTCTCCTTCGACGTAGCGTCAAGTGACTGGGTACCGTTCTGAAATGAAACGTGTTGCTCTTCATAAATTTGCAAGAATGAATCTACGTTTATGCAGTTGCAGTTACACTTGAAATTGCCAACCAGTCCAACAGGATTGACGTGAAAAACCTCCGGCCCCGGGAAACCCAGCACACCGGCTTTTACGTCATCCCACCAGGCGAGCGCGTCGATCCGCTTCTGCTCCGCCTCGTGTTGCGCCTGCGATCCCGCACCCGACTGCTTTTCCAGCGCCGCGATCAGCTGCTTCCACTTCGACGGATTCGCCCACTCGCTGTCGTGCTTCACGATCAGCCGCGACGCCGCCTGCACCAACCACGGATATCCACCACGCTCGGTCTGCGACAGTGTGCATAGTTCGTCAGCCGCCTGCTTGCCATCGCCTTTTGTGAACAGGGCGTCGTATACCTTGAGCATCACCGGGCTGAGATTCGAACGCGAAGAGACGTCGGCAACATTGGCGCCGCTCGCATAATCAACCCATTTCGGGGTTGTCGCAAAGATTGTATGCGCCGGATCATGGGCATCCGCCAGGCACGCGAAGTCGATCCACTTCTGCGCAAATTCCCGCGTCACCCGACCGCTTGGGTGATTGAAGTCGCACACCCAGCCGTCGATCGGTTGACCTTGTGCGTTCACGCCTTCAACGTGCCACCAGTTCACCGGGTAATCCGGACTAGGTTTGGGATTCGGATGCGGCTCGGCAACGTGCCGTTTCGGGTCACGCGCCAGCTCGGCGAGCGAGTACACCTGAACGGCGTCCGTCTTTCTCGACTGAGGGTCAGCGCCCGGGAAAAACTTGTTGTCCTGGCGTTGATACAGCACCGTGCCCGGTGCAATGCGAAGGATCGTCGGTTCGGTGGCTAGGCCCAATGCAGACCAGTCTCCCGGGTGCGGGCCGTGTTGAGTGACCCAAGCACGCCCCTGCTCGAGGAACGACTGGATGCTGTCGTCGCAGAACGCTTCGATGTGCGCCATCCGAGTTCCGGACGTGCATTGGTTCAGGGAGTCGTAGCGTCCGAGGTGGCCTATCAGGTCGCCCGCCTTGACCGGAATACCTCCCTCACCTTGCGGATCCCCCTTTGTACATGTCTGATTCGCCGTCACGATCACCCGGTCGAACATCGAGTCCGGGACGACCTCGTCAACGACCGGCCCGCCGTTTTCCTGACCCAGATAAAGCCAGCCGCCGATGGCACGGAACGGCTCGACATAGCCGCCAGCTTCAGGCGGATACAGTGATGTGCCGTGCAGGTTCATTAGCTGGCCCCACGTCTTTCCGTGGACCTTCTCGGTCTTGCCGACGCTGACGCTGGCCCCCTGTGGCAGGATGCCGATAGGGGTACCGTTTGGCGTCTTGCGAACCCTCAGCCCCTGCTGGGCTGGGTCGGCGACCTGCCCGTTGCGACCCGGCGAGGGTTTGTCCTGCGCATGCTGCGTCACTTGCCACTGCCGCGACCAGTACGACGGTTTTTCACGCTTCGGGAAGTTCGCATAGTCCTCCCAGGACATCAGATGCATGTACAGGCTGTAGAACGTCAGCTTCGTGCCCTGCGGGAACCCCATGGTATGCCGCACCAGCGCGAAGCCCGTGCTATACGGTGCCTGAACCGGCGATCCTCCACCGGCCGCAGCGATCTCGCTAAGCGGATAGGTTTTGTTGGCGCGAAACGCGATCAGCACGCCGTCGGCGATGCAGCGCAGTCCCGCGTCAAGATCCAGCGATTGCCCTGCGCCGGCCTCCGTGACGTGGATGCCACCATGCCACATTCCCTTGCGGCTGACGAGGTACGCGCCTGACGGCTCGCGTTCGGCGAGCAGCCGGTAAATCTCGTGCTCGTCGGTGAACTGTGCGGAGGCTTCCGACTGGCCCCGTCCCTTGCGAAGGAACGGAAAGGCGAACGGCAACGGCTTCAGCTTGACCGGCGCGGGCGACGACTTCTTCGGTGCAGGTTGGCTTGTCATAATTGTGCTTATTCAGAAAATCCGAAGTTCGTTGCGTCCTTTACGTCGTTGAGCGGCGCCTTGGACCATGTCGGGAACTTGAAGCTGCCACCGTCCGGGTCGTCGACTTTCAGGTTGCCCTTGAGTTCGATTTCTCCCGCGGGACTGCCGAGAATGATCTTGCCGCCCGAGAGCTTGATGTAGGCACCAGACCCATCGCCGATCGTGACGCCTCTGCGCCCCGTGATGATGACCTCGCCATCCGATGAACTGGCTGTCATGTCCTGCATTGACATGAACTCCATCGTGTCGGACTGGGCCTGAACCTGGACTTTTCCCTTCGCGGCGAAGATCCGGATTCCTAGCCGCGCCGCAAAAATCGAAATGGCCTCGCCGGCCGCGACTGCGATACGTTTCATGACGCCGATGTCGAGCCCGTCGCCGGCAGTGACAAACATCTGCCTGCGAGCGGCAAGCTGCATCTGCTGACCACTGACGAGCCCGACGCCATCGGGGGCCGTCACGACAATGACGGGTTTCTGAAGCCGTTTGAGCTTTTGCTGGATCAGCGCGCGTTGTTGATCGATGTCAGCCTGCAGGGCCTTCGCAGCATTCGCCGAGTCATTGAGCGCGTGCAGGATCTGTTCGGCCTGCTCCAGAGTCGTGTCGGCGTCCTCCATCGCGAGTTGCTCGCCCGCGGCACCAGGTTGTCGTTCGGCGGTAACCAATACGCCCTTTGCTGCCCGTACTGCGACATGCTCATCGGAGCGCAACTCCGCACCTTTTCCCCGCTCCTTGCGATTGCCGTCGACCATATGCCCAAGATTGAGCTCGCTAGTCTGAAACGGCGTCGTCAGGTGAATATGCTCGACGCCTTCCTTGTCCTCCATGCGCATCTCATTCTGCGCAGCCGTGCGGATGAGATTGCGCGTATTGTTCAGGTTGTTGACGAGATCCGGATGCAGGCTGTCATGCAGCGCTCCGATGATGATGGGCCGGTTTGGATCCGCGGCCGTAAATTCGAGCGCGACCTCGGCGGAGTCGATCAACGGGAAGTGGTGACCGTAGTTGTCGCCGCTGTAGGGCTTGGCAAAGCGCACCGGCCGGCTCGTGCCACCCGGGCTCCATTCGTCCAGATCGAACGGCAGCTTGATGACGTACCAGCCTTCTTCCGTCAGATAGGCATATTTGTAGTTTCCGGGTGACGTGATCCGGGCCGGCAGAATGCCCTTGATTTCCGGTTTCGGGATCGTGTCCATGGATGTTCGCCAGACCCGATCCGAAGGAATCCCCTCGAACGTCACGCGGTACGACTTGTTGCGCCCACCGTGCGAGCGTACCGACGTGATGAAGATCCCGTGCTTCGCATCGACCTGAACCGGGTCGACCAGCACGACCTCCCCGGCTTCCAGCCAGAACGGATTGCCCGTGCCGATGAACGTCACCTGACCCGCGAGGTGAGCCTCGTGCCGCAGACGGGCAATGCGCTGGCCTTCCTCCGGCGTCTCGTAGTGCTCGCCCCAGTGATAGTCGACGGCGTTGGTGGTCTTGTCGCCACGCGCCGTGTTCTCCTCGACCAGCAGCGAAACGTCGGCCTGACGATGGTTGTAGTCGTGCAGGCGCACGGATTGTGGCACGCGCCGGGTACGCCGCCGCAGCGACTTGATCGAGTCGGCACCCACGCTCTCGAGCCCGGAGTCACGACGATGCGGCACTGTACGCTGCTTGCGCGCGTACGCATCCAGATCGTCGCCGAACACCATCACCGCGTAATCCTTTTTCTGCTCCCACCGAAACCAGATGCCTTCTTCCGCACAGATGCGCTGGATAAACGCGAACGTCGTCTCGTGGTACTGGGTGATGTACTCGTGCCGCTTGTATGTACCGCGCAGGTTGAACCTGAAATCGACACCGGCCCGGTAACCGTAGTGCCGCAGCGTGTCGGTAATGATCTCTTCGACCGACTGCTTCTGGAACAGCCGGCTTGTCCTGCCACGGTTCAGGTCCGCCATCGCAGGCTCGAGCCTGACGCGGTAGCGCGTCTCGTCGGCGGAGGTCTCGTGCTCATCGAACTTCGTGATGATGCCGTGGACGACCTGTGCGGGCGGCCTTTTGCTGAACTTTTCAGCGTTCTCGCCAAACATGCGTTGCAGGTGGCCCATGTTCGGGTCGACCGGATCGATGATGAACCGGGCTGGCCGCCCGAGTACCTGATCCATCGGAAGACCCGCTATCGGGCTTGTGAATTCAATCTCGTACTCGTAGAGCTGGCTGATCCGGTCATGGCCCGCGAACTTCACTATCGAGAACGGCGCCGGATGGGGCGCCAGCTTCAATTCATAAGCCTGTAACGGCATGAGCCACGACATCGAAAACCTCCCGGATACGTCGCGAAAAAGGCGTTGGGACGCAAGAAGTACACTGAACGGAGCTGGCCAGCAATGCTCAATCGCCCGATCTTTGACCGGGCTCCCAGGAACAGCCAGATAAATCGTCAAGGATTGCCAGGTACAGGGGGCTGTGCGAACCGTTCGCCGGTGTTCGCGCTGGCTCGCACGCCATCCGCGCGAGCCGGACGGAGGTCTGGCCGCGTGCGAACTGCAAAGTGCAAAGAGCTTCTGGGCGCGATGACCGCGGCAAAGAAAGGAGGTGCGGCCCCACACAGGGGCGACGCTGGGGTACCGAAGCGGAAACAGGGAAAGGCCAAAAACCAAGACCAAAAACAAAAAACTAACGCCCGACAGCAGGATTAACGAGCGTCCGATCCGACGCAGCCGGATCATCCACCCTCACAACGACAGCGGTAATGTTATCCCGCCCCCCAGCCTGCAAGGCCATTTCAACAAGCAAATCAGTGGCATGCTGGCAATCCCCAGCCTCGAGCGCCCGCACCATCTCGGGAACCTGCACTTCATTGCTCAGGCCGTCGCTACACAGCAAAAAGAGGTCTCCGTCGCGCACGACGATGCGGCCTTCGTCCAGATCAAGCCAGTCTGCCGCACCGACGGCCCGTGTTATCAAATGCTGCGATGGATGGTGGCGCGCCGCTTCGGCGCTCAAATGCCCCTGCGCCTGTAGCTCCGCCACGTAACTATGGTCTGTCGTGAGCGCTTCGAACTGTGCATCACGGTACAGATAGATGCGGCTGTCGCCCGCCCATAGCCAGCCAAACTCGCGCCCCTTCGCCATCAGCACGGCAACGGTGCTGCCTATCATGCGAACCCCGCGCCGCGCGGCTTCTTCGCGCAGCTGGTGGTTCACTGTTTGCAGCGTGCCGCGCGCCGTGGCCGAGAAACTGGTGAGGGTGTTGGATATGGCAAGCGCCCCAAGCGCGCGCACGATCATGCCGCTGGCCAGATCGCCCGCCGTGTGCCCGCCCATGCCGTCGGCCACTGCCCACAAGCCCCGTTGGGGCTGATCGAGACATGCATCCTCATTGAGCGCCCGCACACGGCCTACGTCCGTGCGCGATGCCGAACTCCATAACAATCCGCCTGTCACGATCGAGCCTCCATAGGCTACGCGACGAGTCCGTTATTCCTGCCGTTCTGGCCCACGTTTACCGCAACGTTCGAGTTCGACGCCGAATTGGTCACATCGAGCGTCTGGTACTGATTGACGACCTGATTCGCGTAGAACGTGTTGTTGGTCTGATAGAGGTTGATGATCGGACCGAGCGGCGAAGGCTGCGGGGGCTCGTAAGGCTGTATCCAGCCGAATACCCACGGCGCGCCTGCGCCCCGGATAAACGACATGGCCTTGCGGTCGAGATCGCATTGCAGATGAAGGTCGGTGATGGCGAGCGAGGTCATGACAGGTCTCCGTCAAGATGATAGCCGCAGGTCCGCGGCGTTCCGACCATACCTTGCAAGCAGCATGCCATTTCTCGGCGAAACGCGGCGCTCGCGCGCCATCTCCCCGTGAGGCTTGCCCCATATGACATCGCACTCACGGAGCGCGGTCCGCGCGTGCCCGCGTCTCGTGCGGTCGCGGTGCGATGGTCGTGCGCTCGCCAACACGTTGCGTGCCTGTCGTCATCAGGACTCCGACACATACACAGTGCCGCTTCCTGAGCCGGATTGGCGGCGACCCGATGGTTCGACGCCGACACAATCGAAGCACACGAGTTGGTGCAACGCCGACACACGAGCGCCTCCAGCGCGCACATTATCCCGCTCCGCCTTATAGAACCGTGATCGGCCGCCTGGCATATCTGATGCAGGGTAGTTGGCAACCGGCAAACGTCGAGCAGCACAGGAAGCCGGCAACCCGCCAGACGGATGCAGCCATGAGCCCCGACCTTCAACCGACGATGCACGCAGACGAACCGCCGCTCGGCGCGCATCTCGTATCGCGTCGCGCGGGCTACAGCCATCACGGCATCTATGTCGGCGGTGGGCGGGTCGTTCATTACGCCGGCTTGTGCGTATCGCTGCATCGCGGTCCGATCGAAGAGGTCACGCTCGAACGTTTCGCCGCCGGCTACGAAGTCGCCGTTGTCGCGCATCCGTGCGCAGCTTTCGTGGGCCGCGAAGCCGTCGCGCGGGCGCGCTCGCGTCTCGGCGAAGACCGCTATCGACTGCTCAGCAACAACTGCGAACACTTCTGCACCTGGTGCGTGGACGGCAAGGGCCGCAGCGACCAGGTCCGCACCTGCATTGCCCATCCGCTGGCCGGCTTGCGCGCGGTGCGCGCGCTGGTTCACGCGCGCCGCGTGCAGGCCAGCCGCGAAACGTACGTCGCGCACGCGGTGTAAGCGCCATATCCAGTCGAGACCAATACGACACGTATCGCCGCTACTTGCATCGGAGATCACCATGAATTCCGCCGAAACCTCGCTGCGCACTCTCGTCGACAAGTGGCTTGCACCCAACGCGCGCGTGCCGGCCCGTGTAGTACGTTTCAGCCGCACGCACGAGCAACGGCTGCGCTATGTTTGCGTCGAGGCAGTCCATCCCGCGCGCACGATTGCAATCTTCTTCTTCCGTCACGACGACGGCACGTGGTGCGTATTTCCGCCTGCCAGCACGCGTCCGGCGATGACCGCACGCGCTGCGTGAACTCAACGCAGCAGCGTCGGGCGGGGCCGCGCCGCGGGGACGGTTGCCGGCCCTCGCTGCGCGGGCGAGCCTTCGATCTCCACACGTACGCCGATAAACGGCCGCGGCACGAGTAGCGTGCGCTGCGAAGCGACGCGGGCGCCGCCCACGATCGCGGCCATTGCCTGCCTGTCCAGTTCCACGCTTTCCGGAAGGTCCTTGATGACGATAATGCTCATGGTCTGCTCCACGATAGCGGATTGGGCTCGAGGGGTGTCGTTCGAGTATAGGCGGTGGCGCGCGGCGCACGTAAACAAGCAGGCGGCGCCTCACGGCGCCGTCTACATTTTCCCTTCGCGGCAGCGGCTAGAACGTCACGCCGGTGTTCGCGTATTGCGAGGGATTGACCTTGAGATTCAGCGGCCCGAAGCCAGCGCCGATATAACCGATGTTATTGAGCGCGGCGACGTCGACCACCTGAACCTGCGAGATGTTCTGCACGATGTTGGGCGAGACGGTGATGTTGGCAATCGAGCCATAGCCACCGTAAGAGCTGCCGTTGCCGCCGCGTACGGCTGTCATGGCGCGGCGGTCGAGTGCCGTTCCGGGAGCCAGCTCGCGGATAACGAGGGAACTCATGATGAGCCTCCAGTTGCTGATGAATAGGGCGGGTGGACCCGGGCGGGCGCGGCACGCGAATGAACGCAGCGTGCGGCCGCGCCGCCGGCGGGACGATCAGAAGTTGATCGTGTTGTGGGCGGTCTGCACCGGGTTGACCGTCGCGTGAATGTTCTGCGCGAAGGCGACGTCGTTGCCCACGTTGTTCTCGATGGTGTTCGTCTGGCCGATCAACTGCTGGGCGGTGAAGTTCGTCGTGTCGTACTTGAACGACGGCGCCGGGTAGTAGCCGGGCCAGAGGCTCAGGCCGCCACCGCCGCGAACGGCGCTCATTGCTTTGCGGTCGAGTTCTTGCGCGACGCTCAAGTCGGCGATCATCAGCTTGCTCATGACAGTTCTCCAGAAGGGCAGTACGGTGTAGTTGGCGATTGAGCTGCAGTATCTTGCGGGCTCGCTCCTCCTGATGCACAGGCTGTGCCAGCGGCTTCGCGCCAGCCTCACGAACCGCTCGACGCCTTGTGCGACGGGGCTTTGCGGCAAGCCAGCCGGTGTGTGCGGGACAGGTGGCGGCACTTGCGCGCGAAAACGCTGATGGTGGAAGCCCAACAGCGCTGGGCGCGCTCGTTGGATTCGCTGCAACACGTGCGAGCCAAAGGCCTGGTTCAGGCACCGATTGCACTGCGCCGTGCCGCAGATTAATCTCTCATCAGACCTTGTTGCATGGTTGCAGGCGCGCGCCGGCTGAGATCACGGTGCGCGCAGGTCCGGCGGCGACTCTGTATGCTTTAAAGATGACGAGACCGCGCTGCAGCGGACTCGACGGGGATCGCGGCCGCAGCTACACGCGGCGCGATCGTGCGCCGGGAACGTGTGACGCAAAGCGCCTCGGCCATCCTGAAGCTGAGTTGAAGGCATACGAATGATGAGCCTTGCGCAGCTGATCCAGACATTCCAGAGCGGGGCGCTCTCACGCGAGGCGTTCTTCGCCGAGATCGACCACGTGCTCGCGGTCGACGCGGCCAATTGCGCTCGCCTGCGCGAAGCGGTGGACGCGACGCAAACGGTCCATCCGCTGCCCGATGCCGTGTATGCCGAGGTCCTGCGCCGCATCGAACATCGCCAGGACAACGCGGCGGCCGTCGACGACTCCACTCGCATTCACGAAGCCCTGGCCGCTGCGCGTAGCGCCACCACAGGCGACGATGCGGACCACGTGAAGGGAATCGGCGATACGCTCAATGGTCGCTTCGTGCTCGAAGAATGTCTGGGTGTGGGTGGCATGGGCACCGTCTACAAGGCGCTCGATTTGCGCAAGCTGGAAGCTTCGGATCGCAAGCCTTATATCGCGATCAAGGTGCTGAACGTGCAGTTCCGCGGCCAGCCGACTTCGCTGATCGCATTGCAGCGTGAAGCCCGCAAGGCGCAGACGCTCGCGCACCGCAATATCGTCGCGGTGTACGACTTCGACCGCGACGGGCCGCTCGTCTACCTCACCATGGAATATCTCTCGGGCAAGCCGCTCAGCAAGCTGCTGCGCGCGCCGGGTTTCGCGGGCATGCCATTCGAAAAGGCGCGGCCCATCATTGCCGGGATGGGGCAGGCGTTGGCCTACGCGCACGAGCGCGGCTTCGTGCATTGCGACTTCAAGCCCGCCAATGTTTTCCTCACCGACGGCGGCGATGTGAAAGTGATCGACTTCGGCATTGCGCGTGTGTTCCAGCGGCCCGAAGAAGATCCCGACGTCACTGTGTTCGATCCCGCGACGCTCGGCGGCATCACGCCCGCCTATGCGAGTCCGGAGATGTTCGAGCATCGGGAGCCGGACCCGCGCGACGATGTCTATGCGCTCGCCTGTGTGACCTATGAACTGTTGACTGGCAAGCACCCGTTCAATCGCAAATCGGCCACGCAGGCACGCAGCGACAAGATGCGCGCTGAGCGAGCGCCTGGCCTCGATCGCGGCCAGTGGCGCACCTTGAGCGCGGCGCTTTCGTTTGACCGCGCCTCGCGCACTGCGAGCGTCAATCAGTTTCTCCAGGGCATGGGCGTGCTCAAGCATGCACCGGCGTTCCCGGGCGCGCGGGTTGGCGCCATTGGCGTGGGGGCGGTCGTCGTCGCTGCGGGGTTATGGGTAGGATATCGCGTGCTTTCGGGACATGGGCAAACGGGCGCGAGGCCCTCGATGGCCGCCATGGCGCCCGCTGGCGCGACGAAGGCGGCCTCGGAGGCGCCGGCCTCGCCGGTGCTTGGCGCAGCGCCAGCCGCGGTTGTGGCGAGCATGCCTGCCGCGAGCGGGGTTGCAGTGGTTCCCGCATCGAGTGCGCCGGTGGCCGACGCGGCGTCGATCGCCGCGCTGAACACGACGCTCGCGCGGATTCCGTGCTCGGCGCTTGCGGCGTCGCTGCCCGAGCACGTGGTCCAGGTGCGAGGCTTTGCCAACACGGGCGAGAACATGGCGCACGTTCACGACGCGCTCGCGCAAACGCCCGGAGGGCTAGCCGCGAAACTCGACGTGACCGCGGTGGAGAACCACAACTGTGAAGTCGTGAGCGCGTTCGCGCCATATTGGCGCGCCAATCATCTGGCTGGCGGCGGCGCGACGATCCATACCCGGCCACTCGACGCACGTCTGACGCAGGGCATGCCGCTCATCGTCGATATCACCACGCCGCATTACGAGTCATACGTCAACGTGGATTATTTCGCGCTCGACGGCAGTGTCGTCCATCTGGTTCCCAGCAATGTCGAGCGCGACAATCAGGCGCCGCCCGGCTTCTCGGCGACGGTCGGGGGATCGGGATACTGGCTCGTGGACAAGCCGTTCGGCACGGAGATGATCGTTCTGCTGATCACGCCGGCACCGTTGTTCGATGGGCTGCGTCCGGCTTCGGAGTCTCGCTCGGCTTACCTCGCGGCAGTGGGGCAGCAGTTGAAACAGATGGAAGCACACTACGGCGAAGGGCGTATCGTTGCCGATTTCGTGCAGATCACGACGCACGCGCGCAGTGATGCACAGTAGTGCGAACTAGTTCACCGCGAGGGTCGTCATTCCCCCGTGATTGATTTCATCGCACCGAACGCCCAGCAGATGCGTTGCCATCGAGACGATGCCTGTTGCCATCACCATCGCGGAAGCGGTGGGCGGAAAAGCCGGCAGCCAGGATTGGCGTGGACTCGACGTCGGCATCTGTCATGTCGCCGTGTGCCATACCGAATGGGCGAGGCGCAGAAGATCGTCGAACTGTGTGACCAGTTCGAAACAGAGCAGAAAACCGACCGCCGCGACCGGCCCAGGGTAGCGCATGACGTAGCGCATGAAGGGTTTGACCGTGCGCCGTCTCACGGCTCTGCGCGTCATGATCCAGGTGATCACGATGCCGATGAAGGCACCGACGAGCAGATCCGTCGGGTAGTGATAACCCAGGTACGCACGCGGAAAGCAGACAAATGCCGCGACAGACAGGAACGCAAGAATGCCGATGCCTCTCCAGACGAGGAAGATCCCCATTGCCACTGCCGTCCACAGCATCGCGTGATCGCTCGGAAAGGAACTCCAGTGCATCAGCCCGGCAAGCTGTACGGGCGACGAGGCGAAATGCAGATTCAGCCCCGGTGTGAATAGCGGCCGCTCCCTGTACGGCAGAATGCGCGCAAGCAGGCGCCCCACCGCGAGTGCAATCAGGCCGCTCGCCAGCGTGGCGAGTACTATCTCGCGGCGCCAGCCGCGCCGCTCGTGTGGCTGGAACCAGATCCACCACAACAACGGGATCAACAGATAGCCCTTGAACGTGTAGAAGTCGGCAATTACCCCAATGGCGTAATTGACCTGTTGAGGAAGCTGGAGTTGAGTGAGGGCTCCCAGAATGACGATATCGAAGCTGTTCATTATTGTGGCCATCCCGCTGATGAATTCGTGAGAAGGGCGGTCTCGAACAGAATCCTCAACCGCCTCCGTGCCACATACGCAAGGCATTTTTCATGTTCTTTTCAAGCCAGCGCACACGGTGAAAGCAGTTCGCAGCGGCGAGCTGCTGCGATGCAATCTCATACGTGCGCATATAGCGTGCCTTGGATCACACTGCAGTGCGTCAAGGACCCGGCGGCATTCGTATTCAAGGAAATCAGATCGCGGTGCGCGCCCTCACGTCAACGCACTTCCAGCTTCTAGAGGATCCATGTCTGACGGTAGGCATGCGCTCGTGATTGCCATCTCGTCGCGTCGGGCAGCTTCCAGGAATTCGCCGTTGTGCCTGATGTCGGCTTCGTTCGTTTCTGGCCTGTATAAGCAGTCTCGCAAGAAAAGCTGGCAGCGTCCAGCGTAGATCCGATGGGGAAGAATTTGTCTTGTGATTGATTCGATCTCCTTTCTATGTGTTGCGAAGGCCGCTAACAGGCCGGCGCGGCCCGAGCGCGCACGAAAATAGTCTTCCAGGGCCTCCGGAGATATTTCGCACATGACCCAAGTGCCGTCGACGACGGCGCGATACCGGATCGTGCCACTCGCGTGGTAGAAGGCTTCTTCATCTGGGAATTGTATAAACACGGTCGCATACCTCTTTGACTGCCGGACCTGCCCTCAGCAACTGGTGTTCCTCGCACGTCTGATGAAGCGCTGAAAGCCTGCATCACGAGTTCGCCGTTTGAATCGAAATCAATTCTCAATTCGTTCACAGCAAATAATCCCGGACGATGCTAGTTACCCTGATCGGACGACGCGCTGCTGCTGTGGGGAGGAGATAACGGTCCGTAGCGAAGGTGTTGCGCCACCGACATGGGCACCTTGGGCGAGAACATGCCGACGATCGTGAGCGCATAGACGATCGCCGCGACGCCCGCCACAACGCGTACGGGGCGGGCGATCGCTGAATTGCCGAGGCCGATGTTGAGGTAGAACCAGATGCCGAGCAGCGCGAGCAGCAGCAGGCGCGGCATGGGCTTCCAGCCGTCGCGCCCGACTTCGGAGATAGACCAGACGAGTGCCGCGACGAGCGTGAAGAAGACGCTCCAGACGCCCGCCGAGCGGCTTCGCACCATGAGGGTACCCGAGCCGATCAGCGCGAGGCCGGTGACGACGTAGTAGGGCGTGGAACCCATTGCGACGAGCCAGCCGCCAAGCACAGCGAAGGCGGCGCCCACCAGTACCAGGACCTCCCCCGTCTCGGCAGGAGAGGCCTCGTGTCGGTTCGACATAGAAGAGCCCCCGCTCATGCAAATGTCAGGCATCGCGTCGCACAACTCCAAACGCCGTCAGGGTCTCTGTGGGCCATCCGGCAATCGGCGTACACGGCAACGCGCTTCGCTTGTGTTGCAATCGCCGTACCTTCCCGAGCATCAGAAAATTTGCAAGGGTCTGTGTAAAGGCGAGGCGTTATTCATTCGATACATAGCGCCACGTTTTTATCTCGGGCTGTGACCGAAGCCACAATCAGACATAGCGCTGATGGCGCGCTGGGGCGCTTGCATGGTAACCAGCAAATGAAGGAGAGACAGATTTGGATTCCAAATCAACCATATGAACTATCGAGAGGCTGAAAACTGAGGGAAAGAAGCGACGCGATGCGTTGACATATCTACAAGAAGTCAGTGTAGAAATGGCGCGCACTGCATCGTTTACCCTTGCATTGAATCGAAATCAAAACTGGAATGGTGAGAGCTTTCGAACTCCGCGCTGTCTGGCGCCAGACCTCCGCAGGCCGGTCGACTGGCAGCCCCGTCGGCGGGTCGAGAAACAGCTTGCGCTGCGCGATGTCTTCGTAGCGGCGGCCGAAGTCGAACATCCCCATGATGCTGCCGGCCTTGCTGTCGAACGACCCGCCGCCGATACGTTCTCCGTCGAGCCAGTTGTCTTCGATGAAGCGAACGACCGACGACTGGTCGATCAACGTATGGTCGACGTAATTCTCTTTCGCCCAGGGCGAAATGACGAGAAACGGAATGCGTGCACCCGGGCCGCAGCGGCCGTTCACGGGTTTGCCGTTCACGCCGTCCTGCGCGGTGCCGGTACCGCATTTTCCCTGACCGTTGAGGTGATCGGCGAACGAATCGTATGACGCGCTCGTCGGCGATGCGTATGCGTGGTCGTACCAGCCATCCGAGTCATCCCACGTCACGACGATGGCGGTGCTGGTCCAGTCCGGCTGGCGCTGCAGAAAGTTGACGACCTTCGCGACGAACGCCTGTTCGTCGAGTGGATCCGAATAGCCCGCGTGACCGTCCTGGAAGGCGGGGGCCTTGAGGAAACTCACGGACGGAAAGTTCCCGGCGCTCACCGCGCCAAAGAAGTCGTCGGAATCGTACTGATGATTGGCGGGGTCCGGGGTCCGGCCATCACGTTCCAGGGTATGCCCGATCGCCTCGATCGAACTCGGGCGTAAATGTTTCGGGTTCGACGTCGACGCGTAGTACTGGAACCAGTTGTGGTGTGGAACGTAGTCCTCCTTGGCAGCACCGACGACCGCCGATAGCGTGCTGCGCCTGCACGCGGTCGTGCCATTGCTGTTCACGGTCTCGAGGTTGAAGCCGCCCATGAAGCCGCCCCACGAAATATTACGGGCGTTCAGGAGGTCGCCGATGTTTCGGCCCGTCATCATGACGGTGTCGCGCTGGCTCGAGCATTGGTCGAAGGCGGGATCGACGTCGTCGATCAGCGTGAAGCCGCCCTGTCCGTCGTTCACGTAGTAGGAGCCCGGGACGGAAGGCCTTTTCGTCGTCAGCACGGGCCTCACGCCGTTGGTTTGACCCGAGACCACCTCCAGCGCGCCTGGCGTCGACGGGCCATAGGTCGACGACCAGGCATTGTCGCTCATCGCGAATCGCTGCGCGTAATTCCACAGCGCTGTGACCGTGTTGCCGTCGTAATAGCCCATCACCTCGCCATTGTTTCCGGACCCGCCGTCCAGGTCGCTCTTACCTTTGCCCGTGTACTTCGGGAACAGATCGACGGCGCCGTTGTCGTAGGCTTGCTGTTCTGCCGCATAGGCGTGATCCTGGTCGGCGGTCGCAGCTTGCGTACGGTCGATGCGGAACGGGTTCGCTGCGCCCGCGCCATTGGCCGGATTCGTGGCATTCGGATTTCTGGAGAGGAGGGGTCCAGAGAGGCCGTTCACCGCGGGCGTACCGGGCAGTGCGTTGAACGCCGGTTCGTCTGAAGGATTTGCCGCATGCGGATAGGTGGCAAAGTAGTGATCAAACGAGACATTCTCTCCATAGATCACGACCAGGTGCTTGATCGGAGTGGCAGTATGAAGGTCGTTCGGCCGATTCATGTGCTGGTCGTCATTTGCACCCCATGCAATGGGCAATGAGAATGCCGCGGCTATGAGCAAACCAAGCGCTAGATGACGCCAGTGCATGTCGAGCTCCTGTAAGTTGCGTTCCTCGTAGCGCAATGGGAGTTCCCGGCTGACGTTGCCGCGGCGATCGCAAGCGAGGGCCAGCTCGCGCTGGCCCTCGCCGGGTTACAACACGCGCAGGCCGCGAGATGCTGGAGCACATCGGAGAGTCGAAAGCCGCTTAGGTCTACAGACCGTAGGTCCGCGCCATCAGAGCGGCTGTCGCGTAACTGTGCGTTGCGCAGGCTGCCGCTTCGAACACGGCGCCGCGAAGATCCGATCGTTTCCGCCGCTGCGGGCACCAGGTCATCGGCTATCTGCCTCGCTTGCCCACGCGCGTATCTGATCGATGGTGGCCGTCGCGCCGCCGCATACGACAACCAGAATATTCCGGTATTTGGCCAACGCGGGATGCCTCTCGTAGGCGACGGACAGCGCTGCGCCGCAGGCCGGCTCAACCAGAATGCGGTGATCCGCAAGAAAGCGCTCGCAGGCAGCGAGTGCGCTGGAGTCCGATACGACGAGACTGTGGACAGGGTGCTCGCGCACGCAGCGCAAGGCCTGCTCGCACACCCGCTTGGCGCCGAGCGAAGTCGCGACGCTGGAGATACAGGGCAATGCCACCGTATGACCCGCCTCGACAGCGGCATGAAGCGAAGCGGCGCCATCGGTTTCGACGGCCAACACCGGCACGTCGTGCCAATGATTGCGCCGGAGGCCTTCCACGACGCCACAAAGCAGGCCGCCGCCGCCAACGGAAAGCACGATGGCATCGGGTTTGAAGCGGGCCTGGGCAACTTCATCGATCATCGAGGCATGGCCGTGCCACAGCAGTGTGTCGTCGAAGGGATGCAGAAACGCGTCCGTCGCGCCCAGCAAGGTCAGCGCGAACTGGTTGGCCTCTTGCCAGGAACTGCCGTGCACCACGACCTCTGCAGCTTCCAGGCGGAGCAACTCCCTGGCGCGTTCCGTCGTCGTTTCCGGCACCACGACAAGCACGGGAATGCCCAGGCGCCGGCCCGCATAAGCCACGGCAAGACCCGCATTTCCCCCGGACGACGATACGAAACGCTGCGCGCCACGGCTTTGGTGAACGGCGCAAGCGTGGCCGATGCCCCGGATCTTGAACGATCCACATGGCTGCAAGGCGTCGAGCTTGAGCCACACGGATTGTTCACCAGGGACGCTCAAGGCGCGCGACTCCACCAACGGGGTTTCAAAGTGCAGATGCATTGCAATGGGCTTCCAGGATTGCGATCGGACCAACCGTTCTTCTGCTGATCCTAAAGAGGAAGAGAGAGTCTGGCTTGTAAGATATTGACGCGTGAGGCGAGCGAAGGCCCATCGGCTCAGTATGCAGACGGGGCCACGCCAAACGCGTGACGGAACGCCCAGTTGAAATGACTTTGATCGTAAAACCCGACGCCTTGGGCACGCTTGTGAGCGAAAGTCACGAGTTTTGCCGGTCCTGGTTTTGCCGTGTGAGGCGCCGTCAGTCTGCACACACCCGTGACTCGCCCGTGTATGGCTACGTCGACCGGTCGCGATTGCGCGCGCGCGTGGCGCCCGTGATCACCGCGACGCCGAGCAGTATCACCGCCACGATCTCGATGATGTGCACCGCAACATGCAGCGCCATCAATGCCCACGCCACGCCGCCAATGAAAATGATCCATCCGATCAGATAGATGAGCAGGGTCATCGTTCTTCTCCTTGTGGTTTCGGCCTGGGTGCAGTGCGAACAACGCCATTGGCGAAAGAGCGGTCCCCCGCCTTTCACCGGGCGAAAAAGGTCGAAGCACATTGCGCGCCTGACTTCGCCATGGCGCGCGGAGCAGCTGGCGCTGACAAATGGACCCGAATTATAAGGATGCCGAACGGATTTGATCATGCAGGACGCGCATGCGGCAGCCGAACGCACGCAAGGCGTAGCGTCACCCGCGCCGTCGCTGCGTGCGTTGTTGTGCTCCGCGCTGACAGCGCAGGATGGTGTGCCGATAAGGTTTGCTAACCAATCATACCGGCAGTCTTGATAAACGGACGGACGCGGACGGCAAGTCGCGCCTCAGAAGCCTGTTGCTTCCAGCAGGCTTTTATCCGGGCAACGACAGCAGACCGTTTGGCAGGAACGGCGCGCGGGCTAGTTAGTGCCCATGCGCCTCGCGGAAACCGGCGTCCTTTTCGAGTCGGCGGCCGTGGCTACCGACGTGGAATCCCGCTGAGATCACAAACAGGACTCCGGCGAAAGGCCAGATATAGATTGCCAGCGAGAAGCAAACCCAAATCGCTTCTTGTGGCGGATACGCCTGGAGTGCCCAGACAAGACAGGCAACTGGCAACAGCATCAGACACACCGCCGACCGGGTGAGAAAGGTGGCGGCTTTTGCTTTCTTTAGCGTCTCTGCTTGCATGCCTGGCTCCATAGGGAATGGCATTGGGACATAGAGTCGCACGGTGACCATTTGTCGCATACTTAGTAATATCCCTGACAGGTGCCATTTTCCGCACTGCAATCTCCGAAAAGGATGCGTGATGCTGCATAGCGTTTCCGAATCGATCGTAGTTCTTATCGACTTGCAAATGAGACTGATGCCGGCGATTCACGACGGCGAATCCGTTGTCGCTCAAGCCATTCGGTTTGGGCGGATTGCTCGGGGTCTCGATGTTCCGGTCATCGGGACAGAACAGAATCCGGGCGCGCTCGGCGAAAACTCGCAGGAAATAAAGGACCTGTGCGCGACGACTGTTGCAAAGCACCATTTCGACGCCACCGCCGATGGTCTGTTTGAAGCGCTGCCTGAAGGGCGAACCCGAGCCATCGTCGCGGGATGCGAGGCCCATGTCTGCGTATTGCAGACAGCGATGGGTTTGCTGCAGCGCGGTCTATCGGTCACTGTCGTTACTGACGCGACAGGCTCGCGGAAAGTCGCCGACAAAGAGGCGGCCATTGCGCGGCTGAACAAAGCGGGCGCTGAAGTGGCGACGGTCGAGATGGTCGCGTTCGAATGGCTGCGCTCGTGCCAGCACCCGCGCTTTCGCGACATACTGCAGTTGATCAAGTAAGCGGCTACCAGCGGCGCGCTCATCTGCAAAACGCGGCGCCGGTGAGCAAGGCAAGTATCGTCGAAGGCGCGAGATACTCGACGAACGTCCAGACAATAAGCGTTACGAACGAAACGGCCAGCATGACCTGCATGATGCGCCAGGCCACGACCTCACTCACGAAGGTTGGCCGCCGATCATGGCGCGCTGCACGACCCGCTCGTCGTCGATCGGCAAGTGCATCAATCCCGCGATGACGCCAAGCGCAATCGAGCCCTGCCAGAGCAGGCCGTAGCTATGCGTCGCGTCGAACACCACGCCGCCCAGCCAGACGCCGAAGAAACTCCCGATCTGATGCCCGAGAAACACGAAGCCGAAGAGCGTCGAGATATAGCGCACGCCGAACATCTGCGAAACGATCCCGCTCGTCAGCGGCACGGTGCCGAGCCACATGAAGCCCATCGCGAACGCGAACACGTAAAGCGTGAGGGGCGATAGGGGCAAGGCGAGGAACAGCGCCATTACGCCCGCCCGTGC
The DNA here is from genome assembly GCF_040965835.1 of Paraburkholderia sp. BR10872. Taxonomy (NCBI): domain Bacteria; kingdom Pseudomonadati; phylum Pseudomonadota; class Betaproteobacteria; order Burkholderiales; family Burkholderiaceae; genus Paraburkholderia; species Paraburkholderia sp. BR10872. Next base: position 87,702 of record NZ_JBFRCN010000013.1, read on the forward strand.
GAAGTAGATCGCCGAGAGCAGATACTTGCGCCGCAGAAAGCCCCCTGCGTAACCGCAGAGAAACGTGCCTGCCGTGTTCGCCAGCGCAATCAGCGCGAGCGCCAGGCTCGCTTCGCGCGCGCTCATGCCCTTGTCGAGCAAATACGCCGGCAGGTGCGCGCCGATGAACGCAAGCTGGAAGCCACACGACAAAAAGCCCAGATTGAGCAGCCAGAAGCCGCGATGCGCGAACGCCTTTCCGAGCGCTCGGCGCAGGGTGTCGTGCGTATCGATCGCGCCGCTGCGCCGCAGCGGCCGATCGCGCAGCCATGCCGCGAGCGGCGCGCTGGCGAGCATCATGGCGGCGAGCACGAGAATTGCCGTGACCCAGCCGAATCTGCCGATCATCCCTTGAGTGAGCGGCACCATGCAGAACTGGCCCAGGCCGCCGAACATACCCGCCACGCTCAGCGCCCAGCTGCGCTGGTCGGCTGCAAAGAGCCGCGAGAGCGCGCCATAGACGGCGCCGAAAGCCGTTCCGGACAATGCCACGCCGAGCACCACGCCCACGCCAAACGTGTAGACGCCAGGCGTCGCGCTCAATGCCATCATCGCGAGGCCGAGCGCGTAGAGCAGGGCGCCCGCGAAGATCACACGTGCGGAGCCGAAGCGGTCGGAGATCATGCCCGTGAGCGGCTGTGCAACGCCCCACAGCAGGTTTTGCAGCGCGAGCGCGAGGCCGAACGTCTCGCGCGACCAGCCGCGCTCGAGCGTGACGGGCAACAGAAAAAGCCCTTGCACGTTGCGCACGCCGAGCGCCGCACCCATCACGACGCCACCTGCGATCACGAGCAGCCAGCGGCGGCGCCATGCATCGTCCATCCCGGTCATCGTTCGCCTCCTCGCACTGGGCGCTTCGCTGTTGCGCAGCGTGGTGCCTAGTAGAGCGCGGGAAAGCGGGCTGGCTCAAGTGAGTTTTCGGCACGCTTCGCATGCGTGCCGCTCATGCGACCTGGTTTTGGCGAGCCTGATCGACGATCCAGTCGATGACGGCGCGCACGTCGTCGCGCGGCGCTTCGTCGGCCTGATGCAGCCAGTAGGCATAGCCAGTCGGACCCTCGGCGCGCGCATTGCCGATGGCGGCGAGCCTGCCGTCGGCAAGCAGCGGTTGCACGAGGGCAAGGCGCCCGAGCGCGATACCGCGGCCGGCGGTGGCGGCCTGAATGACCTGGTCGTACTGGTTAAAACGCAGCACGCCGCGAAGCGGAGCGCCGTCAAGGCCGCGCGCGCCCAGATGATCCGCCCAGCGCAGCATCGGGCGGCGCACGCCCTCGAATTCGAGCAGCACGTGGCGCGCGAGCGTGGCCGCGTCGAGCTTCTTCACGTTCAACGAAGGATGCGCGACCGGCAATACGTATTCGTCGTACAGATGCACAGCGCGATTGGCTGCCTCCGGCGCGATGCGGGCCGGCGCGTAGCGCAGGGCGAGATCGATGCCTTCTGCGCGCAGATCGAGCACCTTCTCTGAGGTCGCAAGGCGCAGATCGATATCGGGAAGCTGGCGTTGCAACTCGCCGATGCGCGGCAGCAGCCACAGTCCTGCAATGCCGATGCTGGCGGTGATCGTCACCGGCTGACGTGCTTGGGGCGCGGCCAGCGCGCCGACGATTTCCTGCATCTGCTGCACCGCGCCGTCCGCAACGCGCAGCAGGCGCTCGCCCTCCGCTGTGAGCGCGATCGAACGATAGCCGCGGTTGAAGAGGCGCACGCCTAGCGCTTCTTCGAGCGCGGCGATCTGGCGGCTCACGGCGGATTGCGTCACGCACAGGTCGTCGGCGGCGAGCGTGATGCTCATGCGCCGGCCCACCGCGACGAAACCGCGAATGAGGTCGAGAGGAGGGAGTTTCACGAGCGGCACTGACATGCGTTTTCCTCATGCGAAAGCTGCGCAAAGATTGATTGATGCAGCGGGCAAGGTCAAGTGAAATCGATACTCCGGATTCTTCAGGGAGCACGCTCATGGATTCAGCCGATCCAGCCGAGGCACGTCCCATCGCTGTCGCCATCACTGCTGCCGATGGCTTTACGCTTCGCGCATATGTGTGGCGTCGTCACGCGCTGCCGAACGCGGACGCGTCGCGTCCGGTGGTCATCGTCAATTCGGCGACGTCGGTACGCTGCCACTACTATTTCCGCTTTGGTGCATGGCTGCACCAGCAGGGTTTCGACGTGCTGGTCTACGACTACCGTGGCATTGGCGGCTCGCAGCCCGTCGCGCTCGCCACGCTCGATGCGAGCTGGCTGGAATGGGGAGAGCGCGATTTCGAAGCGGTGCTGCGCTAAGCAAGAAGCCTGTTCCCTGGGCAGCCGATCGATGTCGTGGGGCATAGCATTGGCGGCTTCCTGATCGGGCTCGCGCCGTCGAATCATCTCATTCGACGCGTCTTCACCGTCGGCACGCAATACGCGTATTGGCGAGACTACGCGCCGCGCAGCATGCCGCTCATGCTCTGGAAATGGCATGTCGTGATGCCGGTTTTGACTGGCCTGATGGGCTATTTCCCCGCATCGTGGTTCGGATGGATGGAGGACACGCCGCGCGGCGTTGCGAGGATATGGAGCCGGGGCCGCGCCCGCTTTGAAGACACGCTCGGCGACGGGGCGCTCGCACGCACGCCCGAGCAGCGCATGGACATCGTCGCTCGTTTCGGCAACATGCGTGCGCCGATTCTCGCCGTGAGCTTCCACGACGATCCATTCGGCACGATTCGCGCGATCGAACGCGCGCTGTGTTATTTCACACAGAGCCTGTCGACGCATGTACGCATCGCGCCCGCGTCAATTGGCGAGCGCAGCATCGGACATTTCGCGTTTTTTCACTCGCGATTCGAGCGCAGCCTGTGGCCGCTCGCGCGGGATTGGCTGGCCGATGGCAGCGTCATCGCGATGACTCCGGCAACGACGCACCCGAGCCCCAGCCACGCCGAGGTCGAAAGCGATTCACCGAGCCACGCAATGCCTATCGCCACGCCGACCGGCACGCGCAAATAGGCCTGCGCCGTCGTGCCGACCGAGCCGAGCGTCTGGACGAGCCGGAAGTAGATGACGAACGCGATCGCCGTGGAAAAGACGGCGAGTGCGATCAGCGCTGCGATCGATTGCAACGACGGATGAAGCGTCCACGGGCGGTCTAAGGCCAGGCTCACGGGGACCAGCAGTATCGCACCGACGATGAGAGACCCCGCAGCGGGTGCGACCGGCGAGAGTCCCTTGAACGAACGGCCGTAGATCGCCGCACCGGCGTAGCAAACCGTCGCGGCGACGATCGCCAGCTGCGCAACGAGTTGCTGGCCGAGTCCTTCGAATGCACTCACGCCGACCACGAGGCATATGCCAGCGAGACCCGCGGCGACGCCGAACAGCTTGCGCGCGTTGACCTGTTCGTGGCGGGTAATCAGCCACGTGCCGAGGAACGCCATGACAGGCGAGGTCGAGTTGAGGATGGTCGCCAGACCGGCTTCCACCGAACGCTCTGCCCATGCGATCAAGGTAAAGGGAATCACGCTATTGAGCAGCGCCTGCACGGCGAAGCGACGCCACACGGCCGGGTCTCGCGGTACCGGAATGCGCTGCCACAGCATCCAGAACAGAAGGAGCGTTCCGGCAATCGACGTTCTCGCGGCGATGAGCGTCAACGGCGGGATGGTCGTCACGCCGACTCGAATGAACGTATAGGACGCGCCCCACAGCGTGGAAAGTGCGAGGAGCAAAAGCAGGTCGAGTCCGGCCGATTTGCTCGCGGTCGATGTTTGCATGCTGGGCGGTCGATTTCACGCGGACGCGGTGAGATTACGGGTCACGCTCCAGGGATAGAGCGCGTATCGACAGTATGCGGGCATCTTCGGTGCGAATATTTCGGCCTGGCGTGAAATGTGGATTGTCGATGAACGGAATCAGGAAGCGACGCGCAATGCGTCTTCGCGCTGCGTGGCGTAGCGGTTCGCGGGACGAGGCAGGCCAAGATGCTCGCGCAATGTGCGCCCCGTATATTCCGTGCGAAAAAGTCCGCGACGCTGCAATTCGGGCACCACGTACTGCACGAACTCGTCGAGGCCGCCAGGCAGCCAGGGCGACATGATATTGAAGCCGTCGGCGCCTTCCTCCTCGTACCATTGCTGAAGCTGGTCCGCAATGCTTTGCGGCGTGCCGATCACCTGTTGATGCCCGCGCGCGCCCGCAATGCGCAGATAGAGATCGCGTATGGTGAGGTTGTCGCGCCGCGCGAGATCGAGCAGCAAGCGTTGCCGGCTCTTGCCGCCGTTGGTTTCCGGCAGGTCGGGCACGGGGCCATCCACGGGATATTGCGAGAGGTCGAGGCCGCCCGACATGTTCGCGAGCAGCTGCAGTCCCACGCTCGGATGGATCAGCGCCTGCAACGCGTCGAACTTCTCCTGCGCTTCTTCCTGCGTGCGGCCGATCACGGGGAAAATGCCCGGCATGATCTTGAGATGCTCGGGGCGGCGGCCGTAACGCGCGAGCCGCCCTTTCACGTCGCGATAGAACTGCCTGGCTTCATCGAGCGTTTGATGCGCGACGAAAATCACTTCGGCGGTTTGCGCCGCGAGTTCCCTGCCGGCTTCCGAGGCGCCCGCCTGCACCACGACGGGCCAGCCTTGCGGCGAACGCGCCACGTTGAGCGGGCCGCGCACCTTGAAGTGCTTGCCGCGATAGTCCAGCGTGTGCAGCTTCTGCGGGTCGAAGTAGAGGCCGCTTGCCTTGTCGCGAATGAAGGCGTCGTCTTCCCAGCTGTCCCAAAGCCCGGAAACCACGTCGTAGAACTCTTTCGCGCGCTCGTAGCGCAAGGCGTGATCGAGATGCTTGTCGAGGCTGAAGTTGTGCGCTTCGGTTTCGGTGCTCGACGTCACGAGATTCCAGCCCGAGCGGCCGCCGCTCAGATAGTCGAGCGAAGCGAATTTGCGGGCTACGTTATAGGGCTCGTTGAACGAGGTCGACACCGTGGCGATGAGCCCGATGTGCTTCGTGACCACCGATAGCGCGGAGAGCAGCGTGATCGGCTCGAAATGATCGGCGCGCGCGGTGCGCGAGAGCGAAGGCACATGGGTGTCGCGCACGCTCACGCTATCGGCGAAAAAGACGGCGTCGAATTTGGCGCGCTCGGCCGTTTGCGCCAGCTTGGCGTAGTGCGCGAAGTCGAGGCCGCCGGCTGCGTGTGCATCGGGGTGACGCCACGCGGCGATATGGTGGCCCGTCTCCATCAGGAAGGCGCCGAGGCTCAATTGTCCCGCGCGTCGCGGTGCTGCGCTCATGTGTGCTCCTCGAATGTGGTTGGCGTTCGCTACGGAATGGAAGGCAGATTCAATGCGCGAGCGGCTTGTGCGCCGTGGCGATGATCATGCGCCGCGTGAGCGCATAGCCACGCGCGTTGCGATGGGGTTCGAGCGCGCCCGCGAGCCGTGCGCGTACGCGTGCGATGTCGTCGGGCGTGAGCGAGGCGAGGAAATTGCCGAACGAACTGGACCGGCTAAAGGCGAGCACGTCGTCGACGTTGTCGAAAGTGTCGCCGAAGGTGCGGATCTCGTTGTGCGTCACGTCGAAGCCGGCGCCCTGGAGCAGCGCTGCCGAGCGCTCGCGCGTGAGTTTGTTCGGCGCGCCGATTCCAGCGCGCTGCCATTCGGGCTCGCCAGCAAATAGCGCGCGCAGCACGACATGCAGGTCGTGTGGCGCTTCTTCGGGCATGGTCGTGAAGCCGATCCGGCCGCCTGGCTTGAGCACGCGCCACGCTTCGCGCAGCGCTTGCGCCTGATCCGGGATCCAGTGAATCACGCTGTTGAAATACACCACGTCGTAGTGCGCATCGGGCACCGTTTCCAGCGCTTCGGCGCGGCCGACGCGCGCGGCGAAGCGGCCCTGCGCGCGTTCGAGCGCGCGCTGCACGCGCAGCGGCAACGGATCGAGCCCGAGCACTTCGCCGTGTTCGCCCACGCGCTGTGCCGCCGATTCGGTGAGACGGCCCGTGCCGCAACCCACGTCGAGCACGCGTTCGCCTTCACGCAAGCCGAGCACGTCGAGCAGTTGCAGACCGTGATGAAACTGGCGAATGCCAAGCCGGTCGTATTCTTCGACGAGCGTGGCGGAATCGAGCTGAAGGCTGGGCGCGTTCGACATATCGTGGTCCTGACCAAAGTTTGGCAGGGCCATTCTTGCCGATCGGTTATCTCACCACAAACAAGCAATTGAGCTATTCATAGTAGCGCGAGCGCGTTCACGACGATTGCGCTGCTACAGCGGATTTTCAAACTGAGGGGGCAGTTCGTTACGCTCGTCGGTGGCAATCCCCGGTTGATCCTGGCCGTGATCGCCATCGCCCGTTTGAGGTTGGCCGTCATGGCCGCGGATTCCGGCGTTCGTCTGGCAATTATCGTGGTGCGGTCGTCGTTCACCATGCGTCGTTTTTCTCGAGTGATACGCCGGATCGTGCCTCAGAGGTTGATCTGTCCACCCATCTCGACAACCCGGTTCGCGGGGAGGCTGTAGTATTCGGCCGCCTGCGCTGCGTTGCGCGCCATGAACGCGAACAGCTTCTCGCGCCATAGCGACATGCCTTTGCTCTGTGCCGTTGCGAGGATCGTGTCGCGGGCCAGGAAGAACGACGTGGCCGCGGGTTCGTACTGCCACGTAGGTATCTGCTTCTGCACGAGCAGGAGCAGTGCCGGCACGTTGGGCATTTCCATGAAGCCGTGACGCGCGGCGACCGCATAGCAACCGTGCCCAAGATCGCTCACCGAGACTTTTTCGCTTTCGGGCACGTGCGGAACGTTCTCGGTCGTGCCGGCCAGAAAGATATTGGTCTCGTGCATCACGCCGTTATGCTTGAGATTGTGCAGGAACGCGCTCGGCGTCATGCCGGGCACGCCGCCTGGAAACACTGCCGTACCGCCCACGCGGGGAGGCGGGTGCGATCCATCGCACAAGGAGTGAATGAATGCCGGAAGCGGCAGGTTGTCGCTTTTCACGCGCTCGACGACCATCTCCCGCCCGCGATGCCATGTCGTCATGATAGTGAACAGCGCGCCGCCCGCCAGCAGCGGGAACCATCCGCCATCGAGGACCTTGCTCGCATTGCTCGCGACGAATATCGCATCCACGACGGCCAGCGGCCCGATCACTGCCAGCGTAGCGACCGGTTTCCAGTTCCACAGGCAGTGGGTGATGAAGTACATGAGCAGCGTCGTGAGCAGCATCGTCGAGGCGACGGCAATGCCATAAGCGGCCGCGAGATTGTCGGAAGACCGGAAGAACACGACGAGGAATACGACTGCCGCATAGAGCGAGATGTTGATGAACGGCACGTAGACCTGACCGACTTCGTGTGTCGAAGTGTGGACGACGGGGATGCGGGGCAGCAACCCGAGCTGGACAGCCTGCTTCGTCATGGAAAACGCGCCGGAAATGACGGCCTGCGAAGCGATGATCGTCGCGGCCGTTGCCAGCAGAACCAGCGGAAGCAATGCCCAGTCCGGCGCCTGGGAGAAGAATGGCTGCGTGAGCGCCGAAGGCTTCGACAGCACGAGCGCGGCCTGGCCAAAGTAGTTGAGGATGAGGCTCGGCAGCACGAGCAGCAGCCACGCGAGCCGGATCGGCGTCTTGCCGAAGTGTCCCATGTCCGCGTAAAGCGCTTCGCCGCCCGTCAACGCAAGGAACACAGAGCCGAGGACGACGAATGCCGTGCCGGGTGCATGTGCGATGAAGCTCAGGGCGTAAGACGGCGATGCGCCGCGCAAAATGCCGGGGTTGTGTGCGATATGAGCGACGCCGAGTACGGCAAGCGTCAGGAACCAGACGATCATGACCGGCCCGAAGACTTTTCCGACCGTGGCCGTGCCGTGTTTTTGAAGCTTGAACAGGCCGGTCAGGATCACGAGCGAGATCGGCACGACCCACGCGGCCAGATGAGGATCCACGAGTTCGACGCCTTCCACTGCCGAGATGACCGAAATCGCCGGCGTGATCATCGAGTCGCCGTAAAACATCGCGGCGCCGAATACGCCGAGCGTCAGCAGCACGGTGCGCAGGCGCACGGGCGCCACACGAGCGGCCAGCGCCGTGAGCGCCAGAATGCCGCCTTCGCGGTCATTGTCCGCCCGCATGACGAAGCTCACGTATTTGAGCGTCACGACAATGATGATCGACCAGAGGATCAGCGAAACGATCCCGAATACGTTGGTCTGGCTAATTCCGCCTGCGGCTTTCAGGCATTCGCGCAGTGTGTAGAGCGGGCTGGTTCCGATGTCGCCGAAAACCACCCCTATGGCGCCCAGAATCACGGCGGCGGGGGCGTCAGTAGTTTGACTGGATGAACGCGCGGATATAGAGGCCATGGGTAAGGTAAATGAAAATCGACGTCCCTCGGGACAGGCTGCGGAGCACAAACGTCAGGCCTGGCGGCTCCCGACTCGCACGCTACAATCGCCCGACAGATACTACAGGCGCATCCTTTCAGAACGCATGACTCGTCTCCCGACGCTCAAGCAAACCGTTTCGCGTGGACTGCGGGGGCTCGCCCTGTGGGGCCCAGGTCTGCTCGTGATGCTGGCCGACTGCGACGCCGGCAACGTCGTGACGGCCGCGCAGGCCGGCGCGCAAACGGGGCTGCGGCTCTTGCCCGTGCTGCTTGCGCTGGTCCCGCTGCTCTACATGGTTCAGGAGCTGACCGTGCGCCTGGGCATTTTCACCGGGCGCGGTTATGGCGAACTCATCCGCTCGCGCTTCGGACCGGTTTGGGCCGCGCTCGCCGCGGCCGGACTGGTCGTGGCCGTGCTGGGGTCGCTCGTGACGGAGTTCACGGGCGTTGCCGGCGTGGGGGAAATGTATGGCGTATCGCGTGCCGTCACGCTGCCGCTCGCCGTCATTCTGTTGACCGGTATCGTCGTTACGGGCTCGCACAAGCGCGTAGACCGGATCGCGATTGCCATCGGCGCGTTCGACCTGACGTTCTTTGCCGTCGCATGGAGTGCGCGTCACAAACTTCAGGTCATGGTCCCGCAAATGACTCATCTGGCAGCGGGCGGCCGCGAAGCCGGCTACCTGGCGGCGGCGCTCATTGGCGCGACGTTCAATCCGTGGATGGTGTTCTATCAGCAGGCGGCGGTCGCGGACAGCCTCACGGCGAAGGACTTCACGTCGGCCAGAGTCGAGACGGCGGTTGGCGCCGTCCTCACGCAATTGCTGACGGCAGCGGTGCTCGTCGCTGCGGCGGCTACGTTGTCGGCGCATGGCGAGCCGCGCTCCCTCGGCAGTATCGGCGAAATCAGCAATGCGCTCGTTGCGGTAACGGGCCCGTTTGCGGGGCGCCTGCTCTTTGGCGCAGGCGTGCTCGGTGCGGCGCTGGTGGCCGCCATCGTGAGTTCACTCGCGCTGGCATGGGGGCTCGGCGATGTATTCGGGTACCGGGCCTCGCTCGATGACCGTCCCGGCCGCGCGCCCTGGTTCTACGGCGCGTATGCGCTAGCCGTTGCAGGCAGTGCCTGGGCTGTCTGGCTCGCACCCGACCTCGTTTCCCTGAACGTTGCCGCGCAAGTGGTCAACACGTTGATGTTGCCGCTCGTGTTGGGGTTGCTCGTCGCCCTGAGCCTCACCGCGCTCCCTCAACGGTATCGGCCTCGCGGGCTTTATTTGTGGCTTGTGGTTTTCGTGGGTGCGGTCGTGTGTGCCGCGGGTGTGTGGGGCGCGGTGCAGGGTTTGCGTCCTTTACGCGCGATCCCTGACTTACAGATTCTTTAATAATGCGTAGTAGACGGCGGCGAATACCACGACGATGCCGATGTTCACGGCCAGCCGTAGCCAGAAGAGATTTTTCAGGAAAACCACATCCACGCCGACGATAACGGCTATCAACAACAAGATGTAAATCGCAACGTACACGTTTCTCATCGTTTCAATGGCCAGTCAAAAGGTCCCGGTGGCCAACTGCCAGAAGTCAGGATACGCCGGGACCGCGCGCCTCACAATCGCATACGTTTTCATTCGTTTCACAGCCTGGTGCGGCGCATCAGCCGGGGTCGTCCCATGCTGCCGGACGCTTGTTTCCGGGTTTCTGTTGTTTTGTTGCTATCTTGCTGAAATCGATGTTGCGAAAGGCTTTTCTGGCTATAGTTAAAGTGCTTTCTCAAACACTTGATGCGACGCGGTAAGAATTGCGCCTTGCATCAAGAGCGTTCGGTTTGCGCAGGGCGTTTTCGCGGTTTCCGGCGAAAAGGCTGCAAAACCAACCGATCTCTGGGAGGACCAGATGAGACGCACGAAGACGCAGTCACTGCGTTATCAGGTCGAAAAATGGCTCGCACCGACTTCGCCGGTGCATGTCACCGCGTTTGGCCATACCCCTTCCGGCAGGGCACGCTATGTGTGCGTGGAGACGCGCCAGACAACGGGTTTTCACGCGCTGTTCTTCTTTCAGCACGACGACGGTTACTGGAATGTATTTCCTCCCGTGGGTGAATAGCCGCTGCAAGGAAGAAAATATAATCAGACATCCAATATAAGCGAAAGCGTTTCACTGCATCGCCTGCTACTGGCTCCAGCAGGGCACCTGCCTCACGATCTGCGCGCTCCGCACCGTGCTCCGCGCAGATCGACTTCTGATAGCGAGGACTCCGGAGCAAATCACTGCGTATTGGTTTGTGTGCCGGGACCGTTTGCATGCGTGCGCCGATGCAGCGGTCCCAGCGCGGTGGAGAGCAGCGCGCAGGGCAGCAGGATCGCGACGAGTGCGAACATCGTCGTCTTGAACGCATGTGCGTAGTCGATCACACCGGGCGCCGCGCCGAGCGTCGAGAAGAACAGGCCGCCTAGTGTGGCCGCGCCGACGGCGGCGCCGATCTGCAGCATTGCCGTGACCATGCCCGAGGCGATGCCCGCGCGCTCGGGCTCCACTTCGGCCAGCACGATGCGCACGACGGAGGGCAAAACGAGCCCTTGGCCGATGCCGATCGCCGCGAGTCCGAGATAGAAACCGGCGCCGGGCTGTACCGCCCCCGCGAGCGCAGCCGCAATCGCGAGTCCGCCCGCGAGCATCACGAAGCCCAGCGTCAGCACGCGATAGCCGCCGAACCGGTGCACGAGGCGCGGCATCAGCAGCGGGCTGGAAAGAAAGCCGATGCCGAACGGCAGGATCGCGAGTCCCGAAGCGAGCGGCGTCCAATGCAGGCCGCCTTGCAGATAAATACCGTAGGTCAGGAAGAACGCGCTCATCGTATAGAAGAGGAACGCCAGCACGAGACCGAGCGCGATGACCGGATTGCGGAAGAGGCGCACATCGAGCAGGGGATCCTTGCCGTTGACGAGGCTGCGCCACTCGACGCGCAGCAGCAGACCGAGCATGGGCAGCGAGCCGGCGAGGCAGGCGAGCATCCACAGCGGCCAGCCCGACTCGCGTCCGCGCGTGAGCGGATAGACGAGCATCAGCAGAAACAGCGACAGCAGCAGGGTGCCCGGGACATCGATGCGCTTGCCGCGCGGCGGCCGGCTTTCCGGGATGAAGCGCCAGCTGCCGATGAGCGCGAACACGCCGATAGGCAGGTTGACGAGAAAGATCGCGCGCCATCCCAGACCGAACGGATGCAGGCTGATGAGCGCGCCGCCGCCAAGCTGGCCGATCACCGCGGCCACGCCGAAAACGAACGCGTAAAGCCCCATCACGCGCACCTGTTCGTGCGGCGTGAAAACGCTGCGGATCGTGGCGAGCACTTGCGGCGCGAGGGTCGCGGCGAACAGGCCTTGCAGGATGCGTCCGGCGACCAGTGCCGTGCCGCTGGTGGCCAGGCCGCAGAATGTGGAGGCGACGACGAAGCCCGCCATGCCCACCATGAAGATGCGCTTGCGGCCGTACAGGTCGCCGAGGCGCCCGCCCGTGATCAGCATGACGGCATTCGCGCACGCATAGGCCGAGACGACCAGCTGGAGTTCGGACGCGTTCGCGCCGAGTCCGTCGCGGATGGCGGGCAGCGCGAGGTTCACGATGAAATAGTCGAGCGGCGGCAGAATCGCGCCCACCAGCAAAACGACCAGCGCCCAGCCGTGATGGCCGTGGCTGGTATCGGCTGCGGCGGCGCGAGGCGCCACGGCACAGGCGGCGTACGTATTGTCAGACATGAGTGTGCTCAGCGATAAAGGGCCGGATTTCGTCAGGCTGCGCTATTCAGCACGCGCGCAGCGTGAGCGTCCAGTCGACATTCTGATCCACCTCGATCTGACGGAAAAGCGGGAATAGGTGGTACTATCCATCGAGTTATTCGATGGATGTTGAATGTCATGCGTGGCTTCGAATTCGACCAGTTGAAGACGTTCGCGGCTGTGGCGAACGTGGGCAGCCTTTCGGCGGCCTCGCCGTTGCTGCACCTTTCGCAATCCACGATCAGCGAGCAGGTGCGCAAGCTCGAAGCGCGCGCGGGCATGCCGCTTTTCGTGCGTAGCAAGCGCGGTGTGGAGCTCACGCCCGCGGGCACACGATTGCTCGACCATGCGCGGCGTCTCGTGGCGCTCAACGAAGCCGCTTTCGACGACGTGCGCGGCCAGGCCATCAAGGGCGAGTTGCGCGTCGCGATCACCGAGTACTTCCGCACGAACGAGGTGGCCGGTCTGCTCGTGCGGCTGCGCGACTGCTATCCGCAGCTGAGCTTGCACGTGAGCGCGATGAAGAGCGCCGATATCGAGCTCGCGTATGCGAAGCGGCAAATCGATCTCGGCGTGGTCATGCATCTGTCGCGCGGCCCGTTCCGACCCGCCGCCACCGACGCGGACGCGCGCTGGGAGTTGCTGCGCGAACCGCTCTATTGGGTTGCGTCGCCGACGCTCGCCGAGCAGTTGCCGCAAGCCTTGCCGCTCGTGCTGCTGCCGGGCGACTGCATGATGCACCAGGTCGCGGTGCGCTCGCTCGAAGAAAACGACATCCCGTACGTGCTCGTTCACAGCGCGTCGGGCGTGGCCGGGCTGCAGTCCATGCTGGCAGCCGGTCTGGGCGTGGGATGCCTGTGCGCTTCGGCAATCGGGGAGGGTCTCACGCGGCTCGGCCCGAAGCACCGGCTGCCGGCCTTGCCCGACGCCGTGTTCTCGCTCCTGCCACCGCATCCCGGCGAAGGGGACACCGTGACACAAGCGAGAGAAGTGCTGGCGCGGCAACTGCTGGTGTGATGCGCTCGCCGCGCCGGCGTGCTTCGCGACTCAATGCGGCACGTTCACGACGCCGTCGTTCGCGCGAATCGCGTTGCTGCCCGGATTCTCCACGATGGCCGGCAGGTTCGCGAGACCCAACGGCGGCGCGGCGCCCGGGTTGCCGCCGCGCGGGATCGTGCGGATGACCTGGGAAGGCGGCAGCGGCGTGCCATTCTTCAGGTGATTCCACATCAGATTGAGCGCCGCGATGTTGTAGTAGTGCACCGGCACGAAGTGCGTATCGAAGCCCGGCACGGCGAGGAATGCATCGAAGTGCTGCCCGTTCGTCACCTCGTACAGCGACAGGTGGCTGTGCGAACCTTCCCGTTCGCTGTTTGCCGCGAGATACGCGCGCGACGCATGATTGATCGGCACGAGCGCGTCGCTGCGGCCTTGTACGATGATTGCGGGCTTGCCATGCAGGTTCGCATGTACGCTGATCGCCTGGACGCTCTGGCGCATGCGCGGATCACCGTTCGTCCACAACGCGCGCAGACATGCCGCGCCCGCGAAGCTGGCGTCGGGCGTGGCCAGCCGATGGTCGGCGCCGCCAGGCGGCGTGACGTTGTAGACGAGATTGACGCCATTGGTCGGCGGCACGCCATTGCCCACGCCAAAGATGGTCAGCATTGGCGAGACGGCGGGCGCAACGCCCGCGGCACCCGTCGATGCGTTCGTCGTGCCGAAGCTGAATCCGCACAGGTTGTCGAGCACGCTCGAGCGCGTGTAGGCATCGGCGTAGGTCACCGCAACAGCCGGCACGGCCTGTGAATCCCACATCGGCGCCTGCAGCAGATCGGAGTCCGCTTCATAGCCGGCTTCATGCAGGCGTTGGAGCGCGTCGTTCGCCTGCGCCTGCGTATCGCCGCCGTGGACGTAGCCTGCCGCCGCGAGCGACGTGCAGCGCGCCTGGCGAATGGCTGTCGTGGTCGCCACGGGCAGCGCGGTGAGATAGGGCGCGCCGGCGGCGGCGTCCGCGAGCGCGGCGCAGGGTTGCAGCAGGTTCGCGAGCGTCATGTAGTCGGCCAGCGGTTTGCCGGCCGCGGCAATGCGCTGCCCACCTTCCCTGACTTGCGCGTCACCGGGCATGCGCACATTGATCTGCGGTTCGCCGACCACGACCGCCGTGATCCACTTGCCCGTGTCCTCTTCGGCTGCCGCGAGCGATGCGCCGCCGCCGTTGCTCACGGAAGCCGCGATCGTCGTAATGTCGCCGGGCGCATAGCGCACGCCGCGATTCGATGCGTCGACGCGCGGCGCAAACTGCTGGTTGAGCACCCAGTACGCGAACTGGACCGCCTCGAGTGTGTCGCGGCCCCAGTTCGCTTCGGGGTTCAACTGCGAATGCGCGTGCTTGAACGCATAACGGCTCGGAAACTTCTGGTTGTAGGCGGCGAGCGCGCCCGCCGGCACGTCCGCGGTGAAAATACTCGTGCGCCCAGCCGTTGCTGCGTTGGCCGTGACGCCATCGATCAACGTCACGAGGCCGCTCATCAGTTCTTCTGCGCCGTTGCCCGTGCCCTTGTCGGTATAGGCGACCGCGCAGCCTCGCTTGAGTCCCCACTCGCCGGCCGCGGAGATCGCGCCGTACACGCCGCGCGAGCCCGACGACGTGGCGGTCACGATGCACGGGTTCGCCGGATCGAAGCTGGTCGGCACCTGCACGAGCAGGCTGACGTTCCGGCGGCCGCTGCCGTCGTCGGCAAACGCGAGATATTCGGTGCCGGCGATTTTGCCTTCGCCCAGTGTGTCGTTGCCGTACACATCGACATTGGGCCCCCAGAAGCGGCCATAACCGCCGTTCGCGCTCATATCGACGAGCGCCCGATAGTTCGACCAGATCGCGAGCCGGCGCAGTTCCGCTGCCGTCGGCGCCGAGGGGTTGGCGATGGCAGGCTGCGCCCCGGCGAGGCCGGTTTTGCCGAGACCGGCGGTCAACAGATCGTCGCTGACGCCATCGTAGCTCGTGGTTTGCAGACTGCTCGCCACCACGAACGACGGCAGCCGGTTGAATTCCGGGTGATGGGCGTCGTTTTCGGCAGCGTGTGCGCCGGGAACGAGCGCCGCACCTGCGATGGCGATCGCGGCACGCAGGTGCGCCGTTTTACGCCGGACTGTGAACGGGGTATCTCTCATGGGTGTCTCCTTGTTTGTTGTTAGGCTAGGACGCACTGCATCGGGAAGACCGTTTCGACGTGCCGGCATTACGGCACTCATGGACATTAGGACATCCTGAAAGCAGATACCAGGAGAGAATGCATGTGGCACAAGGGGATCGCCTTCCACCCCGTGCTGGCGTTTGAAGGGTCCACTTGTTTGCTGTTCACGCGCGTCGGGGGCCGCGTTCGGCTGGCGGATTCGTCGGGGGATTATTTGCAGAGCAGGAGCAGGCGCTCCTGATCCGGGCATGGCCGCCCGTCGACTTTTTGTGCGGCGGGAGCGCCTTGCGCCGCGGTCGAACCCGTGGCGGCCTGCATCGCGGCGCGATGCGCGAAACACGCCTTCAGGCGTCGCTCAACGGGCGGATAGTATTGCCAGCCTTTGCCGAGGCCCGGTAGATCGAGCTTGACCTGCTTCCATTTCGGATGGCCGTGCTCCTGCAGGTTGTCGAAGTTCGCGCAGAGCGAATCGGCAAAGCGCTTCAGGTTGCCGACCGTATCGCGCAGGTTGTAGTCATAGGTGACGAGAAAGGCCTTGACCGTCCATGTCGGCACGTCTTCCTTGAGCCAGTTCGGGTAGCTCGACACGTGAATCGTCGCGGGATAGTAGGTCTGCTTCGCGCGCGCCGTTTCCGGCGCGTTCGCATCGACGCGCAGGAAGCGGATCTGCTGCAGCAGTTCGGGGTTCATGTCGGTAAAGAGCTTGGCGGGTTGCCCGGCGACGATGATCGCCACGTCGATCTTCTTGACGATGAGTGCGGCAAGTGCGTCCTCGTTGCTCAGGTGCTGCGCGTTCTGCTCCGGAATCGGCTGGCCGAACATGAGTCGGTACAGCGTCGTCGCCGACTGCGCGGTGCCGCTGCCGATCAGCCCGACGCTCATTACCTTGTCCTTGATCTCGTTGATCGTCTTCATCGGCGAGTCGTCACGCACCACGAAGTAAATCTCTTCGTCGTAGAGCGGCATGATGAGCCGCAGCGGCCGTATCAGCGTGCCGGCCTCTTCGTTGCCGGAATTGGCCATGTCGACGTAGGCCTGATAGACGTCGGACTGCACGAGCGCGAGCTTCACGCCGGGCTCGAAACGCATGCGCTGCACGTTTTCGGCCGAGCCTTTCGATGGGATCACTTCGAGGTCGATGCCCGCCGGCTGCGCGACCCATTTCGCGAGGTCCTGGCCGATCTGAATGTACGTCCCGCGCTCCGGGCCGGTCACGATGCGGTAGTGCGCGTCGACCTCGGCGGCGACGGCGAGGACAGAGAAAAGCAGGGCGATCAGCGCCGCCACTCCCGCTAGAGTCGTTTTCAGCATGGTCTCTCTCCCGCCTTGTTTGCGATCTACGGCAGACTTCGATATGTTATGGAATCCTGTTCAATGTGCGGCGCCAGATGGCGCGGCGTGCTTCCAGCCGTTTTGCAGGATCGCGCGCTCCTGTGCGTCGACGCTGTTGTTGCCGGCGGCGGGACTCGCGGCCGTCGCGACATTCGCCGCGGTCGGGGCATTCGCCGCGTTCGCCGTGTTCGTCGCGCCGGGCAGCGGAGGCGGCGACGCGCCCGTATTCCAGTCCTGCGACGAGGGCAGCCGTACGGTGTGCGCGCCGTGCGGCAACGCCGCTGCCGCGTTCGTTTGCGGGGCGCCATTAGGTGGGCTGAGTGGCTTCCAGGCGGTCGATACGATGGCGCGCTCCATCAACGATTGCGCGACTTGACTGCTCGAATCGATCGCGAGCGCTTCCGAAGCCTGTTGTTGCACGCAGGCCCAGGCACGCTGCGCGACACAGCGGTCTGCGTTTTGCAACGCGCTATCGCGCCGTTGTTCGCGCGCGGCGATATCGTTTTGTAGCGCGCGTGCCTCCTCGTTGTCCCCGCCGCGCGCGAGCACGGCGTTGGCCGCAGTCTTCGCGTCGAACAGGTTGTTTTCCGCAAGGCTGTTGCGCGCGGCACGCAGAGCTTCGGCCGTGTCGGCGAATTGCGGCGCGGGGTGCGCGTTGCGCGGGGGGGATTGCGGATGCTCGCTGGTCTGCGTGCCGGCGGCAGGGGGCGTCTCGTTGGCCTGTTGCCCGGACGCATCAGTCGAAACCGATCCGCCCGATGAGTGCAGGGTCGCTTCGCTGGCGGTGGCCTCCCGCTGGCGGTTCGCACCGAGCAGCAGATACGTGCCGTACGCGAACGCAAGAATCAGTGCGAATACGAATAGACCCCTGGGGAAGATCCATTGCCCCATCTGCGAAAACCGCAACCCGTGTGGAAGCGCCAAGGCGTGCTGCGCGGCATGCGGGTAGCCGGTCTCCAGCGACGGCCCGTCGGATGCGGGTAAGCGCGCCTGCGCGAGCTTCGCGGCCGCGGGTGCGGGGGGCGCCGCGGCCGTGGCGCCGAGCGGTGTCAATGTGGCCTTCGGATGGGTGCCGAGCGAAACGGTGTCGAGTGGAAGATCTGTGCCGCAGTAAGGGCAGAATTCGAAGTTTTCGTACAGCAGTCCGCCGCAATGCTTGCACGCTGCGGGGAAATTCTGGTCGCGACCAATCTGAGCGGACATGATGTCGTCCCACCGTTATGGCGATGCCATTTCGGCATGCTCAGAATCGTCGTTGAAGCGATCGGCAAGGCGTCGCGGAACTCACGATCTGCATGCGCAGGAAAGCGACGGGGCCCGACCGAGCGCAGCCGTCTGGTCAAAATATGGTTGATTTCGCACAGCGCGTCAATCTCCGTTGTTGCCCGGCGCACATATGCGTGCTGGCTGCGTGCTGGTAAGGATTGCCTTGCGGAATTTTTTACCATGGTGGCGTTTTATTTATAAGAATAGCTAAATGAGCGGACGGCTTCTTGACCGTCACGCACTTCACCTGGAAGTATGGCCCCAATTGAATGGGTGACAGGCGCGCAAGCGATGGATTGCATTCATTCATACAATCCGTGGGCATTGTCGAGCATCCATTTCGCTCTTCGTTCGCGCTCGCGTGGCACCGAGATCTCGCATCGCCGACCCGCATGCACGCGGCCGTTTCGTGCTCGACGCAATTGCTGCGTGCGCAACGAATCAGCGCGCATAGGTTCAAGAACTATCCCTTGACAAAGTACTGCGGCGCCTCCTATTTTTCCTCTGCTATCTTTCATTACCAAATATTTCCAGCGAAATTCCGTCGGCGAAACTCAGTGGTTTCTCCCGATGCTTTATGGATTATTTAGGCATCCATAGTAAATAGATGTCGCTTAAATTGAATCGACTTTGTCAGGAATGGAAAGTTAAATGTCAGCCGCCTCGCGCAGGTAATTGCGTTTGAATTTCGGTGCCTTTTTCAAGGCGTTATTACCGGCGACCGCGGCCCCCGCGTAGTGTGAAGTCATCATTCGAAGGGGTATAACAATGCATCCGGACAGTAAACCCAGTGTGGAGTTCAGCCGCAGTTGGCGCGAGCTGCGCCATGCAGGCGCAATCGCTATCGGCGTGTTGATGCTAGCGGCTTGCGGCGGTGGAGATAGCCCGACTTCGTCGGCCGCGAGCGCCATGAACCAGTTTTCGGCAAGCGCTAAAGCCGCCGTACAGAATTCAAATTCGCCAAATGCCAACCAGCCTTATACCGACCCGATCGCCTATTCGCCGAACGCTACCGATGGCCTTGCCGCGTCGCAGGTCGCCGAAAAGGCCGCGATCATGCATTACCAGTGGACTTCGGGAAAAACGACCATCAACTACACGACGACAACGGGCCATTTGACGGCTTCGGACGCAAACGGCAATCCGGAGGCGACGATGTCGTATGTCGCCTATACCGCGCCGAGCACGAACGGTTCGCCGCGGCCCGTGACGTTCATCTATAACGGCGGGCCGGGTTCTTCGTCGATCTGGCTGCGTCTCGGCTCGTTTGCGCCAACGCGTGTCGCGACGCCCGATCCGCTGCTCACCAACTGGCCGAACTTTCCGCTCGTCAACAATGCGGAGAGCCTGATCGATACGACGGACATGGTGTTCATCGACCCACCGGGCACGGGGCTCTCGGAGGCCATTCTGCCGAACACGAACCAGAAGTTCTGGGGCTGCGATACGGACGTGGACGTGATGCGCGATTTCATCAAGCGCTATCTGGCCGTGAATAATCGTAGCAGTTCGCCGATCTATCTCTACGGCGAATCGTATGGCACGCCGCGCACCGACATGCTTGCGCTTGCGCTCGAAGCGGCGGGCGTGCAGTTGACTGGCATCGTGCTTCAGTCGTCCATCCTGAACTACTTTGCCGATGCGATCGAGGCGACGGCCATCACGAATTCGACGGCTGGCCTGGTGCTCGATACCGACACACTCGCGGGCTATTACCCCGGCTATGCCGAGGTGGCCGCCTACTTCAACCTGGTTTCGCCGCCATTGATCGATCAAGGCCTCTTCGCGTTGCAGTCGGAGATCTTTGCGACGGGCCAGTACCAGCATTTCCGCAAATACGCGCAATCGTGGGTGCTGAGTCAACTCGGCATTCCCGACGCGCTCGGCAAGCCGGTCTTTCCGCCCGAGAAAACGCTGGATTCGTGGCGTTGGCCCTCGAGCCTCACCTTGCAGGCGCTCAATGGCTATTTCAACGTGAATCCGTTCAGTAACGAACTGATCCCGGGCACGACGATCGGTCGTTACGACGGACGCGTATCGCTGCCGAATTCGGATCCGCGCTTGCAGAGCGACGGCGACCCGTCGGACATCCTCATCTCGCAGCCGTTCACGACAGCACTCGCTACGCAAATGCCGGACTATCTCGGCTATACGGCGCCGAATGCGACGTACATGCCTCTGAACGACAACATCATCGGAGTCTGGGACTTCTCGCACGACGGTCAGCCGTTGCCCGATACGCTGCCCGACCTGCTCGGCGCGATCCAGCTCAATCCGCAATTGAAGGTGCTTGCGGAGAACGGCTATCACGATCTTGCTACGCCGTTCTTCAATACGGAGAAGCAGCTTGCGCGTCTGCAAACGGTGGCCGGTTTGAGCCCGAACCTGCAGGTCAACTTCTTCCAGGGTGGACACATGATCTATCTGGACGACGTGGCGCGCCCGAAGATGAAGGCCGATCTCGTGAGCTACTATGGTGGTCAACCCATACCATTGGCGCTTTCGCTCTGGACGCTTCCGCAGCCGTGGCCCGACGAGAGTCCCGCGGGTACGCCGACTTCCACGGCAGTCGCCGCAGCGGGCCAATAACCTGACAGGCCGGGGCCTTTCCTCGAGCGTCGATCATCGATAGCCGATTGAGGCCCGCTCCTCACACATTGAAGGCGAGCGATCATGTCTACATTCAAAAAGCTGTGGTGCATTGCGCCGTTCATGCTTGGCGCGGTTGCTGTGGTCACAACAGGCATTGCCCAGGCGGCAACGCAAGCGGTGGCGCCCGTTCAACTGCCGAAGGGTGGCCACGGTGTGGATGGCCCATTTTTCCCGACGAGCCGGCCAGCGCCGCTCACACCTTCCACCGGTACGCAATTGCAGCAGCAGGCGCAACAGCGGGTTGAGGCTCGCCTGGGTGCGAATACTGCATTGAACAACGGCGCTTCGATCACGAAAGCGCAGGCGCAAAGTAGCGGGCTGGGGTATATCTCGCAGCATTTCGATCAGATCGACACGGCGCATACAGGCAGGGTGTCGATGAGCGACGTGCGGCAATATCTGCAGAAACAGGGCCAATGAGGCCG
The DNA here is from genome assembly GCF_040965835.1 of Paraburkholderia sp. BR10872. NCBI lineage: Bacteria > Pseudomonadati > Pseudomonadota > Betaproteobacteria > Burkholderiales > Burkholderiaceae > Paraburkholderia > Paraburkholderia sp. BR10872. The sequence goes on from NZ_JBFRCN010000013.1 coordinate 108,745, forward strand.
CAAGTCTGTCGCACTGCATTGATCGGCGTCGTGAGCGTGCTGGCGGCCCGGGCGCCCCGGCCAGTTTCGCGCTCGACGCCGCTGCCATCGCGCTGCCTCAGGATGCGCCGCACTACAGGGTGGGAGACAACTTGCGAGCCGGCGCGCGCTATGAAGCGGACTGCATGGCCACCGCCCCTTCGGGCATGAGGGTGCAGCGCCGGGCTCAATGCGAATTGGACGGCGTGGAGACGGTCAAGACGAAGGCGGGCGTTTTCTCCGCGATCAAGATCACGATGAGCGGCGTCTGGCAGCCGCAGTACGGCCCGGGCGGCGGCCCGATGGAGGAGACGCTCTGGTATGCCCCGAGCGTCAAGCGGGTAGTGCGCGAAGAATTTCAGGGCCGTCTGGCCGGAAGAGGCGCACCCGCAACGAACGCAATCGAACTGGTGCACTACGCAGTGAAGCCGTAATGCAGTGAGGCCGTAACGCCGTTCCCATCGAGTTTGTCTGCACACGAAATCTCCTGCTGCCTCGCTCTCTCCATCAAATGATGGAGGCGCAAGCGTGCGCGGTTCCATAGGCTTAGGAAGCGGAGCGCACACCGGCACCAGCCGGCGCCTCGCTCGACGCCTGCTTTTGGCCCGCTGCGCGTTATGAAGCCAGACGCCTGCTATGGTGACAAGGAGATGACCATGAAGATCAAGCATTCAAGCATTTTGTCGGCAACAGCCTTTGCACTGCTCTCGCTCAGTGGCGTCGCGCAGGCCGACGGGCGCCTTTGCTCCAACGCAACGCTAAGGGGAGCTTATGGATTTCACGGACATGGTGAGATCCTTGGCTTGCTGGATAGCAACAACAAGCTGCACCCGTTTGCCTCACCTTCGACACTCGATGACGTCGCCATCGTGACGTTCGACGGCTCGGGTAAATTCACCCGCACCGACTTCGGCATGATCAATGGCTTGCCGAAAGGCGGGCAGACCGCCTTCAACCCGTACCAGAGCGGCACCTACGCGGTGAACTCCGATTGCACGGGGATCATGAAACAGGTCTATGGCAGCGGCGGACCGGTGCTGGCCGGCGTCGAGACCGACCTGCAGATCGTGGTTTCCGACGACGGGACACTCATCGAATCCGTTGTCTACAGGGCGTATTCGCCCGCGTCCGGTCCCACCGCCGACGGCACGACGTGTCCGCCGAACTGCGAACAAGGTGTGCAGGAACAATTCGAAGGAAAGAAGGTTCTCGTTTACGGCTTCCGTTAACCACGCCTCTCATTTTCGGGACGGCCGCGTTGCACGTATTCGTTTCGCGCAACGTGGTCTTTCCATTGCCGCAATGCTTCGTTCCTTTCCCCTTTGTATGGCGATATTCAGACGTGGAATTTCGCGCCGAATAAGCGCGAAAGCCACGGCATCGAATTAATTCGGCATATCCGGCGCATGCACAGCTTTGCGCGGCAGCGGCGGGGCCGATGGTACGCTTGGGCTTCTCGAGATCACGTGGCTGGAGATTGCCTATCATGAAGCGCTTGTGCTGCGCAGCGTTCCTTGCCTTACTCGTTGCCGGTTGTGCTTCGCCGTCGCCGCCCGCCGCCGACACCACCACCTACATGCTGCACATCCCTGATGGCGCGAAGCCCGGTTCACCCACATCGAAGCCGCCGAGGCTCACCGTGGGCGTTAGCGATCCCGACACGCAACTGATTCTCCCGTGGTTCCTCAATGACATCATCAACTTCGTGAACTATCGCTAGCCTCATTCCAAAACACGTAGTGTCGTTCGGTCGTCGGGCGCCGGTCGGCCATGAAGCGTCATTGGTTTGCGTCGACGGCGAGACGTTGAGGTGTCCCGTTTGGCTCAGGGAACGGACACCCAGGTCAGGCTATGCGACTTTTCCGATCGCCCGTGGCCGACTGTTGTTTGGATAGATCGGAAAATGCAGCGCCTTCTCACCCCACGAAAGATCCGCGTTGGGACCGGTCCCGCCGCGAGCCGTCAGTTGGATTTCGTCGCTGTGTTTGCACAAGCCTACAGCCTCGGCTCGTTTATCGACGCTGGTAGACAACGCCCTGAACCAAGACCTGATCTGGCTCCGGCTCCTCGTCAAAACGTTTATGCGCCTCGGCAATGGCGACTTGATTCTCGCTCGCCCAGTTGACCAACGCCATGACCGGCTTCAACAGCGTTCTTCCCATGTCAGTGAGTTCGTAATCGACGCGCGGCGGAATCGTTGGATACATCGTTCGCGTTACCAGTCCGTCGCGTTCCAGCCCGCGCAAGGTCAGCGTAAGCATCCGCTGGGAAATGCCGTCGATGCCGCGTTTCAATTCGTTGAAGCGCCGCGGGCCATTAGCCAGCATGGCGACAATGTAGAGGCTCCACTTGTCGCCGATGCGATCCAGGATTTCACGGGTTGCCAGGCAGCCGCCCGCGTCAGGTGCAGGCATATCGGCAGGTAGCTCGGTGTGACTAAGTGACATGCGTGTGCCTTCTTGTGGGGAAACGGCGGGAACCATACCATCCTTTGTATGAATTGGTAAGTCAGAATCAATATCGAACTTGGTTCTCATTTTATACCTAGGAGCCGTCATGAGCCATACCCTACTTGTCACTTCCAGTCCGCGCGGGGCTGACAGCCTTTCCACCCGCTTCGCCGCCGAAATTGCTGAAGGCGTCCAGGCCCGCTCGGGCGGCCCGCTGACCGTGCGCGACCTCGCCGCGAATCCACCGCCGCACATCGCACCGGCCTACATCCAAGGCCGGAGCACGTCGCCCGAAGATCGCACACCGGAACAGGTCGAGGCGGTGAAGGTCGCGCAAGAGTTGGTCGATGAGTTAAAGGTCGCCGATGTGATCGTGCTCGGTTCGGGCATGATCAACTTCGGTCTGCCCTCGCAGCTCAAGGCGTGGTTCGATCACGTCACCTGGCCGGGCGTCACCTTCGGCTACCGCGATGCTGGGCCGAAGGGGCTGCTGACCGGCAAAAAGGTCTATCTAGTTACCGCTACCGGCGGCGTGTTCTCGGAAGGTGCCTGGGCACCGTTCGACTTTCAGACCAACTATCTACTGCACCTGTTCGGTTTCATCGGTCTGACCGACGTTGAAGTGGTGCGTGTCGAAGGCACGGTTTTGGGCCCCGATGCGGCGAAGGCCGCAATCGCCAACACCGATACGGCCATCAAAGCCTTGCTGGCGAAAGCTGCGTGACCTCATGGCCGGAAAAAAAACCATCGCGCTGTTCGGTGCGACTGGGCCGACCGGAAGGCACATCATCGAGGAAGCCTTGAAGCAGGGCTACAACCTGTCGGTCTATACGCGCGACGCAAAGAAACTCGCGTCGTTCGCGGGAAGGGTAGAAATCGTTGTCGGCGACCTGCAAGACCAGAGTGCCATTGCGAGGAGCGTTCAAGGTGCCGATGCAGTCATCAGTGCCCTTGGTCCCAACAGTCTCAAGGTGCAAGGCGATAAGCCGATCATGCACGGCTTGACCAACATCATCGCCGCGATGAAGCACGCAGGCGTGCGCCGTCTTATCCAGATTTCTACGGCTGCCTATCGCGATCCCAAGGATGGCTTTGCATTCAAACCCCATGCGTTCGCGCTGTTGTTCAAGGTTATCGCGCGCAAAGGGTATGAGGACATCAAGGCGACTGGCGAATTGGTCGCCAATTCGGACCTGGACTGGACACTGGTACGCATTCCGAACCTCAAGGATGGTCCCGCGGATGGCAGCGTGGATGTAGGTTGGTATGGAAAAACCAAACTCAGCATGAAGCTCTCCAGAGGCAATCTTGCGAAGTTCCTGGTTGACCAGGTGACCGACAGGAAGTTCGTGCGTGCCGCGCCAGGCATCGCTAACCATTAACGCAATAACGTCTCGACAAGGTTCACTCCATGAGCGGATTCACCCATGCTGATGTACCCGATCAATCGGGAAAGACTTTTATCGTCACCGGCGCCAACACCGGCATAGGCTTTGAAATAGCGAGTACGTTGGCGGCACGGCGAGCCAGGGTGCTTCTCGCGTGCCGTGACGAGTCGAAAGCGGAAGCGGCTATCAGCCGGATTCGTCTGAAGACCCCTGGAGCGAATCTCGCATTCCTGCCGCTTGACCTCGCAGATCTGACGAGCGTGCGGAACGCAGCAAAACTGGCCGAAAAGGAACCGCGCATCGACGCGCTCATCAATAATGCGGGCGTGCAAGGGCCGAAGCTAAAGCATACGGTGCAAGGCTTCGAGCTGACATTCGGCGTCAATCATCTTGGTTGCTTTGCGTTCACTGCGCTCATGCTGCCCAAGCTCACGGAAACATCCGGGACGCGCATCGTTGTCACGAGCAGCGGCCTGCACAAGGACGCGAAGATCGAGTGGGACGATCTTGATGCGGAGAAGAGTTACAAGTGGATGCCTCGCTATGCAGCCAGCAAGCTTGCGAATCTGCTTTTTATCTTTGAGTTGGATCGGCGACTGCGAGCGGCGGGTATACCTGTTACGGCAGTGGCCTGCCATCCGGGCCTTGCTGGAACCAACCTTGCGCGCGATAGCTGGTGGGGCAACATCGCAATGTCATTGATCGGCCTGTTCTTCAATACGCCGGCTCAGGGCGCGTGGGGTGCATTGCAGGCGGCGACCGGACAAATAAAGTCCGGCGGCTATTACGGGCCGACGAGAACTTCTGAATTGCGAGGCCCCTCTGGTGAATGCACTCCGTCTCAGGACGCGCGGAATCCAGAACTCGCAAGACGACTGTGGGACGTATCGGTTCAACTGAGCGGAATCGATGCCGAACTACCTTCAAATTCATAGCGCGAAGACCAGATCACGAGAGGATGGTTATGCAAATAGATCTCTATACTGAAATCACATGTCCGTGGTGCATCGTCGGACATCACCGTCTCGACAAAGTGCTGGCGGAGCGTTTTCCCGACCTGGCCGTTGACATTCGGCAGCATCCCGTCCTGCTGCTGCCCGATGCGCCGGCAGGTGGCCTCTATGTTCCCGACTTGCTGCGTTCGCGCTACGGCATAACCGATCCGAAGGTCGCCTTTGCTCGCCCCGAGGGAGAAGCTCGCGCTTCGGGCTTCGACCTGGATCTTGGCCGCCAACTCTGGACCTATCCGACTCAAGCTGCTCATGCGCTGATTCTGGCGGCCGCTGGGCGTAGCACGCAGCACAGGCTCGCAGTTGCAATCACCCATGCTTATTTCATCGCAGCGAAGAACATCGCCGATGCGGACGTGCTGGCCGACATCGCAGCCGACTACGGTTTCGACCGCGATCAGGCGCGTGCCATTGCACTTGATCCCAAACAGCACCGCCGCGTCGAGCAGGAAGCGGCCAAGTCGGCCGATGCCGGTGTCCGTTCGGTTCCTCACTTTGTCTTTGGGGGAAGCATTGCAATCAATGGGGGGCGCAGCGAAGACGAGATTGCTGCGGCAATACAAGTAGCTTCCGGCGCAATCTCTCTCTGACGCGGCTTCCTCAAATCCAATGACTCGGAACTCGGCGTACGCCAAGTCGATAAGGTCTGCGGCGCTGTTGACTGTGTTGGCCGATGCCCGACCAACAAGACCGGCCGTCGGATGACCGCAGTACTTCAAGAAGCGACGAAAGGACCGCGATCTTACGACCGACCGCAATGAACTCGGTCCGTTTTGATCGAATTGCGGCTTCCGATGAGGAGCCTTGCCGCGCGCATACGCGTTGAGACGGGAGAAGGGCGCGGGGTGGGCAGCTTTGAGCCCGCCGGTCTTTCGCTTTCACACTGGATGCGTTACAAGACCGCGCTGCACCCGCACGGGCGTCGGGCGAAACCCCTGCCAGACAAGGCTTTGGCGCCGTCTCGCTACTTATTTATAGGCGACCTCTGAGCTTTCTCAACGACATCATCAACTTCGTGAATTACCGCTAGTCCTCGCGCGCTCTCCCCGGCGACCCGGAAAAACCCTCCCTTGAAGCCTGAAAATCCATTTCCTACTCTATGAAACGTTTCAGTTCGGACGGGTAACGGACGGATAACGCCGGCGCATCACCTCGGGCGGAAAGACCAGCATGGACGACCGCAAGAAAAGTGCCAGTACGCTCAAGGACGTCGCGAATGCGGCGGGAGTCTCGCTGGGCACGGCGTCGAAGGTGCTCGCGGGTGCCGCAAACGTGAGCGAAGCGCGCCAGCGCCAGGTCTGGGAGGCGGCTCGCAAGCTCGGCTACCGGCGCAATAGTCTGGCCGCCGAACTGCGCAGTTGCCGCTCCACGTCGATTGGTTTTGTCGTGCCCGACCTGACCAATTCGTTCTTCATCGAACTCGTCTGCGCGCTCGAAGACCACGCGCTCGAATCCGGTTACCGGCTCATCCTCGCGCACGCCCAGGAGGACCCGGAGCGCGAAGCGGAGCGCATCCGCTTCGTCCTCTCGCGCCAGGTCGCGGGCATGATCATCATTCCGTGCCACGGCTACGAGCACGCAATCAGCGAACTGCGGGAATGCGACGTGCCGCTCGTGATGGCCGATCGCGTGGACAACAGTTTTCCCGCCAACACGGTCACGACCGACAGTCATCGTGCGGCGATGGACGGTACCGCGCATCTGATCGCGCTCGGTCACCGCCGCATCACGTTCATCGTCAATGCGCTCGATCTCGTGAACAGCCGCGAGCGGGCCCAGGGCTACCAGGACGCAATGCAGCGCGCCGGGTTGGCGCAGCACGCCAACGTCGTGGTGTGCGGCATGAGCGATACCGAAAGCCACGCGACGACGCTCGGCGTGCTCGCCGCGCGCGAACGCCCCACTGCGCTCTTCACAGGCGCGAACGTCGCGACGCTCGGCGCGCTGCGGGCGATCCGCGATGCGGGCCTGCAACTGCCGGACGACATCTCGCTGCTTTCCTTCGACGACGCGCCGTGGATGTCGGTACTGCGCCCCGGCATCAGTTCGATTCGTCAGCCCGCCGAAGCGATTGCCCGCGCCATCTGGCATCTCCTGCACAAGCAGTTGCTGGGCGAGAGCCCGGAGATCGTGCACTTGCGCATGCGTGCCGACTTGCGCGTGCGCGACAGCACGGGCCCGGTGCGGTATGACGAATGGGGCGAAGCGGCGCGCGCCTCCGCCGCGCCGCCGCTATAACGTTTTATTTTTCGCAGCACCCGAGGCCGGCCGCACGCGCCGCCCGGTTCAGACAACAAAGGAGACAGGGCAATGGACAGTCAACGACGCATTCTGGTTGCGGGTCTGGTCGCCGTGCCGCTTGCCGGCGCAGCGGGTCTTCTCGGGACGCTCAGTGCGCCCGCGTTCGGGCAGCAGAAGAAATACCGCTTCGGCTTCTCGCAGGTGACCACGGTCGAGCCCTGGCGAGTGCAGTTCAACAAGGACATGAAAGCCGAAGCCGCGAAGCATCCCGAGGTCGATCTGATCATTGCCGACGCCGGCGACCGCACCGACAAGCAGAATGCGGACATGGAGAATTTCATTGCCCAGAAAATGGATGCGATCTTCATTTCGCCAAAGGAGTCGGCCGGGCTGACCGGCGTGGTGGAAAAGGCCTATAAGGCGGGCATTCCTGTGTTCGTGCTCGACCGCGAGGTGAACGGCGAATCCTATACGCAGTTCATCGGCGGCGACAACGTGCAGATCGGCCGCGAAGCCGGCGCATTCATCGTCAAGCTGATGGGCGGCCCGGGTCACGCGCAGGGCAATCTCGTCGAGGTCTGGGGCGGCTTCGGCGCGCAGCCGGCGCACGACCGCCACGACGGCGCGGCGAGCGTGATCGGCAAGGAGTCGGGCATCAAGCTCGTTGGCGAACGCGTGGACTGCGACTGGAAGCAGGACAAGGCGTACGAGTACATGAAGACGGTGTTGCGCGTGAATCCGAAAATCGATGTGGTGTACGGGCACAACGATCCGATGGCCTACGGCGCCTATCTCGCGGCCAAGGACGCGGGGCGCGACAAGAGCATCAAGTTCGTGGGCATCGACGGGTTGCCGCAGGAGGGCGCGACGTGGGTCTCGCAAGGCCTGCTTGCCGGCACGTTCATGTACCCCACGCCCGGCGCCGAAGGCATACGCCAGGCGCTCAAGCTCCTGCACGGCGAAAAGATCCCGAAGAAGGTGACGTTGCCGACCCAGGGTATCTTTGCGGACAACGCCAAGGCGTATATTGCTAGCCACTCCTGAATGAATGCCACCGCCACCGCGCCGCTCATCGAGGCGGCTGGCCTGTCGATTTCGTTCAACGGCAGCGCCGTGTTGTCGAGCGTCGACTTCGATGTCGTAGCGGGCGAGGTGCATGCGCTCGTCGGCGAGAACGGCGCGGGCAAGTCGAGCCTGATGAAGATGCTGGGCGGGCTCTATACGCCCGACAGCGGCACGATACGCGTGCGGGGCGTGCCCACGCGCCTCGCGAGCGTCAACGACGCGATCGATGCAGGGATCGCGGTCATTCATCAGGAGTTGAATCTCGTCGATACGCTTTCCGCCGTCGACAACATATTCCTTGGCAAGGAACCGCGCACGCGCTGGGGCTTTCCCGACCGGCGCGCCATGCGCGCGGCAGCGCGCAGCGTACTCGGCCAACTGGGCTTTCGCGCGAGTCCCGATACGCTGGTCGGCGCGCTGCGGGTGGGCGAAAAACAACTCGTGGAAATTGCCAAGTCGCTGGTGGCCGAAGCTCGGGTGCTGATCATGGACGAGCCGACCTCGGCGCTCTCCGACGCGGAGACCTCCGCACTCCTCACGCTCACGCGGCAACTGCGCGAACGCGGCATGGGCATCGTGCTGATCAGCCACCGGCTGGGCGAAGTCTTCGCCGTGGCCGACCGCGTGACCGTGCTGCGTGACGGCCGGCGCATCTCGACGCTGCCGGTCGCCCAGGTGGAGTCCTCGACGGCACTCGTCTCGATGATGATCGGCAAGGACTTCGCGCCGCCCGAGCGCGGCGCGGACGAGGCGCCACGCGCTCGCAGCACGAGTGTGGAAGTGCGCAATCTGTCGCTGTGGGGACCGGCGCGCGCGATGGTGCGCGACGTGTCGTTTGCGGTACGCGAGGGCGAAGTGTTCGGCCTCTCGGGTCTGCTCGGCGCGGGCAAGACCGAAGTGCTCGAAGCCATCTACGGGATTTCGGCCTACCAGCAGGAGGGCGCCATTGCCATTGCCGGGCGGAACCGGTCATTCAGGTCGCCGAACGAAGCCGCAGAATCGGGTCTTGCCTTCGTGACCGAAGACCGCAAGAAGGATGGCCTCGTGCTCGACCAGTCGCTCGAAGCGAATTTCGTGCTGCCGTCGTTGCCGCGCGTGCCCGGCTTTCCATTCTACCGGCGGCGCAGGCTGTGCGGCTGGGCCGCCGAACAGGCGCGGGCCTCGCGGGTCAAGCATCGCAGCCTCGCGCAAAGCGCCAGTAGCTTGTCGGGCGGCAATCAGCAGAAGCTCATTATCGGCAAATGGCTGATGACGAAGCCACGCATCCTGCTGCTCGACGAACCGACGCGCGGCGTCGACGTCGCCGCCAAAGCGGAGATCTATCGCCAGATACTCGACGCGGCGCGCTCGGGCGTGACGGTGCTGATCGCCAGTTCGGAAATCGACGAATTGACCTTGTTGTGCGACCGCATTCTCGTGCTGTGCGAAGGGCGCGCCAAACAGATCGTACCGCGCAGCGATTTTTCCGGCGACCTGCTGATCAATCTTGCTTCGCCTTGAATCGATACTGACTGGAGACTGACCATGCTGCATGTGCAGGACCATGTCGCCGAGCCGGACGCGCCCACGCGCAGGCGTCAAATCAGCACGCTCATGACGCACCTGAAGTACTATCTGGGGCTGATCCTGTTGCTCGTGGTGGGCGCGTTCACTTCGCCTCACTCGACCGATGGCAGCAACATCTTTCTTTCCAGCGCCAATATCTCCGACGTGTTTCGCGAGGTCGCCAACGTCGGGGTGATGTCGATCGGCATGACGCTCGTGATCATCACCGCGGGTATCGATCTTTCCGTCGGCGCGATCATGGGCCTCGGCAGCGTGCTGACCGCCATGCTGCTGACTACCGAGGGATGGAACCGGGCGACTTACGCCTCGCTCGTGCTCAATGCGATTGCCGTGTTCTCGATCGTGTTCATCGTGCTCGGAGCATGGCGCAGGCCGCTGCGTTCGCATCGCGCGCATATGGGCGCCACACGCGCGGTGCGCGGCGGCATTGCGCTGCTGTGCGCGGCGCTGGCGTGCCTGTATATCGCGTTGCACGCGGCGCACCGCATGCCGCTCGCCGGCGTGCTCTGGATCGTGCCGCTTGCGGGCTTCACGGTAGGCAGCATCAACGGCTGGATCATCACGCGGGGGCGCATGCAACCGTTCATCGTCACGCTCGCGGCGATGGTCGGCGTGCTCGGCGCCGCGCGGCTGATCGCCGGGCAGGACACCGCCGTCTATTCGATTTATAGCGGAACGAATGCGACCGCCGAAATCGAGAATCTGCGCGCGCTGCTGTTCAATCTGATTCCCGTGCCTGCGCTTTTCTTTCTCGTGATCGCGCTCGTCTTCAGCTTCGTGATGAACCGCACGGTGTTCGGCAAATATCTGTACGCGATAGGCGGCAACGAGAAATGCGCCGTGGTTTCAGGGCTCGACGTCAACCGCTACAAGCTGATGGCCTACGCCATTTCCGGCCTGCTCTCGGCGCTCGTTGGTGTGCTCTATGCGGCGCAGTACCGCCAGGGGAAGGCCGATGCCGGAACCGGCTGGGAACTCGATGCGATTGCGGCCGTTGTGATTGGCGGCACGAGCCTGGCCGGCGGAGTCGGACGGATATCGGGCACCGTGGCGGGCGTCCTCATATTCGGCTTCCTCGGCAACATCCTGTTGCTCAACGATATCGACAGCAACACCCAGCTAGTCCTCAAAGGCCTGATCATCGTGATTGCCGTGTTTCTGCAGCAGACCGACTATGGGCGCGGCGGCTGGATCAAACGGATCAGACACGGCATCGCGCAGCGCGATCGATAAAGAACGGCGCGCGGACGAGAAGCGCGCCGTCCGCGCGGCGATGCATTCGATCGCATTGACCTCAGCGTCCACGCGCAAGCCAACTGTCCACCGATTGCACGCCCTCGACCGAAGCCGCGCTGCGCTCGGCCAGCGCGACCTGTTCGTGCGCGTCGACCCATCCGAGCAGCGTGACGGTGCCCCCGCGAGCAAAGACAAAGATATGAGAAGTGTTGACGCCATTACGCGCAAAAGCGACCCGGACGTTGTGCGCGAGTTGCGGGTTGCTCGCGCCTGAGTCGGTTTGAGCCTGTGCGGCCGGCACCATGGCGCTGGAAATCAGCAATGCGAGCGTGGAAGTGATGATGGCTTTCACGATACCTCCTTGCAGTGTGGCAAAAATGCCGGTCACATCCGGCAGCAAGTCTTCCGGTCCTTCTTCAACGCAGGGCCGCGGAAGTCAGAGGGCAAACCAGCCCGCGCAGTGCGCGGTGCAATGGTCACCGCAAGGACGCGTCAGGGGTTCCGCCAGCCGGGCATGGAACGGAAGCGCCGTCGCCCGGCGAAAGTTGCGCTGGTGCGTGCTGGTGCATTGCGTTCGGACGGGACGTCGCGCGCGACGTGGCGGGGAACAGCGGGAGTCGAGGCGCGGGGAATTGCGTTGGCGCGATGGTCTAAAGCCGGAAAGCCCGCGGGATTGATTCAACGCCCGCGCTGAATGTGCTTACCGGAGAATCTCGACTCGTTGCCCGGCAGGGTATACCTTGATCATAGTCGCTATTGCCCAGGCCTGCTGGTGACAGCGCTATCAGCAGATTTGCAACGCTGCGGACGCAACAGGCAAGAAACTCTCGTGTCGCCGTTGCAACTTCACAACGTCAGAGCGTCGCTTTTGAAAGCGCTGTCAAGCGCGATTTGGCCGAAGTAGCACGGCTGTTCGGTACATTTCCCTCGCTGCGCATATTTTCCCTCACCACCGCAAACGGAGTTGCGAGCTTTATGACCATAACGGAATGGTCACAAAGCAGGGGCCTACTCCGGGGCCGCGCGGCGCGCAACTGTTATCGGTAACAGCGTTTTCCCTAGCCCGCCGGTTCGATACACGGGGCAGGGGCGTCCCTATAATCGCCTCGAAATGTGATTCGGAACATTTCAGTGAGGCAGCCTGGTAGGGAACGTGTAGAGCGCACGCGACCTGCGCGGTTTGGAGACGCCAAAATATATATAGGATAGCTAATGAAAAAGAAGCTTATTGCATTGTCGGTGATGGCAGCTGCGACGACGATGGCGCACGCGCAAAGCAGCGTCACACTGTATGGCCGTATCGACAACGGCGTGCAGTACGAAACCGGCCTGCCGGGCGGTAACAGGTTCTCGGCACAGAGCGGCGACTGGGGTTGCTCCTGGTTCGGCTTGCTGGGTTCGGAAGATCTCGGCGGCGGCACGAAGGCGGTGTTCCAGTTGGAAGGCCAGCTCAATACGATGACGGGCGCCTCGGCAGGCAACCTGTTCGGTCGTCACGCCACGGTGGGCTTCAGCAACGACCGTTTCGGTCTGTTCAAGATGGGTAATCTCGGCGCCGGCGAACTTTCGCAGGACAGCTGGGGTGCGGACCCGCAGTTGATGCAGCGTTACGCGATTTCGACGCTGGTGCGCGGCCGCAACTGGGCGAGCACGAGCAACGGCGCGGAATATGATTCGCCCACGCTGTTCGGCGGTCTCGTGTTCAAGGGCCAGTATTCGCTGACCAACAACACGAGCTGGAACTCGGCACCGGTCAACGCCAAGGGCGTCCCGACGGGCCAGGGCCGTACGAACGCGATCGAAGGCATCTATACCTGGGGCAGCGGCGATTTCCGTGTGATCTATGACGAAGTCCGCGGCGCGGACGGTTCGTTCAACAACGTGTATTCGGCTTCGCGCTCGATTCTCGCTGGCGGCACGTACGTGATCGGTCCGGTGAAGATCTACGCTGGCTACCAGCATTTGAGCGCACCGAGCGCCACCAACGCAAGCATGGGCGTGACCGACGCGTCGCAGCCGGCTGGCGTGCGCGCACCGACGACGGTGGACCACGAGTGGATCGGCGCTGGCTGGCAGGTGAACGACGCTTCGGCGATCACGGCTGCGGTGTTCCACGCGAACGCGAACAACGGCAACGGCAACGCCACGCTGTTCACGCTCGGTACGACGTACAACCTGTCGAAGCGTACGTTCCTGTACGCGGAAGCCGGCTACGTGCACAACAGCTCGACGTCGAACATCAACCTTGGCAACGGTTCGTACGGCAACAACAACTTCGACGCGACGACGGGCACGTCTTCGAACGACAACCCGAACTACGGCCACAGCCAGACCGGCGTGTTCGCGGGCATCATGCACATGTTCTGATTTGACTTCGTTTGACCTGTAGTTGTTGTGATCTCTTTGTGTTAGGTACTGCTTAATTCTCTACATAGAGAGGCCGGTGCGATCTCTCCTCCACCCTGGTCGCACCGGCTGCTTTTTCTGCGTTCTTTTAGCCCCTTCGAATTCGTATCCGGGAGCGCTTTTTTTAGTGTTTGAAAGCGCTTTCATGCAAATGTTCAGGCGGAACTCATGACCGACGGCACCAACGAAGCACCCGGCGCGCCCAGTGTCCAGAGCGGACCCACTCCGGGTCCCAACGTGACGCTGGAAGAAATTGCGCGCGCAGCCGGCGTGTCTCCGAGCACGGTGTCGCGCATCCTGAACGGCACCGCGCGTGTTCTCCCCGAAAAGCAGCGCGCGGTGGAAGAGGCGATCGCGCGGTTTAACTATCGTCCGAATGTGCTGGCGCGCAGTCTTGCGAGCGGCCGCACCGAAACTATCGGTGTCCTGACACAAGCCGTGTCGAGCCCGTTTTACGCCGAGTGGCTGCGCGGTATCGAAGAGGCGCTTTCCGAGCCGGGCTTCACGCCGATTTTCGTGAGCAGCCGCTGGAATGTCGTCGACGAAAAGGCGCGCCTCGAAGAATTCATCGCGCGCCGCGTGGACGGCATCATTCTGTTGCATGCGCAACTCGACGAATCGACGCTCACCGAATACTCGCGCTACGCGCCCATGCTCGTACTTGGGCGCTCGGTGCAAAACGGCACGGCGCTCGCTGGCCTGCCGATCGACAACCTGCAGGGCGCACGCGACGCGACCCGCCATCTGATCGAGCAGGGCCACCGCGAGATCGCGTTCATTGCCGGCCCGAGCAGTCACGAGGACGCGATCGAGCGTCTCGACGGTTACCGCATCGCCCTGGAAGAAGCGGGTATCGGCTTCGACGCCGATCTGGTCGAGCAGGGCGATTACCTCGAAACGGGCGGGCTCGCCGCCATGGAGCGGCTGCTGATGCGCCGGCCGTCGTTGAGCGCGGTGTTCTGCGCGAACGACCAGACCGCGTACGGCGCGCGTCTCGCGATGTTCCGCCGCGGCGTACGCGTGCCCGAAGATGTGTCGCTGGTCGGCTTCGACGATCTGCCGACTTCTTCGTACATGACGCCGCCTCTGACGACAGTGCGCCAGCCGACCTATGAAATCGGCCGTCTCGCCGCGCAAGGCATCGTGCAGATGATCCGCAAGCAGCCCATCACACTGAGCCCCATTCCGCTCACGCTGGTGACGCGCGAGACGACGCGTCGCATCGGGCCGTCGCCGAGCCCGGGAGAGACGGGTGCATAAGGTTCGAATCCAGATCGGGCCGTTTTTTTAGTTTTGCGGTGAAAGCGCTTTCAAACAGATGAGCGCGGCAAGCAGGGCGTCAGGCACTGCGAATGAATACAACAGGGGAAGTAGTTCGTAGCAGCAGGGGAGCAATTGAACGTCACTCACAAACGTTTCACCAGGAGACATGTAATGAATTTCCGTTTTTCAGGCACTGCCGCTGCAGTTTTGCTCAGCCTGGCTACCGTGGCTGCGCATGCCAGCACCACGCTGACCGTCGCGGTGTTTCCGAAGCTCGACCAGGAAATCAAGGACGCGATTCCCGCGTGGAAGAAGCTGCATCCGGACGTCGACATCAAGGTGTCGTCGCTGGCGATCGCCGATCACCACAACGCCATGACCACCGCGCTCGCAACGAGCTCGGACCTGCCCGACGTGATGGCCGTCGAAGTCGGCTTCATTGGCCGTTTCGCAGCGGGCGGCGGTCTCGAGAACCTGGCGAAGCCGCCCTATAACGCAGGCCAGTACAAGAGCCAGTTCATCAACTACACGTTCGCGCAGGCTACGACGCAGGACGGACAGATTGTCGGCATGCCGGGCGATATCGGCCCGGGCACGCTGTTCTACCGCAAGGACATTCTCGACAAGGCAGGCGTGACCGAAGCCGACTTGACCAAGTCGTGGGAGTCGTATCTGGCGGCCGGGCAGAAGATCAAGAAGGCGACCGGCGCGTACCTGATGGCGTCGTCGCGCGATATCGAAGACATCTATATTCGCGCCGACCTGAAGGAAGGCGATGGCGTGTACTTCGACAAGGCCGGTAATCCGGTCGTGACCTCGCCGCGTTTCGTGAAGGCATTCGAATTGGCGAAGAAGGCGCGTGATCTCGGCCTCGACGCGAAGATCACGCCGTGGTCGAACGAATGGGCCGAAAGCTTCAAGCGCGGCACGGTCGCCACGCAAATGATGGGCGCATGGCTCGGCGGCCACCTCTCCTCGTGGATCGCGCCGGATACGAAGGGCCTGTGGCGCGCAACGAATCTGCCCGACGGCGCTTATGCATCGTTCGGCGGCACGTTCTGGTCGATTCCGGTGAAGGCCACGCAAAAGCAGCTGTCGTGGGAATTCATCAAGTTCCTGACGACGCGCCCGGACGAGCAGCTCGCTTCGTTCCGCTCGATCGACGCCTTCCCGGCGCTGCTTTCGGCGCAGCACGACGACTTCTTCGCGCAGCCGGTGGCGTTCCTCGGCAACGAGAAGGCACGCCTGATCTGGCGCGATGCGGCCGCGCATATCCCGGCGATCCAGCGCAGCAAGTATGACCAGGTTGCCGAAGAGGCGGTCCACTCGGCGCTCGACAAGGTGGTCGACAGCAACGAGGACATCCACCAGGCGCTGCAGGAAGCACAGGCTGAAATCACGCATCGTGTCCGCCGTTAAGCGGCTCTGATGAAACGGCGCGGCACGCATTGCCGCGCTTTGAAGCCCGCTGCAACAGCGTGGCCGGTCGCCCCGGCCGGCCACGCCCGAATGGACGGAATTATTGATGAACTCTCCTCTGCCCACAACTGAACAGGTTTCCCGGGAAGGGCTCGTGCCCGATACGCACGCGCCGCTCGCCCACGCTCGTGGCAAGCCGCGGTTCAATCCGGTCAAGATTGCACCGTACCTCTTTCTCGCGCCGTTTTTTCTGCTGTTCGTCGTGTTCCTGGCCTTTCCGCTGCTGTTTTCGCTGTATCTCTCGTTCCAGAGTTGGGACGCGACAGCGGGTCTGGCGAGCATGAAGTGGGTGGGCCTGTCGAACTTCACCTTCACGCTGACGGACCCGTGGTACTGGAAATCGCTCTACAACACGGCTTCGATGGCGGTCATGTCCGGCGTGCCGCAGCACCTCATTGCGCTGCCGCTGGCGTTCTTTCTGCAAACCGCATTTCGCCGCTGGCGCAATTTCGTGGTCGGGCTGTATTTCCTGCCTTTCATCACGTCGAGCGTGGCGATCGCGCTGATCTTCTCGTCGCTGTATTCGACCGACTTCGGCATGATCAATCTCGCGATCGCCGAGATCGGCAAGATTCCGGGGCTGCACTGGATCGTGCCTTCGAAACCGATCGAGTGGCTGTATAACCCCGCGAACGTGAAGCCGGCGGTTTCCGTCGTCGTCTTCTGGCGCTACGTGGGCTGGAATACGGTGCTTTATCTGTCCGCGCTGCAAACCATTCCGAAGGATCTCTACGAAGCGGCGCGCATCGACGGCGCCAATGGCTGGCAACAGTTCACGCGCATCACGATTCCGCTTCTCAAGCCGATGATCTTCTTCGCGGTCACGCTTTCGATCATCGGTGGGCTGCAACTGTTCGAAGAGCCGTTCATCCTGCTCCCGAACGAAGGCATGGGCACAAGCCAGTCCGGCCTGACGACGGCGGTCTACATGTATCGCACGGCATTCCACGACGGCGACTTCGGCACGGCCAGTTCGATTGCGTGGCTGCTCTTTATCACGATTTCCGCGCTGATGTGGCTCAACACGCGCATTTTCCACCGCAGCGGCATGAAAGAAGAGGCACAGCGATGAAACTGTCGAAAAACAAGGCGCGTTATACGGGCTACGCCGTCGTGCTGGCGGGCGCGGTGCTGATGTTCTCGCCGTTCTGGTTCATGTTCGTCTTCGCTACACATACGAGTTCCGAAATTTTCTCGATGCCGCCGCCGCTGTGGTTCGGCAACGCGTTTCTCGACAACATGGCGTCGCTCATGCGTCACATTCCGTTCTGGCGCAATCTGGGCTGGAGTTTTTATACGGCCACGATCCAGACCGTGCTGACCCTGCTCGTCACCTCGATGGCCGGTTACGCGTTTGCGATGTATGAGTTCCGCTTCAAGAAGACGCTCTTTGCCGTCGCGCTCACGGCCATGCTGGTGCCGCCGTTCCTCAGCATGATTCCGACCTTTATGACGATGAATCTGCTCGGCTGGATCAATCAGCCGCGCGCGCTCTACGTGCCCGGCGCGGCTGCCGCGCTCGGCGTGTTCCTCATGCGCCAGTACATCGCGTCGGCCATTCCGTCCGACCTGATCGAGGCGGCGCGCATCGACGGCTGCGGCGAGTTCCGCATCTACTGGAGCATCGTGCTGCCGCTGCTTGGGCCGGCACTGGGCACGCTCGGGCTCATCAGCTTCATTCAGGCCTGGAATAACTTCCTCTCGGCGCTCGTGGTGCTGCGTTCGCCCTCGATGTACACGCTGCCCCTCGCGCTGCGCATTTTGCAAAGCCCGACCAATTCGGACTGGGGCGCGGTAATGGCAGGCTCGGCGGTCGCCGTGGTGCCGTTGCTGGTGCTGTTCGCTTTCACCTCGCGGCGCTTGATCGACGGTTTGACGACCGGCGCGGTCAAGGCTTGAGTTTCGCTTCGTTCATTTCATGCCGCTCGAGCAAGAGCGGACACGACTATTCAGGATACCTACCGTTATGTCGACGTTTCAATTCAAGAAAAATTTCGTCTGGGGTGTGGCCACCAGCTCGTATCAGATAGAAGGCGCAGCCCGTGAGGACGGCCGTGGCGAATCGATCTGGGACACGTTCTGCCGCGTGCCCGGCAAGGTCGTGAAAGGCGAAAGCGGCGACGTGGCCTGCGATCACTACCATCGCCTCGAGGAAGATCTCGATCTGATGGCGCAAATGGGCGTCAACGCCTATCGCTTTTCGATTGCATGGCCGCGCGTGCAGCCGGATGGCCGCGGCGCGTACAACGAAAAGGGCCTCGCGTTCTACGAGCGTCTGGTCGACGGCTTGCTCGAGCGCGGCATCCAGCCGTTCGCGACGCTGTATCACTGGGACTTGCCGCAAGCATTGCAGACGGAGCAAAACGGCTGGGAAAGCCGCGATACGGCTTATCGTTTCGCCGACTACGCCCGCAAGATCGGCAGTGTGCTGGGCGACCGCGTGGCGTCGATCGCCACGCACAACGAGCCCTGGTGTACCGCATGGCTCGGCAACGCAACGGGCTACTTCGCGCCGGGCAATGCCGACCTGAAGAAGGCTGCGCACGTGGCGCATCATCTGCTGCTTTCGCACGGCCTGGCCGTTCAGGCCATGCGCGCCGATGGTGTGAAGGCGCCGCTCGGCATCGTGCTCAACCAGTCGCCGGCACACGGCGCGACCGACGCGCCTGAAGACCTCGCAGCCGCATCGCTCGAATACGCGAAGTTCGTCCGCTGGTACATGGACCCGATCTTCAAGGGCGAATATCCGGCCGAAGCGCTGCAATGGTATGGCGCGAACGGCCCGCAAGAGGTGATTCGCGAAGGCGACTTCGACATCATCGGCACGCCGCTCGACTTCCTCGGCATCAACTACTACACGCGTATCTTCGCGAGCGCTTCGGGCAACAAGCGTCCACCGGGCGTGCACGGCTTCACGGACATGGACTGGGAAGTCTACCCGGAAGGTCTGACCGAACTGCTCACGAAGCTCAATGCCGAGTACAAGCTGCCGCCGATCTTCATCACCGAGAACGGCTGCGCGTCGAAAGACGTGCTCGAAAACGGCCGCGTGCAGGACACCGACCGCATCCGTTTCCTCGATCTGCACCTCGCCGCATTGTCCGAAGCCGCACGACAAGGCGTGGACGTGGCCGGCTATTTTGCATGGAGCATGCTGGACAACTTCGAATGGGCGTCCGGTTACGACAAGCGCTTCGGCATGGTGTACGTCGACTACGAGACCCAGAAGCGGACGCTGAAAGACAGCGCGCACTGGTATGGCAAGGTCATCGCGGAACATGCCGCCGCCGATCAAGCGTACTAAGGAGGACATAACAATGGGCGAACTCGTATTGCGCAACGTCGTGAAGACGTATGGCGAAGGTCCGCAGATCATTCAGGGCATCGATCTTCATATTCCTGATGGACAGTTCACGGTATTCGTCGGGCCGTCGGGTTGCGGGAAGTCGACCATGCTGCGCATGATCGCCGGGCTCGAGGAAGTGAGCGGCGGCGACATTCTGATCGACGGCCTACGCGTGAACGATCTGCAGCCTGTGGACCGCGGCGTGTCGATGGTGTTCCAGAGCTACGCGCTCTACCCGCATATGACGGTTGCGGAGAACATGGGCTTTTCGCTGAAGCTCTCGGGCAAATCGAAGCGCGAAGTACGCGAGGTCGTGGGCCGCGCTGCCGAAATCCTGCAGATCACGCACCTGCTCGAGCGCAAGCCGAAGGCGCTCTCGGGCGGCCAGCGGCAGCGCGTCGCGATTGGCCGCGCGATCGTGCGCAAGCCGCGCGTCTTTCTGTTCGACGAGCCGCTGTCGAATCTCGACGCGGCGCTGCGCGTGCAGATGCGCATCGAACTCGCGAAGCTGCATCGGGAACTCGGCACGACGATCATTTACGTCACGCACGATCAGGTCGAGGCGATGACGCTCGGCGAGCAGATCGTGGTGTTCAACAAGGGGAACATCGAGCAGACGGGCGCGCCGCTCGATCTGTACGACCGGCCCGCGAACCGTTTTGTCGGCGGCTTCATCGGTTCGCCGCAGATGAACATGCTCGGCGCGACGGTCGTGTCGCAAAACGGCGTGCAGACCGTCCTCGCGCTTGCGGGAGCGAGCCACCGTATCGCGTTGTCGGGCCGCCCGGATCGCGCACTCAATGGCGAATTGACCCTGGGCGTGCGCGCCGAACACTTGAGCATCGGCTTCGCGGACGAAGGCATCGCCGCTCGCGTGGAGCTGGTCGAACATCTGGGCGATGTCTCGATCCTGCACGCGCGTCTCGACGGCATGGCGCACGCCGTCGCGCTCAAGCTCGACAAGAAGGACGCGCAATACGAGCCGGGCGCGCGCGTGGCCATCAAGGTGGCCTCGTCCGCGGTCACGCTGTTCGATGCGAAAGGCGACGCGGTGGCGTTCGAGCGTCCCCAGGTGGGAGAGCACGTTCAAGCCGTCGTTTGACGTGCCGGTTTGGTCGGGGAAGAGTGCCATGACGAACAAAGGGTCGAAGGACGATTTCGCGTCCGCTGTCAATGCGCGCAGCGGGCAGGCCGCGACGTCCGATGAAACGCGCGATGTGACGGAGAGGGAGCGCGAGTCGCAACGCGACCGCCAGGAGAAACGGCGCGAGCCGCTGCATGCGTTTATCGTTCATTTCGACGCGGAGCCTGCGACGAAGCCGCCGCCGGATGAGCCGGACCAGCGAGTGTGACGATATGGGGGCAGGGATGATTATGAGTGTCGCGAATCGGCGTTACGACTTTTCTTACCGCCCATTTAACGTTAGCCGGAACGGTACTTTTTTGCAGTACCCTGTGGCCAGCTTTCCAGGCGCTCTTTCCTTACTGGGCCGGGATCCGGCGCGGTTTACGCGGACTCCGCGTCGATTCGCCAAGCCCAGGTAAACCACGCATGGCGGCGCCGGAAGCGGGCATTTAACATGAATTAACGTTAAGGGTAACGTTATTATGTTTCTGCTTAATCGATGGTCTGCAGCAAAGGTAATCACCTCCCCCAACGCTCCGCTTTCCTGCGGCAGCGTCCGTATCGGCAAGCGAAGCGTACACCGCTACTCGCGCATATCCGCCGGCAAGCAACACACCCTGTTGTCGTGCCTCGCGGGTCGCTCGATCACAACTCGGGCTGCTTGACGGGCATCCATCAGACAGACCGATTATATGAAAGCGCAAGGGCCGCGGGGCGGATTCGGGCGAAACATGTTACCGGTAAAAACCCGCAGTTCGTTGGTGCGAGATATACCGGTGCAGGGCGTAGTTCAGGCAGGAAACGGTTGGGCAACGCCGATAAAGAGCCATTGGGGTGCGAAGCGCGATTTCGTTGCGTGCGCAACGACCCGATGCAATAAAAATCCGATAGAATTTTGATGGGTGGAGAGCGTCATGGAAAAGCGAGTATCTAAAGCCATTTTCAAGTCCCGCGCCTGCGAGCTGTTCCGCCAGGTCGAAACGCTGGGCGAAACCGTCGTCGTGACGGACCGGGGACAACCCACCATTGAAATCCGGCCGTATCGCAGCAAGACGGAGAATCCGCTCGAGCTGCTGCGCGCGTCGATCACGCATTTCAATCTCAAGCACGCGCTTGCACCGGTTCCCGCCGAGCAGGAAGAGTAATGATCACGCTCGACACGCTTGCGCTCGTGTGCTGGCTCGGCAAACAGAAAGCGCTGAGTCAGGCCGCGCACGATGCGATCGACCGTGAACTCGACGGCGGCGAGATCCTCATTTCAGCCATCAGCGCGCTGGAAATCGCGGAGTTCGTGAAGGCGGGCAGCCTGGGGCTTTCCATGGATGCCCGTAGCTGGCTCTCGACGTTTCTGAAGCTGGATGGCGTGCGCCTGATTCCGGTCGATTCGGAAATTGCGTTCCGGGCGGCGACGCTGCCGCCCGCGCTCACTTCGCATCAGAGGCTGATCGTTGCGACCGCCCGCACGCATGGCGGCGCGCTCGTGACCTCCGATGCGAAGGTGCGCGCCTCGACTTACGTCGAAACGATCTGGTGACGCGAGCGGCGGTGGCGCGCTCGCACCGGTCCGGTCGAGTCGCGCACCACCAGCTCGGCAGGCAGCGTGATGCGCTGCGAAGCGGCGTCGATGCCGGCGATCTGCGCGAGCAGCGTATTGACCGCCGAACGCGCCATTTGCTGAAACGGCTGGCGAATCGTAGTGAGGGCAGGATGAAACTGCTCGGACATGGGGATATCGTCGAACCCGATCACGGAAATGTCGTCGGGCACGCGCAGGCCTGCTTCCCTGACTGCGGCGATCACGCCGAACGCGCTCTGGTCGTTGGCCGTGAAGATCGCGGTGGGTGGATCGGGGAGATTGAGCAGGTCGAACGTGACGTCGAACGCCATCATTTGCGAGAGGTCGCCCGCGGCGACCAGCGCGTCTTCACGTGGCAGGCCGAGCTTGGCGAGGGTGTCGCGATAGCCGCGCTGGCGGTCGCGCACGCCTTCGATGGTTTCGTCGCCGGCGAGAAACGCAATGCGCTTGTGGCCGAGTTCCGCGAGATGCTCGACCGCGAGACAGGCGCCGCCGTAATTGTCGACGGACACCGAAGGAAAGCCCGTGAGCGTGCCGCGCTGATCGACCACCACTACGGGCACTTTGGCCGTGGCGAGGGCTTCGAGGCAGAGCGATTCGCGCGGCAGGATGGCGAGAATGCCGTCGGAAAATTGCTGGATCAACCCGAGCAGGTCGTGATGCGTATGGCGGTCTTCGTCGAACACGGTGTACACGAGCATTTCCATGCCCGCGCCGCGTGCCGCGCGGCCCGCGCCGAGCACCAGTTCGCTCGAGAACTGCGTGTCGAGCGTGGGCGTAATGATGCCGATGATGCCGTTGCGCCCGCCCGAGAGTTTCTGGGCGGTGCGGTTCACGACATAGCCGATGTCCGAAGCGATTCTCAGTACTTCGTCGCGCGTTTCGCGCGACACGCCCGGGCGTCCATTGAGCGCGCGCGACGCGGTCATCTGCGACACCCCGGCAAGCTTGGCGACGTGCTCAAGCGTTGGAGTTTGCCTTGCCATGCGTGGTGTGGGCTTACGAGAGGTCATGTCTGCGAAGACTCGCTCGTGACTCGCTGGTTACTCCGCGGATGGGCCGCTCGTCACGTTAGCGATACCGTTTGTGTGCTGGTTATTCTATCAGATGCGCGCTTGTGCAACCGTCCCCGTGCGTACCACCCTTGCGCAGGGCGCAAGCTCCCACGGGGGCTCACCAGGAAAATCCCGCATAGCCGTAGTTTGAGTCTCGGCTTAACATCCACTAACGTTAAGGCTAACGTTAAACCCGCAGATAACTCAGGTAGCTCTCAAAAATCCTAAAGAGGGGACACAAACATGGCGTACCCAGGTTTCTCCACGGCGCGGGCCATTGCCGGCGCCACGGCACTGCTGTTTTCACTGTCTGCAGTCGTTTCGAACGCCGTTGCGGCGGAATCCAAAACCATCACGGTATGGGATCAGCAGACCAATGCGTCGTCGAGCAAGATCATCCGTGACGCGTCGGACCGCTTCGAAAAGGCCGATCCGGGCTACAAGGTCGAGAATTCGCACGTCCTGAACGAGGCGTACAAGACGAAGCTGAAGGTGGCGTTCGGTGCGAACCAGCCGCCGTGCGTGTTCGAGAACTGGGGCGGCGGCGGCCTGCAGGAATATGTGAAATCCGGTCAGATCGTCGACCTCACGCCGTACCTGAACAAGGACCCGGCGTATCGCAACCGCTTCATGCAGTCGTCGTGGAGCGTCACGACGTTCGGCGGCAAGACCTACGGTGTCGCTGCCGAAAACGCCGCGGCCGCCGTGATCTTCTACAACAAGGAAGTCTTCAAGAAGTACGGCATTACGCCGCCCAAGACGTGGGATGAACTGATGCACGTCGTGGATGTGCTGAAGCAGCACAACGTGGCAGCGTTCTCACTTGCGAACAAGAACAAGTGGACGGGCTCGATGTACTACATGTACCTCGTCGACCGTATCGGCGGTCCGCAAGTCGTGAGCGACGCGATCGCAGGAAAGGGTAAGGGCTTCGAAGATCCGGCGTTCATCGAAGCCGGCAAGCGCATTCAGGAGCTCGTGAAGGCGGGCGCGTTCGCGCCGGGCATCAACGGCCTCGACTATGACTCGGGTGCATCGCGCCGTCTGCTGTATACGGGCAAGGCCGCGATGGAGCTGATGGGCGCCTGGGAAGCTTCGACGATCGCCAACGAAAATCCGACGTTCTCGAAGGATCTCGACTTCTTCCCGTTCCCGAGCGTGCCGGGCGGCAAGGGCGACCCGCGCGACCTGATCGGCACGGTGGGCGATGGCTTCCTGAGCATCTCGACCGAGTGCAAGACGCCGGAAGCCGCATTCAAGCTGATCCAGTCGCTGACCGACGACCAGGCGATGCAGGCGCGCGCGTCGGATGACCACAAGCTTCCGCCGGTCAACAACGTCAAGATCGACGATCCGTTCACGCAGCGTCTGCAGCAACTGCTTGCCGCGGCGCCGAGCGTGCAGCTCTGGTACGACCAGGCTCTGCCGCCGGCGTTGGGCGAACTGCACAAGGACACGACGCAGGCGCTGTTCGGTCTGTCGGTGACGCCTGAGGCGGCCGCGCAGCAAATGGAAGCCGCTTCGAAGAAGGGCGGTTGATCTCCAGCACTCAGGAAAAGTCCGGCTGGCGCCGCAAGGCGCCGGCCGGCAGAAAAGCTCGTGAATATTGCACTTTCCGCTACACCCGAACGCCGGCTGAAGCTCTCCTCGCAAACGCTCGTCACGGTCGTGTTTCTCGCGCCGGCGCTGCTGCTGCTGGCCGTGTTCCTGCTTTATCCGCTCGTTTCCAGCTTGCGGCTGTCGCTGCTCGACTGGAATGGTCTCGGCAATACGGCCCGCTATACGGGGCTCGCGAACTGGGCGCGGCTCGCCCATGACACGGTGTTCTGGCAATCGCTCAAGAACAACGTGATTCTCGCGCTCGCCTCGATTGTCATTCAGCTTCCTGTCGCGCTGGCGCTCGCCGTGCTGCTGGAAAAGGCCGGCCGTGGCTCGCGCGTACTCAAGGTTCTCTATTTTTTGCCGCTGCTCATGTCGAGCGTGGCGATCGGCGTGCTGTTCAAGCAGATCTACGATCCGAATTTCGGACCCCTGAATGTCGCGCTGCAGGCATTCGGGCTCGATGGTCTCGCGAAGGACTGGCTGGGCGACCCGCACTTCTCGCTGGGCGCGACCATCGCCGTGATCATCTGGCAGAACGCGCCTTTCTACATGATTCTGTTCCTCGCCGGCCTCTCGTCGATGCCGGCCGAGGTTAACGAGGCAGCGCTGCTCGACGGGGCTTCCGAGTGGACCATCTTCTGGCGCATCAAGCTGCCGCACCTGCAGGGCACGGTGCGCACGGCCGTGATCCTTTCCGTGCTCGGCTCGCTGCGTTACTTCGATCTCGTCTTCGTCATGACCGGCGGCGGCCCCGAGGGCTCGTCCGAGGTGATGGCCACCTACATGTATCGCACGGTGTTCAGTTCGTTCCAGCTCGGCTACGGCAGCACCATCGGCTCGGCGATGTTCCTGATCGTCATCGCAGTGGCGGCGGTGTCGATGTACTTCACGCGCCGCTATGCAACCGAGGTCTGAAGCATGATCAAGAAATTCCGCTTTCCCCGTGTGACGATTCCGATCCTCGCGCTGATCTGGCTGGCCGTCACCACGGTGCCGTTCATCTTCATGGTGGTGTCGAGCGTCAAGAGCCAGGAAGAGACCTTCACGACTTCCGTGTGGGCGCCGCCGAGCCACCTTTATTGGGGCAATTACGCGGCCGTGCTGAAGGGGCCGTTCTTCACATATTTCCGCAACAGTCTGTTCACGGTGGGCGTGTCGGTCGCGCTGATCGTCGTCATCAGCGCGATGGCGGCCTATGTGTTTGCGCGCATGCGCTTCAGGCTGAACAAGCTGCTCTTCGGTCTCGTGGTGGCGGGCATGATCGTGCCGCTGCATGCGACGCTGGTGCCGATCTACCTGCTTACGCGCAACCTCGGTCTTTACGATACGCAGTTCGCGCTGCTCGGCCCCTATGTGGCGCTCAGCCTGCCGGTGTCGATCTTCATCCTGACCGAGTTCATGCGGCAGATTCCGCGCGAGCTCGAAGAAGCCGCGCAGCTCGACGGCTGTAGCCCGTTCCGCATTTTCTGGCGCATTTTCTTCCCGCTTTCGGGACCGGGGCTCGCCACGGTGGCGATCTTCAACGGCATTGGTCTCTGGAACGAGTTCATCTTCGCGTACATGCTCACGTCGACGTCCGAGCACCGTACGCTGCCCCTCGCGATCTGGGACTTCATGGGGCAATACGCGTCGAACATACCCTCGATGCTTTCCGTTCTCGTGCTCACGTCGTTGCCGTTGATCGTCGCTTACGCGTTCGGTCAGGAGCGCGTGATCAAGGGGATGATGGCCGGCTCGCTCAAGGGCTGATTCAGGTCTGATTCGCACCGCTAACCGAACTTCGCATAAAACGATATGGCAAGCATTTCCCTCAACAACGTACAGAAGGCCTACGCGAGCGGCAACGCGGTGATCCGCGACGCCAACCTCGAAGTCGGCAAGAACGAATTCTGCGTGTTCCTCGGCCCGTCGGGCTGCGGCAAGTCCACGCTGCTGCGCATGATCGCCGGACTCGAATCGATCACCGACGGCGAACTGCGCATCGACGGTGAACGCATGAACGAGGTCGAACCCGCGAAGCGCAAGGTCGCGATGGTGTTCCAGAACTATGCGCTCTATCCGCATATGAGCGTGTACGAGAACATGGCATTCGGTCTGCGTCAGGCGAAAATCGACAAGGCCGTCATCGACAAGAAGGTGCGCAGCGCGGCTGCCGCACTGCAGCTCGATACCTATCTCGAACGCCGCCCCGCAGCGCTTTCGGGCGGCCAGCGCCAGCGCGTGGCGATCGGGCGCGCGATCGTGCGCGAGCCGGGCGTGTTCCTGTTCGACGAGCCGCTTTCGAACCTCGATGCGGCGCTGCGCGTGCAGACGCGTACCGAAATCGCGCGTCTGCATCGCGAGTTCAGCGAGGCGAGCGCCGTGTATGTGACGCACGATCAGGTGGAAGCCATGGCGCTGGCCGATCGCATCGTGCTCCTGCAGGCCGGCGATCACATGGAGCGCCACGGCAGCGTCGCGCAGGTGGGGGCGCCCCTCGATCTGTATCACCATCCGAAGAGCCGGTTCGTCGCGGGCTTCATCGGCTCGCCGAAAATGAACTTCTTCGCAGGCACGGTGGTGGGTGGCGACGATGGCGGCGTGGACATCGACCTGCAAAGCGGCGAGCGCGTGCGTGCGCGCGTGGACGGCTCGCGTGCGCGCGCCGGCATGAAGGTGACGCTCGGTGTGCGTCCGGAGCATCTGCGTGTGGCCGGCGATGCACGCAACGAACAGACGCTGGCGTGCCGCGTGAAGCTCGTCGAGCACATGGGCGAGCACAGCTACATCCACGCAACGCAGACCGGCTCGGGCGCGGCGACACTGATCGCCAAGGTGCCCGGCGACAGCGCGTTGACGCACGATGAAGTGGTCAAGCTTGCGCTGCCCGCCGAGGCATGCCACGTGTTCGACGATCACGATATGGCGCTGCGTCGTCTCATCTAAGCCGGGCGCCGCTTTCGCCGCGCGCCCGCGCAACGCCATTTTCAAAAGCACAACTAAACGGACGGCGAAACATCAGCGCCGTCTCGTGCAATACCAGGGAGTGAAGCAATGTCGCTTGAACACACCACAGAGATTCCGCTTTACCGCCGCTCCGACGCACCGACCGCGCAGCGCGTGGCGGATCTGCTCGCGCGCATGACGCTCGATGAAAAAATTGCCCAGCTTCACGCCGCGTGGCTGGTGCTTTCGGCCGACGGCGAGCACAAGGCGCGCAGTATCGACTTCGCGCAAAGCGCCAACAGCCTCACGGTGAACCAGATTCTCGAACACGGTCTTGGACAGATCACGCGTCCGCTCGGCACCCACACGGTCGATCCCAAAGAGGGCGTGCGTGCGCTCAACGAACTGCAGCGCAAGATGGTCGAAGATACGCGCCTGGGTATTCCCGTCATGTCGCACGAGGAATGTCTCGTGGGCCTGATGATCAAGGACGCCACGCTGTTTCCCTCGCCGCTGAACTACGCGGCGACGTGGAACCCGGATCTCGTGGGCGAAGTGGGGCGCATCATCGGCGAGCAGGCACGCTCGATCGGCTGCCACCAGGGCCTGGCGCCCGTACTCGACGTGTCGCGCGATCCGCGCTGGGGCCGCACCGAGGAAACGCTCGGCGAAGATCCGTATCTGGTGGGCGTGCTCGCGTGTCACTACGTGAACGGTCTGCAAGGCGAGCGCCGCGACGTGCTCGCCACGCTCAAGCATTTCGTCGGCCACTCCGCGAGCGAAGGCGCCCGCAATCATGCGCCCGTGCACGTCGGACCGCGCGAGTTGAACGACGTGTTTCTGCTGCCGTTCGAAATGGCGGTCAAACTCGCGCACGCGGGCTCGATCATGCCGGCGTACCACGATATCGACGGCGTGCCCTGCCATGCGGACCGCACGCTGCTGCACGATACGCTGCGCGAAAAGTGGGGTTTCGAGGGGCTCGTCGTTGCGGACTATGCTGCCGTCGACCTGCTCTACAGCCATCACGCGGTGGCGCACGACAGCGCGTCGGCGGCGGCGCTCGCGTTCAATTCGGGACTCGACGTCGAGTTGCCTGGGCACGAGTGTGCGGTCCATCTGAAAGAAGCGCTCGATCGCGGCGAGATCACCGAAGCGACGATCGACACCGCGGTGTCGCGCGTGCTGAGCACCAAGTTCCGCCTTGGCCTGTTCGAGAATCCGTATGTGGACCCCGAGCGCGTGGACGTGAAGGGCACGGCAGCGGCCGATACGGCGTATCAGGTCGCGCTCGAATCGGCGGTGCTGCTGCGTAATCAAGGCGGCGTGCTGCCGTTGAACGCCAATGGCGCGCAAACAATCGCGGTGATCGGCCCGACCGCCGACGACCCGCTCGCGCTGCTCGCCGGCTACAGCTTTCCGGTGCACCTCATCAACTCGGGCGAGCAGTCTGTCGCGTCGATCGCTACGCCGCTGGGCGCACTGCGCGCGCTGCTGGGCGAGTCGCGCGTGCTGCATGCCAAGGGTTGCGACATCATCAAGACCCGCCGTGCGGGTGCGCCGGTTTTCCCGGGCGACGTGTCGCTCGACCTGAGCACCGCCGCCAACCGCGACGAACTGATCAGCAAGGACACCGATGCGATTCCCGACGCGGTCGATGCTGCGGGAAAAGCGGACGTGGCCGTCGTATTCGTCGGCGATCTGGCGGGCTTGTTCCAGTCCGGTACGGTGGGCGAAGGCTCCGATACGGACAGCCTGGAACTCCCGGGCGTGCAGTTGCAGATGCTCGAGGCCGTGGTCGAGAGCGGCACGCCTACGGTCGTCGTGATGACGGGCGGCCGCCCGTACAACCTCGGCGGCCTCGAAGATCGCATCGCCGCGCAGATCATGGCGTTTGCGCCGGGCGAGCGCGGCGCCGAGGCGCTTGCCGATCTGCTGGTGGGTCGCGCCGGGTTCAGCGGCCGTCTGCCGCTCTCCGTGCCGAAGAGCGCAGGGGCGGTGCCGTATGTGTACAACCATCGCCTCAAGAGCGCGGGCACGCCGATCGCCTACCACTTCGGCAGCCGCTATCCGTTTGGTTTCGGCCTCGGCTACACGCAGTTCCGTTACGGCGATCTCGCGGTGGCGCAACACGAAGTCCCGCTCGAAGACGGCACCGTCGAACTGAGCTTCACGGTCGAGAACACCGGCTCGCGCGACGGCACGGAGATCGTGCAGATCTACGTGCGCGACCAGCATGCTTCGACGGCGCGGCCGGTACGCGAACTCAAGGCGTTCGCTCGTGTGCCGCTCGCGGCAGGCGCGCTCACTCGCGTGAACGTGAAGCTGCCCGTCGATATGTTCAATTTCACCGACGCACGCGGCGAGCGCATCGTCGAGCCGGGCAAGTTCGATCTGATGGTGGGCAGTTCGAGCCGCGATATCCATCTGAGCGGCACGGTCACGGTGGTGGGCAATGCCGCGCGCACGCTCCCGCGCGACTGGCGCATGCTGAGCGCCGTCGAAGTCGTCTCGTAAGCGAAAGGGAAGCGGCAGGTCAGGGCGGCGAGCCATTTGCGGCTCGCCGCCCTGTTTGGGTTCTGACAAGTCAACACTGGAATATTTGATGTCGTACGCAATCTATCCGAGCCTGGCGGACAAAACCGTCGTTATCACCGGCGGCGGCAGCGGGATCGGCGCCGCGGTCGTGGAGGCATTCGCGCAGCAGGGCGCGCGCGTGTTTTTCCTCGATGTGGCCGAAGACGATTCGCTCGCGCTTCAGGAGAAGCTTCGCGATGCGAAGCATCCGCCGCTGTTCAAGCGCTGCGACCTGTGCAGCGTGGACGCGATCGAAAGCGTGTTCGCGTCGATCGTCGATGCCGCGGGCCCGATCGACGTGCTCGTGAACAACGCGGGCAATGACGACCGCCATGATGTTGGCGAGCTGACCGCGAGTTACTGGGACGGGCGCATCGCCGTCAACCTGCGCCATCAGTTCTTCTGCGCGCAGGCCGCCGCGCGGGGCATGCGCCAGGCGGGGCGCGGCGTGATCCTGAACTTCGGTTCGGTGTCGTGGCACGTCGCGTTGCCGAACCTGCCGATCTACCTGACCGCCAAGGCCGGCATCGAAGGTTTGACGCGCGGCCTCGCGCGCGACCTGGGCGGCGCGGGTATTCGCGTGAACTGCATCATCCCGGGCGCCGTGAAAACGCCGCGGCAGATGAACCTGTGGCAAACGCCGGAGAGCGAGGCGAAAGTCGTCGCGGGGCAGTGTCTGCAGCTGCGCATCGAGCCCGAGCACGTGGCCCGCATGGCCTTGTTCCTCGCATCCGACGACGCCTCGCGCTGCTCCGGGCGCGATTACTTCGTCGACGCGGGATGGTACGGAGAATGACGATGCCGGCTCCCGTATGCGTGTGGCCGATCGGCGCCGAGCTGGCCGAAGGGCCGCTCTGGCAGGCCGCGGAAAACGCGGTCTATTTCGTCGATATCAAGGGCCGCCGGATTCATCGCTTCGTGGTCACGACCGGGGAGCGCACGACGTGGTACGCGCCCGACCAGGTCGGCTTCATCGCGCCGCTGGGCGACCGGGCTTTTGTGTGCGGCCTGCCTGACGGCCTGTATCGTTTCGACGCCGTGAGCGGGGAATTCGACAAGCTGGTCGATGTCGAGCCGCATCTGCCGGGCAATCGCCTCAACGACGGTTTCGCCGATGCGCGCGGGCGCCTGTGGTTCGGCTCGATGGACGACGCCGAGCAAGCGCCGAGCGGCACGCTGTATCGCGTGGACGCAGGCGCGGTGGCGAGCACGCAGGACAGCGGCTACGTGATCACCAACGGCCCGGCCATGAGTCCGGACGGCCGCACGCTCTATCACAACGACACAATGCGCCGCGTCGTGTATGCGTTCGATGTTGCCATTGACGGCACGCTGTCGGGCAAGCGCATCTTCACCGCCATTGCCGGCGACGGGTACCCGGACGGCATGGCCGTGGACGCAGAGGGCTACGTATGGGTCGCACTGTTCGGCGGCTGGCGCATCGACCGTTATTCGCCCGAAGGCGAACTGGCCGGCCAGATCGCGTTTCCGTGCGCAAATATCACGAAACTCGCGTTCGGCGGGGACGATCTGCAGACCGTGTACGTTTCCACCGCGTGGAAGGGGCTCACGGCAGCCGAGCGCGAGAAGCAGCCGCTGGCGGGCGGCCTGTTCACGTTCCGCTCGCCGGTGCCGGGGCAGGCGCCGGGAAGCTGTGCGGCGGCCTTCGCACGGTAGGGAGCCTCGACGCCAGCCTCTACCCCAGCCTCGACCCTATAGGACCAAAGTCCGATGGTCGGGGCGTCCTGCAGTGTTAGGCTCCGAGAACACACGCCATGGTCCCGGACCGGCGCAGCAAGCGTGGCACCTGATCGTCTCAAGGGGACTACCATGCTCTACCGATCGAATACGCGCATTGCGTTCGCGCGCTGCCTGGCGCTCTCAGTCGTAGCATGCGGCTTCTTTGCGGCCTCGGTGCCCCTGTGCCGCGCGGCTGACGAGGACGCCTCTGCTGCCTCGGAGGCCATGCCAGCCGGGGCCTCCGTCGACACGGAAAGCGGCACCGTCAGTTTGATCGATCAGAAGAATGCACTCATCGTCGTGACCGTGCCGGGTCACGACGACCTGAGCTTCAATGTGAAAGATCATCCCGATGTGCTCAAGGTGATCCGGGTCGGCGACAAGCTGACGACCCACTACATGGAGCCGTACGTCACCGGATTGACGCCGGCCGAAGGCGCGGCGGTGACGCGCCTGACCCACACGGCAAAGGTGACCCAGCACTCCTCCGGCGCCGACCAGGAAAACTTCCAGGTACTCCGGGTCTTCAGCGGCGTGGCGCAAGTCACCGGCGTCGACCGCAAGCTCAACCTCCTGACCGTCGTCGACAAGTCCGGCACGGCCCGTTCCATTCGGGTCAGCCGCCCGGATCTGATCGAAGTGATGCAGTCCCTCAAGCACCATAGCCACGTGCGGATCAAGTACGAATCCGAGATGACGATCATCGTCGCCCGTTAGCGGATACGCTGTGGGGGGCGCCCGTTTCTTCCGGCCCTAAAAGGTGGTGCGTGCAATCGGACCGATAATTCTCGCCGATCACGTGAAGCCAA
Organism: Paraburkholderia sp. BR10872; assembly: GCF_040965835.1. Taxonomy (NCBI): domain Bacteria; kingdom Pseudomonadati; phylum Pseudomonadota; class Betaproteobacteria; order Burkholderiales; family Burkholderiaceae; genus Paraburkholderia; species Paraburkholderia sp. BR10872. Next base: position 141,623 of record NZ_JBFRCN010000013.1, read on the forward strand.
TCAGCTACCTCAAGAGTGCAGGTCCGCGACGACACCGTTTTTATTCACCTCGTGATCGACACGCGACGCGACCTGCAAGCGCTTCTCCATAGAATCGTGCTCCGCTTGATGTAAATTGCATGGGCGCAGCGTATCGAATACCGTGGCCGTGTCTCGCCGGGCGCGCCGCTTTCTTCAGGTTTTCGCGCCGAGATCCAGCAGCCGTACCGCATTCTCCTTGAGGATCAACGGGCGCACTTCCGGCTTGATGTCGAGCGTATCGAAATCCGCGAGCCAGCGATCCGGACGGATCAAGGGAAAGTCGGAAGCGAACAGCACTCGCTCGCGCAACAGCGTATTCGCGTACTTCACCAATTCCGGCGAGAAGTATTTCGGCGACCAGCCCGACAGGTCGATATACACGTTGGGCTTGTGCAGCGCGATGGAAAGCGCCTGCTCCTGCCACGGCCAGGAGGGATGCGCGATGACGATCTTCATGTCGGGGAAATCGGCGGCCACGTCGTCGAGATAGATCGGCTCCGAGTACTTCAGACGCAACCCGCCGCCGCCGCGCATGCCCGAACCCATGCCCGAGTGGCCGCTATGAAACACCGCGGGCAGGCCATATTCGGCAATCACTTCGTATAGCGGGTAAGCCAGCCGGTCGTTGGCGAAAAAGCCCTGCATGGTGGGGTGAAACTTGAAGCCGCGCACGCCATGCGCCTCGATCAGCCGCCGCGCCTCGCGCGCGCCGAACTTGCCCTTGTGCGGGTCGATGCTGGCGAACGCGATCATGATGTCGGCGTTCCGCTGCGCGAAGTCGGCGATCTCTTCGTTGTCGATGCGGCGACGCCCGATATTCGCCTCGCAATCCACCGTGAACATCACGAAACCGATGTTGCGCTCGCGGTAGTGCTCGATCGTTTCCGGAATCGTCGGGCGGCGGCCTTGCTTCAACACGGTGCCAAAATACTTGTCGGCGGCGTCGTCGAACTCCTTCGCGAAGAGGTCGGGCGGCTGGCAGCACGACACTTCGGCGTGGACGTGCGTGTCGATCGCAACGAGCTGGTCGATGTTCAAAGGTGTCTCCTCCTTATTGTCACTCGCCGCACGAGCGCTTAAGCAGCGCGCAGATTGCGCACGCAGGCATGCAGCAGCGCGTGGAGTTTTTCCGCTGTTTCGGTGTCCATATCGTCGAGCATTGCGCCTTCCACGTGGTCGGCGGCGGCGTCGCATTCGCCCAGCAGCGCGTCGCCGGCTTCCGTGAGCGAAAGCAGCACCACGCGGCGGTTCATCGGATCGGCTTCTCGCATGACCCAGCCGTTCGCCTCCATCGTCTTCACGACTTCGTTGGCGGCCTGCGGCGTGATGAACGAGCGCTCGGCGAGTTGCGCATTGGACGAGCGGCCGCGCGCACGCAGCACGGAAAGCGCGGTGTACTGCGGCAGCGTGAGCCCGTGGCGCGCAAGCGCTTCGGTCAGGCGGCGCGACACGACGCGGTCGAGCTGGCCGATCAGGTAGCTCAGGCGCATGGGCGGCACGGCGTGCGGGCTGCCCTCGGCGGCTGGCTGCGCGATTCGGGCGCGCGGCGCAGTGGGTGAAGTTTTCTGGTTCATCGCGTTTTACGGGTTTGTACCGACGAGATCATATTCTACTTTACATATCAGGGAGCCTGATAGTAAATTGATTTCAAGCCGCGAGTGCGGCGGTGTCTACGGAGAGAGAGAATGAGTTACGAAGGTCGCTGGAAAACGGTCAAGGTTGCGGTCGAGGGCGGCATCGGCTGGGTGACGTTCAACCGGCCGGAAAAGCGCAACGCCATGAGCCCGACGCTCAACAAGGAGATGATCGACGTCCTCGAAACGCTCGAGCTCGACGCCGAGGCGCAAGTGCTCGTGCTGACCGGCGAAGGCTCGGCATGGACGGCCGGCATGGACCTGAAGGAATACTTCCGCGAGGTCGATGCGGGCCCCGACGTGCTGCAGGAGCGCATTCGCCGCGACGCGAGCCGCTGGCAATGGCAGCTGCTGCGCATGTATTCGAAGCCGACCATCGCGATGGTGAACGGCTGGTGTTTCGGCGGCGGCTTCTCGCCGCTCGTGGCGTGCGATCTCGCGATTGCCGCGGACGAAGCCACGTTCGGTCTTTCGGAAATCAACTGGGGCATTCCGCCGGGCAACCTCGTGAGCAAGGCGATGGCAGATACGGTGGGCCACCGCGAGGCGCTTTACTACATCATGACGGGCGATACCTTTACGGGCCAGCAGGCCGCGAAAATGGGCCTGGTCAACAAGAGCGTGCCGCTCGCGCAGCTGCGCGAGGAAGTGCTCGCGCTTGCCGCGAAACTGCTCGACAAGAACCCGGTCGTGCTGCGCAACGCGAAGCATGGCTTCAAGCGTTCGCGTGAACTGACGTGGGAGCAGAACGAGGACTATCTCTACGCGAAGCTGGACCAGGCCAACCATCGCGACAAGGAAGGCGGCCGCGAGCAGGGCCTCAAACAGTTCCTCGACGACAAGAGCATCAAGCCGGGCTTGCAGGCATACAAGCGCTAATCGATAGCGGCGCACCAGACAGAGGAGACAACGACATGCATGAAACCCGGCTTCTGATCGGCGGCGAGAAGCGCCGTGCGTCGAACGGCAAGACCTTCGAGCGCATCGATCCGGCCACGCGCGCAGTGGCCACGCGCGCCGCCGCCGCCACGGTGGAAGATGCGGACGCGGCCGTTGCCGCGGCCGCGCGCGCCTTCCCGGCGTGGGCAGCGCTCACGCCCACGGAGCGCCGCAAGCGCCTGCTGGCCGCCGCCGATCGGATGGATGCGCGCACGGCGGACTTCATCGCCATCGGCGCGGCGGAAACGGGCGCAATGGCGAACTGGTACGGCTTCAATGTGATGCTCGCCGCTAACATGCTGCGCGAAGCGGCCGCCATGACCACGCAGATCGACGGCGCGGTGATCCCATCCGACGTGCCCGGCAGCCTCGCGATGGCCGTGCGCCAGCCGTGCGGCGTGGTGCTCGGCATGGCGCCCTGGAACGCACCGGTGATTCTCGCCACGCGTGCGCTCGCCATGCCGCTCGCGTGCGGCAATACAGTGGTCCTGAAGGCATCCGAAGGGTGTCCCGGCGTACATGCGCTGATCGGCGAAGTGCTTAACGAGGCGGGGCTGGGCGAGGGCGTCGTCAACGTGCTCACGCATGCACCGGAAGATGCACCGGCCATTGTCGAGCGCCTGATCGCCAATCCCGCCGTCAAACGCGTGAACTTCACGGGCTCGACGCGCGTGGGGCGCATCGTCGCCGAACTTTCTGCTCGGCATTTGAAGCCCGCACTGCTCGAACTGGGCGGCAAGGCGCCCGTGCTCGTGCTCGACGATGCCGATCTCGACGCGGCAGTGGAAGGCATAGCGTTCGGCGCGTTCTTCAATCAAGGGCAGATCTGCATGTCGACCGAACGCGTGATCGTCGACCGCAAGATTGCCGATGCGTTCGTCGACAAGCTCGTTGCGAAGGCACGCACGCTGAAGGCCGGCGACCCCACGCAGCCGGGCTCGGTGCTGGGGACTCTGGAGAGCGAAGCATCGGCGCGACGCATACTCGCGCTCGTGGAAGACGCGCGCGAGAAGGGTGCGAAACTGCCGCTGGGCTGCGAGGTGAACGGCGCGATCATGCAGCCTGTGATCGTCGAAAACGTCACGCGCGAGATGAAGCTCTACGCCGACGAATCGTTCGGCCCCGTGGTGACGGTACAGCGTGTGGACAGCGACGAAGAAGCGGTGAAGGTCGCCAACGACAGCGAGTACGGGCTTTCGGCGGCGGTGTTCAGCCGCGATATCGCGCGCGCCATGAACGTGGCGAAGCGCATCGAATCGGGCATCTGCCATATCAACGGGCCGACGGTGCACGACGAAGCGCAAATGCCGTTCGGCGGCGTGAAGGCGAGCGGCTATGGCCGCTTCGGCAGCAAGGCTTCGATCGCCGAATTCACGGACCTGCGCTGGATTACCGTGCAGACCGGCCCGCGCCACTATCCGATCTGAACGCGCGCTTCACGACATGAACCACCGGGCCGTCTGCGCCGATCCACCGCGCAGCCCGGCACCGGTCAAGCAAAGGAGACAGGCTTTGGATTCGGAGCCGACCCAAACGCATGCTCGCGCCGTCGTGCAACCGGACTTCGCCGGTTATCGCGCCGTCGCGATCGGCTCGGCCGCGCCGCAGATCGAACGGCGCGGCGACTGCTGGTATTTGCGCTCGAGCGAGGCGCTCGACGACTTCCCCGAACGCGTGACCGACCGGCTCGTGAGCGGCGCGCGCGAGCATCCGGAGCGCTGGCTCGTGGCGCGCCGCGGCGCCGACGGCCAATGGCAGGGCATCAGCTACGCGCAGATGCTCGAACGCGCCCGTGCGATCGGGCAAGCCTTGATCGAGCGAGACTTGTCGGCGGAGCGCCCGGTCGCGCTGCTCTCGGGCAACGATCTCGAACATCTGCAGATGGCGTTCGGCGCGCTATGGGCCGGCGTGCCCTATGCGCCCATTTCTCCCGCTTATTCGCTCGTCTCCAGCGATTACAACAAGCTGCGGCACACGCTGGGTCTGCTCAATCCCGGCCTCGTATTCGCGGCGGACGGCCCCGCTTTTGCCGCGGCGCTCGACGCCGCGGTGCCCGCCGATATCGAGCGCGTGGTCGTGACGCCGGCTGGCGGCGGCCGCCGCGAGACGCCGTTTTCGACGTTGCTCGAGACGCAGGCGGGCAGCTTCGAAGCCGCGCAGACGCGCGTGAGCGGCGACACCATCGCGAAGTTCCTCTTCACCTCCGGCTCGACGCGCCTGCCGAAGGCCGTGCCCACCACGCATCGCATGCTGTGCAGCTGTGCAGCAATCAGCAGATGCTGCTGCAGACGTTCCCGCAGTTCGGCATCGAGCCGCCGGTGCTGGTGGACTGGCTGCCGTGGAATCACACCTTCGGCGGCAGCCACAACGTGGGTATCGCGCTCTACAACGGCGGCACGCTCTATATCGACGACGGCAAACCCGTGGCCGGCCGCTTCGAAGAGACGCTGCGCAATTTGCGCGAAATCGCCCCCACGCTCTACTTCAACGTCCCGAAGGGTTGGGAAGAACTGACTGCCGCGCTCGAAACCGACGCGCAACTGCGCGAGACGTTTTTCTCGCGCGTGAAGATGTATTTCTTCGCGGGCGCGGGGCTCTCGCAGGCGGCGTGGGACCGGCTCGAACGCGTGACGCAGGCCCATTGCGGCGAGCGCATCCGCATCATGGCGGGCCTCGGCATGACCGAGACCGCGCCGTCGTGCCTCTTCACGACCGGCCCTGTGATGGGCGCGGGCTATATCGGCCTGCCCGCGCCGGGCTGCGAGACGCGTCTCGTACCCGTGGACGGCAAGCTCGAAGCGCGCTTTCGCGGCCCGAACGTGATGGGCGGCTACTGGCGCGCGAACGAGGCGGACCGTCACGACGTGTTCGACGAAGAGGGCTACTACCGCACCGGCGACGCCGTGCGCTTCGTCGATGCCGGGCGGCCCGAACTCGGCCTGCTGTTCGACGGACGCATTGCTGAGGATTTCAAGCTCAGCTCCGGCACGTTCGTGAGCGTGGGGCCCATGCGCGCGCGCATCGTCTCGGGCGGCGCACCGTACGTGCAGGACGCGGTGATCGCGGGCATGGACCGCGACGACATCGGCGTGCTGATCTTTCCGCGCCTCGACGAATGCCGCCGGCTCGCGGGGCTCGATGCGAGTGCGCCCGCGCGCGACGTTCTGGACGCGAGCGCCGTGCGCGACTTCTTTGCTGACCTGATGGAGCGGCTGAACCGCGAGGCGACGGGCAGCGCGACCCTCGTCACGCGACTGCACCTGATGGACGCGCCGCCGTCGCTCGATCTGGGCGAGATCACCGACAAAGGGTCGATCAATCAGCGCGTCGTGCTGAGCCAGCGCGCGGCGCTCGTAGACGCGTTGTACGCCGCGCGGGGCACGCAAACGCGCGTGATTTTCGCTCGTCATCTGCAGCACGTTTGAGGAACGTTCACGATGAGTCTCGACTATCAGGTCCCGCTGCGCGACATGCGCTTCGTGATCGACGAATGGATCGAAGCACCCGCATGGTGGCGCAGCGTTCCCGCATGGGCGGACCTCGACAGCGCGACGGCGCAGCAGGTGCTCGAAGAAGCCGCACGTTTCGTGATGGAACGCGTCGCGCCGCTGAACCCGGCGGGCGACCTCGAGGGGAGCCGCTTCGAGGGCGGCGAGGTCTCGATGCCCACGGGCTTTCGCGAGGCGTATGCGGATTTCGTCGCGGCAGGCTGGCCGACGCTCGCGCTCGACGCCGACGCGGGCGGCCAGGGCCTGCCGCAACTGCTCGAAGTCGCACTGCAGGAAATGCTCGCGGCGGCCAACCACGCATGGCTGATGTCGCCCGGCCTCACGCATGGCGCGACGGCGTGTCTGATGGCGCACGGCAGTGATGCGTTGAAGCGCGACTGGCTGCCGAAGATCGCGAGCGGCGAGTGGCTTGCCACGATGTGTCTGACCGAGCCGCAGGCGGGCAGCGATCTCGCGCTGCTGCGCGCGCGAGCGACGCCCGACGCGGCGCACGGCGCCTGGCGCATCGACGGCAGCAAGATCTTCATCACGGGCGGCGAGCACGATCTGACCGACAACATCGTGCACCTCGTGCTCGCGCGTCTGCCCGATGCGCCGGCGGGCACGAAGGGCCTCTCGCTCTTCGTGGTGCCGAAATGGACCTTCGGCGAGACCGGCGAGCGCGTGCGCAACGGCGTGCATTGCGAGGGCATCGAAAAGAAGATGGGCCTCAAGGCGAGCCCGACGTGTTCGATGCGTTTCGAGCACGCGCTGGGCTGGCTGGTGGGCGAGCCGCATCGCGGCCTCGCTTCGATGTTCGTCATGATGAACGCGGCGCGCCTGCAGGTGGCGATGCAGGGTGTGGGCCACGCGCAGCTTGCCTGCCAGCGCGCGCACGCCTACGCGCACGAACGCGTGCAAATGCGCGCCGTGAGTGCGCCTGCGCAATACGAGGGCGAGCCGGCGCAGGCCGCGCCGATCGCGTTTCATCCGGCCATGCGGCGCATCCTGCTCGACTTGCGCGCGACGGTGGAGGGCCAGCGGGCCATCGGCTACTGGATCGGTTACTGGCTCGACGTGGCCGCGCGCCACCCCGATGCGAACGAGCGCCAGGCGGCGGGGCAGCTCGCCTCGCTGCTCACGCCTGTCGCCAAGGCGTTCTTCACCGCCAATGGCTTTGCGGCGGCATCGAGTGCGCTGCAGGTGTTCGGCGGCTACGGCTATATCCACGAATACGGCGTGGAGCAGACGGTGCGCGACAGCCGCGTCGCCATGCTTTACGAAGGCACGAACGAAATCCAGGCGATCGATCTGCTCGTGCGCAAGGTGCTCGGCGATGGCGGCGAGGCGTTGCGCGCGTTGCTTGCGCATGTCACAGCGGACGCCACACGCTGTATCGCTTCCCACGATCCTGCGCTTCACCGTGCAGGCGCACGGCTCGATGCGTTGGTGGCGGACGTGCAGCGCATCACGGGCGAAATCAGGCAGGGCAGTGCAGACGATCGCGAGTTGCCCTACCGCGTGGCCGACGACTATCTCGCGCTTATCGGCTGGCTGCTGCTTGCATTCGCCTGGGCGCGCACGCTGCGCATCGCGATGGATGCCTCGGCCGACGATCCGTTCTATGCCGAAAAGCGCGTCACGGCGCACTACTTCTTCGCTTACCCGCTCATGGCGTTCGATCACCGGCTGCGGCTCATCGAAGCGGGCTGCCGCACTCCGCTGCCCCATGCATGAAATTTTTTTAGCACGTAGGTTAGGTTAACTAACTAGTGACGGTGCGGTGAAAGGCCGCGACATTCCATTACAAAACGAGGAGGCAACGTGTCGTCATCGACTACGCAGGTGAGCGCGCGCACGGCGGCGGGCACCGCATGGGTGTTGGGTTTGTGTCTGATCGTGGCGGTGCTGGAGGGCGTCGATCTTCAGTCGACGGGCGTGGCCGCGCCGCGCATGGCGCGCGAGTTCGGTCTTTCGGTGAGCCAGATGGGGCTCGCGTTCAGTGCGGGCATGCTCGGGCTCCTGCCCGGGGCGATGATCGGCGGACGCCTCGCCGACCGCATCGGGCGCAAGCGCGTGCTGCTGCTCTCGATGGTCGCGTTCGGCGTGTTCTCGATCTTCACCGCCCATGTGTGGAGCTTTGCCACGCTGCTGGTGGCGCGCGTCTTGACCGGCGTCGGCCTTGGCGGCGCCATGCCGAACCTGATCGCGCTCTCGGCCGAAGCCGTGGCGCCGCGGCTGCGCAATACGGCGGTCAGCATCATGTATTGCGGCATGCCGCTCGGCGGCGCGCTCGCGGCGCTGATCGGCGTCCTCAGTGCGGGCGACACCGAATGGCGGCATATCTTCTATGCGGGCGGCGTCGGACCGCTCGTGGTCGCGCCGCTGATCCTCGCCTGCCTGCCCGAATCCGCGGCCTATGAAGCGGCCTCGAGCCGCGCGCAGTCCACGCAGAGCGGCCCGCCGCCCACGTGGCGCGTGCTGTTCGGCGACGGTCGCGCCGCGGTGACCGCACAGATCTGGATCAGCTTTTTCTGCACGCTGATCGTGCTGTACTTCCTGCTCAACTGGCTGCCCTCGCTGATCGTGAGCCGGGGCCTTTCGCGCAGCCAGGCCGGCGTCACGCAGATCTTCTTCAACGTGGGCAGCGTGATCGGCGTGCTCGGCATCGGCATGCTGATGGACCGCGTCAGGCCCGGGCGAGTCGTCGCGGCTGTCTATGCCGGCATCGCGATTTCGCTTTTCATGCTCGCGGGCGCGGGCAACCTGTTCTGGATCTCGGTGTCGGTGCTGCTCGCGGGCATGGGCGTGGTGGGCGCGCAGTCGATGCTCTACGCGCTTTCCGCGGCGAGCTACGCGACCGTCATGCGCGGCACCGG
>NZ_JBFRCN010000014.1:0-144230 GCF_040965835.1 Paraburkholderia sp. BR10872
CGCAACGCCGCTATCACGACCCGCAGGCCGTCGTGCCGATCAGCCATACGCGCGATACGGTCGGGCCGATGGGGCGCACGGTTGCCGATGTCGCGCTGCTCGACGCCGTGATTACCGGGCACGGGCCGCTCTCGCCGGCCGCCGTGACGAATCTGCGCATTGGCCTGCCCGCGCCGCTGTGGGAAGGCCTCGAAGCCGCGCTCGAAGACGTGGCGCGCGCCGCGCTCGCGAAGCTCGAAGCCGCGGGCGTCACGTTCGTACCGGTCGAAATGAGCGAGCTGCTCGCGCTGAACGACCGCGTGAGCTACGCGATCGCGCTGCACGAGCCCATCGACGATCTCACAGCATGGCTCGTTGCGAACCACGCACCGGCACAAACCGTGGCCGAAGTCGCCGTGCGCATTGCGAGTCCCGATGTGCGCGCGGCCTACGACGCCGTGCTCGCCGACGCGCGCGGCGGCGACTATCACAGCGCAATGACGGTGTGGCGGCCGCGTCTGCAGCAGCTCTATGCGCAGACTTTCGCGGCCAGCGGACTCGACGCGCTGCTCTTTCCTACGACGCGGCTCGCCGCCGTGCCGATCGACGAGCTGAATGGATCGTCTCGCGTGTCGATCGACGGCGCGGCGCCGATCGACGAGATGGAGGCGTATCTGCGCAACACCGATCCCGCGAGCAATGCCGGCATTCCAGGTCTCGCGCTGCCCGTGGGTCTTGTCGACGCGCGCTTGCCCGTCGGGCTCGAACTCGACGGACCGGTCGGCGGCGACCGCAGGCTGCTCGCGATCGGTCTCGCATTCGAAGCGATTCTCGGGACGCTGCCTGCGCCGGAAATTTGAGCGCACACGGCACCGCTACCCCGCCTCGGCCGCGGGTTCCCCGCCCGCATCGACGGAGCCGAGGCGCATTTACCGCCACAATGCCGGCGCTGCGCTACAATGAGAACGGTTCTCATTCGTTATAAGCAAGCCCCCCACCTATGCGTCTGACCGACCTGTCCAAAGGAGCGACCGCCCTCGTGGAGCGTGTCGAGGATATCCGTGCCCCCGACCCGATCGCGCAGCGTCTGCGCGACCTCGGCTTTGTTCCCGGCGAGCCCGTGCGCGTGGTTGCGCGCGCAGCCTGGGGCGCGGACCCGCTGCTCGTGCAGATCGGCTCGACCCGCTTTGCATTGCGCCGCGCGGAAGCGCAGCGCGTGAGCGTGACGACGGACGGGGAGGCCGCGCAATGAGCCTGGCTCCGGTTGCGCCGCTGCGCGTGGCGCTCGTCGGCAATCCCAACTGCGGCAAGACCGCGCTCTTCAATCTGCTGACCGGCGCGCGCCAGAAGGTCGCCAATTACGCGGGCGTGACGGTCGAGCGCAAGGAAGGGCGCTTCGCCACGCCCTCGGGCCGCAAGGTGCAACTGCTCGATCTGCCGGGCGCTTACAGCCTCGACTCGACAAGCCCCGACGAGCGCGTGACGCACGACGTGCTGCTCGGCCGCTACCCGGGCGAGGCCGCGCCGGATCTCATCGTCTGCGTGGCCGATGCGACGAATCTGCGCCTGCATCTGCGCTTCGTGCTTGAAGTACAGCGCATGGGGCGCCCGATGGTGCTCGCGCTGAACATGATGGACGCAGCAAAGCGCCGCGGCGTCGAGGTAAATGTGGGCGAGCTTGCGCGCCAGCTCGGCATGCCCGTGGTCGAAACCGTGGCCGTGCGGCGCGGCGGCGCGCAAGCGCTCATCGAGCTGATCGACCACACGACGCCTGAAAAACCGCAGGCGCAAGCAGCAGCGGCGGCCGACGACCTGCACGGCACGGTGCGCGCCATCCTCGCGAGCGCCGTGACGATGCCGCGCGCCACCGACGCGCGCGACGACGCCATCGACCGCTTCGCACTGCACCCCGTGCTCGGCCCGCTGATCCTCGCGTTCGTGATGTTCCTCGTGTTCCAGGCCGTGTATTCGCTCGGCAAGCCGCTCACCGATGCCATCGGCGACGGCTTCACCTGGCTCGGCGCGGCCGCCGGTACGGCACTGCCCGAGGGCCCGCTGCGCAGCCTCGTGACGGACGCGCTGTTCGGCGGCGTCGGCACCGTGCTCGGCTTTTTGCCCGAGATTCTGGTGCTGTTCTTCTTCATCCTCGTACTGGAGGAGTCGGGCTATCTGCCGCGCGCGGCCTTCCTGCTCGATCGCATGATGGTAGCGGTGGGGCTCACCGGGCGCTCGTTCATTCCGCTACTGTCGAGCTTCGCGTGCGCGATTCCCGGCGTGATGGGCACGCGCAGCATCTCCGACCCGCGCGACCGGCTCGCCACGATCCTCGTCGCGCCGCTCATGACGTGTTCGGCGCGCTTGCCAGTGTATGCGCTGCTGATCGGCGCCTTCATTCCGCACCGCATGATCTTCGGCGTATTCAACATGCAGGGCCTGGTGCTCTTCGCGCTTTACGCCGCCGGCATTGCCGGCGCGATGGCGGTGGGCTGGGTCATGAAGAAACTCCGCCGCGACCACCGTGAACACGCGCTGCTGATGGAGTTGCCCTCGTACCGGCTGCCGCGCCCACGCGACGTCGCCATCGGCCTGTGGGAGCGCGGCGCGATCTTCCTCAAGCGCCTGACGGGCATCATCCTCGCGCTCACGGTGCTGATGTGGTTCATCTCCACGTTCCCCTCGCCGCCCGCCGGCGCAACACTGCCCGCCATCGATTACTCCATCGCCGGCTATCTTGGCCGCGCGCTGCAATGGCCGTTCGCGCCGCTCGGCTTCAACTGGCAAATGAGCCTTTCGCTGATCCCCGCTTTCGCCGCACGCGAAACGGCGGTGGCCGCGCTCGCCACCGTGTACTCCGTGGCGGGCGGCGACGCGGACACCGCCGCGCTCGGCCACACGCTCGCGCAGAACTTCTCGCTCGCCAGCGCCCTCTCGCTGATGGTGTGGTTCGCATTCGCGCCGCAATGCATGTCCACGCTCGCCGTGATTCGCCGCGAAACGCGCTCGTGGCGCGCCGTCGTGGTCTCGTTCGGCTACATGTTCGTCGTGGCCTATGCGGCCTCGTTCGTCACGTATCAGGTCGCGAGGCACTTCGTATGAGCGCCGGACTCGTCGCGCAATATGCGGTGATCGCGCTGCTCGTGACCGCTAGCTTCGTCTATACGCTGCGCAAGCTTGCACCGAAAACGGCCACGCGCGCGCAGGCCGCCGTGGCCGCCGCACTGTTGCGCCCGCAACGTAGTGCATTCGCGCAGCGCCTCGGGCGCTTCGTGCAGCCCAAAGGCGCAACCGGCGATTGCGGCGACGGCTGCGGCACCTGCGGCACGTGCGGACCGACGCCTGCGGCAACGGACGCCTCGAACGCGCAACCGGTCACGTTTCATCCGCGCCGCAAATAAGCCTCGGCAACCGCGCACAAGCGACTGTCACGGGCATTGCGCTACACTGCGCGCAGCGTTGCGCCGCAACGCGTGCAGACTTCGCAGGGCGGCGCGTTTGATCGACTCAACCCAGACACTTCGTGCCGATGCGATCCCTGCGCCTTGCCCCTTTCATGCGGATGTCCCGGCTTGCCGTCGCCACGGCGGCGGTCGTTGCGCTCGCCGCCACCGGCGCGTGCGTGCGCCTCTCCGCGGTCGACTCCAACGGTCTCTGGCAAGTCGTCGGCGGCCAGTGCGTGCCGAATATGCGCGACAAGGGCAAGCCCGGCCCCTGCACCACCGTCGACTTCCAGAAGCGCTATGCCGTGCTCAAGGACATCGCAGGGCGTGCGCAGTATCTCGTGATTCCCACCGACCGCGTGGCCGGCATCGAGAGCCCCGAGATTCTCTACGGCGGCGCGCCTGAGTACTGGGTCGGCGCATGGGGCGCGGGACGTTTCGTGGAAGCGAAGCTCGGCATGCCGCTCGCCGGCAACCAGCTCGGCCTCGAGATCAACTCCTCGGAGCGCCGCACGCAGAATCAACTGCATATCCACGTCGATTGCATGCGCCCCGACATCACCAAAGCGCTCGCGCCGTATGCCGACATCGCGCCGGGCACGTGGCGCTGGACCACGCTCGACGGATCGCGCTACCGCGTCACGCGTGTGACGAGCCTCTCGGACAACAACAATCCTTTTCGCGTGGTCGAGCGCGATCTCGGCCCGCAACAGACCATGGCCGTGCAGACGATACTCGTGACGGGCGCCGGCCCCGATGCAAAGCACGACGGCTGGCTCGTCGTGAACAGCGGGCTCGATGTCGATGGCGGGACCGGCACGGCGGAAGGCCTGCTCGACCATTCGTGCAGCCTCGCGCAAGCGAAGAGTGCTTCGCAGTAACGCGCGGTCGAGCGCGGCTGCATTCAGCCCACGTCATCCTCGCGCGCGACGCTCACCAGCCAGCGGCGTATCACCTGCTCTTCTTCGGCCGTGAAGCCCGCGGCCATGCGCGCCTCTAGCTTCTTCACGCGCGTGCGGCACTGCCTGAGCAGCGCTTCGCCCTCATCGGTCACGTCGATCTGCTGAATGCGCCCATGCATTGCGTGCGGGCGACGCACGATCGCGCCACCGCGCTCCAGATTCGCGACGATCACGCTCACCGTTTGCGGCGTGAGCGCCGCGAGCCTCGCGAGATCGGCGCCCGAAATGCCGGGGTAGGCGGCCAGCATGGTCAGCACGACGAATTGCGGCGGCGTAATGCCCAGATCGTCGAGTGCGCGTTCCATGCGCAAGCGGTGCGCCGCGCCCGCCTGGCGCAGCAGGTAGCCGAAATAGCCCGCCTCGCCGCGCTTGCCCTCGCCGACCGCCGGAATAGCGCTCGTGGGTTCGCCCCTTTCCGAAACCGGGTCTTTCTTCACTGTCTTGCGCATGATGTCAGAGTTCGAATATGATGTTCGTGCTCTGATATTAACGCCCAGACTTCGCGAGGTCCAGTCATGTCCAGCACGTCTATCCGCATTGCTTACGAAACCTTCGCGCGCGACGCCGCCCCGGTGGCCGCCGCGCTCTCCGCCATGAGCAAGGCGGTCGATGCCTCGGGGCTCGAAAAGCCGCTCACCGAGCTGCTGAAAATCCGCGCCTCGCAAATCAACGGCTGTGCGTTCTGCATTCAGTACCACCTCAACATTGCGCGCGAGAAAGCCGTGCCGCGCGTCAAGCTCGATCTCGTGACCGCATGGCACGAGGCGCCGGAATACTTCAGTGAGCGTGAACGCGCCGCGCTGGCTTACACGGAAGCGCTGACCGCGAAGCTCCATGACGGTGTGAGCGACGTGCTCTACGAGGACGTGGCGCGCCAGTTTCCCGGCGAGCAGATGGCATTCTTGACCGCCGCCGTGGCGAATATCAATGCGTGGAACCGCATTGCGGTAGCGCTGCGCTTCGCGCCGCCGGTGCGCGACGCAGCAGCCTGAGGAAAGGAAAAGTAAGGATGGCACTAATTCCTTACCTGAACTCTTTCCTCGAATTACAAAGCCGCCCCCCGCGGCGAAAGACGACATACGATTGCGCCGACTGAGTGGCCTGACCAGCCGTCTCGGTCGGGAATCGACCATATCGCACATTCACCGGGGGGTTAAACATGTCGATAAGCGCGTTATCCAGCTCAAACTCACTGTATTCGACCTGGGCTGCTTACCAGGCAGAAGGGCAATCCACGAGCACCAGCCAGATGTCGGGCATGCCCATGGCTTCGGACGCCTCGTCGGACTCGAACAACGTCAATCCGCTTGCCGCCGCCATCGCCTCGGCGCTCTCGTCGCTCGGCTTCACCACGGACAGCACGGCCACCGCGTCCGCGAGCACCACCGGTTCTGATTCCTCGTCGAGTTCCACCGGTTCGACGTCGAGCACATCGTCCACGTCGCCCGATGCGCTTGCCGCCGCGCTCCAGCAATTCCTCGGCGCGCTGTTTCAGGTCGCCGCGCAACAGAGCGGCGTCACCACGACGGCCACGGGCGATAGCAGCGACAGCAGCAGCGCGGTTTCGTCGGCAAGCGCAACGTCTGCGACTACGGCTTCCAGCTCCAGCACGTCGTCCACATCGAGCGATTCGAGCACGACGACCACTGCCGCAGCGATGATGCCCCCGCCGCCTCCGCCGCCCTCGTCGGCAGGCGGTTACGGCAGCGATCTCGCTTCGGCGATCTCGAACCTCGCGCAGTCGCTCTCGTCGGCTTCGAGCAGCACGTCCTCCGATTCGAGCACGGCAAGCAGTTCGTCGAGCAGCAGCAGTTCGGATAGCGAATTGACGTCTGACTTCCAGAACCTTTTGACGGCAATGGGCGCCTCATCGAGCAGTTCGTCGAGCGGCACGACGTCCGAGCTTCAGCAATTCCTCACGACGCTCGCGAGCAACCTGCAGCAGCAGGGCTCGGGCGCCGCGAGCGGCCTGTTCGTCAGCACGACGGCCTGACCACGACGTCCACGAGCGCCCGCTTTTTCAAGCGTCGGCACGTTTGCGCGCCGGTCCGCGAGGGCTCGGCGCGTTTTTTGTTGTGGCGTATCAGCCGTGAGCGACAGGAAAGCTGAGCTGCACGAGCAGGCCGCCATCGGGGTGGTTTTTGACGTCGCATTGGCCGCCGCTATCGCGCACGAGCCGCGCGACGATGGCCAGCCCGAGGCCGCAGTGGCCTTCGCCGCCGCGCGCCGCATTCAGGCGTACGAACGGCCTCATCGCGGCGGGAATGCGCTCGGGCTCGATGCCGGCGCCGTGATCGCGTACGCGTATCAGGAACGATCCGTCTTCGATCGCCGTCGAGATTTCGATTGGCGGCGCGCCATACTCGAGTGCGTTATCGACGAGATTCGTGACGAGCCGGTCCAGCGAGACATGGGGCAGCTTGAACCGCGAACCGGCACGCAGATCGAGCACGAACAGCGGCCCGTTGCCGCCCTCGATTTCGTCAGGATTGCCAAACTGGCTTTGCAGAAAGCCGTCGACACTCAATAGCCTGCCCGCGTCGGGCGACTGCTGCGCGAACTCCAGAAACTGCTGGACGATGTGGGTGAGCGAATCGACGTCGCGCAGCATGCCGTTGCGCTCCGCCTCCTCTGCCATCAGGGTCGCGCGCAGCTTGAGCCGCGTGAGCGGCGTCTTCAGATCGTGTGCGATGCCGCTCAGCATCACCACGCGATCGTCTTCGGCCTCGTTCACGCAGCGCATCATGTCGTTGAACGACGCGCTCACGTCGCGCAGTTCGCGCGGCCCCTTGCCCTCGAGCGGCGCAATGCGCTCGCCCGTGCCGAACCGGCGCGCCGCCTGGGCGAGGCTCGCGAGCGGCTTCTGGATCTGCCAGGCAGCGAGGAACGACAGCGTGAGCGCCGCCAGCAGCATCGAAATCCCTTCGATGACAAAGCGCGGCGGCGGCGGAATATCGACCGGCACAACGACCCAGGACGTGCTGCCCGGAAAGCGCACCCACAGCTGCGGCGGGCGCCCGTCATCCACGGCGAACTGCGTGCCGGGCGGCAATTGTTCGCGCAGATGGCGCGTCAAGTCGACCAGCGGCCTGCGCGTCGGTTCGTGCAAGTGAACGTCCTTGGGCACGTTCCACACCGGCACGCGGTGCACGCGCAACACGTCGCTCAGATCGCGGTCCTTCGGCGGCTCGAGCGAACTGCCGAGATGCACCGGGGGCGGCACCGTGCCGCCCCCGACGTGCTCTTCGCTCGCCACGCGTAGCGCGAGCAGGACGCCACGCGCAAAGCCATCGACTTCATGGCGCGGCGGCTGGCGGGCAAGCAGCAAAAACCAGCCCAGCTGCATGGAAAGCAAAACCGCGGCCGAGAGCAATGCCATGCGCCCGAACAGCGTATTCAACGGACTTCTCACTGAATTGCTGCGCCGTGCGCCTCCGAATAATTCGCCGGATCCGGCACGAATACATAGCCCTTTCCGCGCACTGTCTGGATATGACGCGGATTCGACGGATCGGCCTCGATCACGCGGCGCAGGCGCCAGATCGGCACGTCGAGGCTGCGTTCGTGGAATTCGCGCTCGTCGCGATGCACGATATCGTGGATCAGCGTGCGCGAAAGCACTTTGTAGGGATGTGTGGCGAATACCTTCAGCAACGCGAATTCGCTCTCCCTCAGCGGGATTTGCGTGTCGCCGCAGGAGAGCGTGCGCATCGTGAAGTCGAGTTCGAAGTCGCCGAACCGGTAGCGCCGGCGTGCCTCAGGCGCGCTCGCGGTGGACGGGCCGCGCCGCCGCAGGATATTCTGGATCCGCACGAGCAGTTCGTGCGGATCGAAGGGCTTCGGCAAATAGTCGTCCGCCCCCAGCGAGAGCCCGCGAATGCGATCGCTCACGGCGCCGCGCGCAGTGACGAAAATGACGGGAATGTCGTCGCCGGCCGCGCGCAAGGCGGCAATGGCTTCGAGGCCGTCGGTCTCCGGCATCATGATGTCCAGCACCACAATGGACGGTCGTTCGCGCTCGAGGCGGCGCTGGAGGTGGACGCCGTCGTGCAGCACGGCGGTATCGAAGTTATGCGAGCGCAAGAAGCGGCTCAGCAGATCGCGCACGACGGGATCGTCGTCGACAATGAGGACGCTGGGGTTCATGCCGCGATTTTAAAGCAGTGCGACGGGCGGAACCTTGCACGGTTTCTTACCAATCCTTTCCTTGCATCGCCTTGAAAAGGGTGGCATCGTTAGATCCCGCCCGGTCAAAGCGATGTCATGCTATCGAGGCTGCCCGTTCACGGGTAACGTTCAACTCTCCTGCGCAAACGGCATGGCTTCAATGTGCGAGCCCGGGCGCGACCGGCGCCGGTTGGCTCAGCATCGAACCCGCTGCCCACGCGTCCAGTTGCGCCGCGCCCATGCGCTCGCGCAGCCACGCATCGAAGGTTTCCTGCAATTCCGCATGCCGCAGGGCGAAGTCCACCGTCGCCTGCACATAGCCGAGCTTGGTGCCGCAGTCGTAGCGCTTGCCAACGAACTCATAGGCCAGCACCTGCTCCTCTTCACGCATCGAGTGAATGGCGGGAGTGAGCTCGATTTCGCCGTTGGCATCGGGTTTCAGCGCGCGCAAATGGTGGAAGATGCTCGGCATGAGCACGTAACGTCCGGCCACTCCGAAGCTCGACGGCGCCAGTTCGGGCGTCGGCTTTTCAATGATGCGGCTCACGCTGATCACGCGCTCGTCCCAATGCCGGCCGTCGATCACGCCATGACTCGTCGACTCCCACGACTCGAATTCTTCCACCGCAAGAACCGAGGAATCGTAATGGCTGAAGATATGGACCATTTGCGCGAGAACCGGAGGCTTGCCGTCGAGCAGATCGTCGGCGAGCACGACCGCAAACGGTTCGTCGCCAATCAGCTTTTCCGCGCAAAGCACGGCGTGCCCGAGACCGAGCGGTTCGGCTTGCCGGACATAGACGCACTCCACATTGGCCGGCTTGATGCTCTGCACGAGTTCGACGAGATTCTGCCGGCCGCGCGCCCTAAGCACGTGTTCGACCTCGTAGGACCTGTCGAAGTGATCTTCGATGACGCGCTTTCCGCGGCCCGTCACAAAGATAAGCTCGGTAATGCCTGCACCGATGGCCTCTTCAACGGCATATTGAATGAGCGGTTTGTCGATGACCGGCAGCATTTCCTTCGGGCTCGCCTTCGTTGCCGGCAGAAAGCTCGTATCGATTCCGGCCACCGGGAACACAGCTTTACGAACACCAAGCATGATGACCTCACCTGTCTGGTAGAGGGGCGGTACGGCCATGGTGAAGGGAGCGGGATTTGCCTTCCGACCCCGGATCTCACCATGTAGCGAATCCGCTCCGCGACGCGTTCCCAGGGTTCGGGCCTGAAAGGTCGGCCGAAGAGATAACCTTAATCATCGCACTGTTTTTGCGCGAAGTGCGCGCGAGTGAAGGCGGCCGCACCCGGCGCGTGCACTGCCTGCGCAACTCGGCGATTACATCACATGTAATTGGTGAGCCGCGCATGAGCGCCTATCCTCCACTGATGATCGAGTCCGCATCCAACCTGGGAGAACCGATGAACCCCACGCGCCCCGACCTGAACGCACCGCAAAGCGAACTCGGCACCCTGCTGCGCTATTGGCGGGATGCGCGCGGCATGAGCCAACTCGATTTGTCGCTGGACGCGGGGATTTCCCAGCGGCAAATCAGTTTCATTGAAAGCGGACGCAGCGTACCGGGCCGCGACACGCTGCTGACCCTTGCGCAGACGCTCGACGTGCCTCTGCGCGAACGCAACGCCTTGTTGCTCGCCGCCGGCTACGCGCCCGTCTATTCGGATGCGCCGTGGAATGCGCAGGAAATGCAGCATGTCGTGCGGGCGCTCGAGCGGGTCATTCGACAGCACGATCCGTTTCCGGCCATCGTCATGGACCGGCACTGGAACGTGCTGATGTCCAACGACGCCGCGCCGCGCTTCTTCGGCCACTTCTTCGATATGGCCGCGCACCCAGCCCCACGCAACTTGCTGCGTTTGATGTTCGATCCTCAGGGCATGCGCCCATTCCTCGCGGATTGGGAGAACGTTTCGCGAAGCCTTCTGCAACGCGTGTATCGCGAAGCGGTCGGCCGCGTGATCGACGACGAAACACGCACGCTGCTGGACGAATTGCTCGCGTTCCCCGGCGTGCCGGGCGACTGGAAAGCGCATCATGGATCGGGCGGCACGCCCACCATGCCGGTCATTCCGCTCAGTTTCATCGACGACGGCAGTGTGCTGCGCTATTTCTCGATGGTGACGAGCGTGGGCACGCCGCAAAACATCGCCGCCCAGGAATTGCGCCTCGAATGCATGTTCCCCGCCGACGACGCCACCGAAGCGCGACATCGAGAGCTGCTCGCCGCGCATGTGAAGGAACACTGAGCGGTTCTCGTCCGCGAAGCGCGAAAAAAAGGGCGCTCCGCTTTAGCAGAGCGCCCCAGGGCAAAACTCTAACATCGTTCTGCGGCTACAGGGGAGGCCGGAAGGAACTGCCCGGCCCTGCAAGTCAAACCGCTTCAAGCGGGTTAAGGCGGGTTAAAGCGGCATCAAGCAGCCTCGAGCACGAGCAATTGCGCGCCGTCGGCCACCTGGTCGCCTACGCCATACAAGACTTCGGTGACCTTACCAGCCGCAGGGGCGCCGATGGTGTGTTCCATCTTCATCGCCTCCATGACGATGAGCGGTGTGCCCTTCTCGACGACGGCGCCCGGTTCCACCAGCACGGCGATCACCTTGCCCGGCATGGGTGCGGTCAGACGGCCCTCGCCGTGCTCCGCGTCGGCCGCATGCGCGAGCAGGTTCTGCCACTCGAACGCCATCGCCGTGCCGAGACAGAACACATGAAACACATCGCCGTCGATGAATACGCGACCCGTCACGCGCTTGTCGCCGATGGTCGCGCCGTATTCGTCCACGCCCTCGCCGCGCCACCACGTGTAGCGCGCCGCGTGCCCCGCATAGGCGAGGGTTTCCTCGCCGCCGTCATGCGTATGGGCCACCGTGAATGCGGTATCGCTTTCGACGTCGCGCCAGGAGAGCGATTGCGCGAAACCGCTATTCAGGCGCCAGTGCGAAAGCGCGTGCCACGGTGACGCGCCATGCGCCGCGCCGCCCTCACGGCCCAGCAGCGCCGCACACGCAAGCGCGAGCGCTTCGCGAACCGGCTTCTGCTGCGGCGAGAACAACGCGTCATGGTTACGCTCGATCAGGCCCGTGTCGAGATCGGCGCTTGCGAATGGCTCACAGGTCACGAGCCGCTGCAGAAACTCAACGTTCGTATGCGGCCCCACCACCTCGCACGCTTCGAGCGCACGCTTCATACGCGCAAGCGCGTCCTCGCGCGTGGCGCCGTGTACGATCAGCTTCGCGATCATCGGATCGTAGAACGGCGTGATGGTGTCGCCTTCGCGCACGCCGCTGTCGATGCGCACGCTCGCGCGCTGGCCCGCGTCGCCGAGCCGGAACTCGACGCCCTCCGGCATGCGCAGATGCTTGAGCGTGCCCGTGGAAGGCAGGAAGCCGCGCGCCGGATTTTCCGCGTAAATGCGCGCTTCGAGTGCGTGGCCCGTGATCGAAAGCTCCGACTGCCCGAGCGGCAGCGGCTCGCCCGCCGCCACGCGCAACTGCCATTCGACGAGATCGAGGCCCGTGATCATCTCCGTTACGGGGTGCTCGACCTGCAGGCGCGTATTCATCTCCATGAAGTAGAAGTCGGCGCCCGTCATGATGAATTCGACGGTGCCCGCGCCTTCGTAATGCACCGCGCGCGCCGCGGCCACGGCCGCCTCGCCCATCGCGCGGCGCACGCCGTCTTCGAGGCCCGGCGCGGGCGCCTCTTCGAGCACTTTCTGGTGACGGCGCTGCACCGAACAGTCGCGATCGAACAGGTAAACCGCGCCGCCGTGCTTGTCGGCGAACACCTGGACTTCGACGTGACGCGGCCGCGTGAGGTACTTCTCGATCAGCACGCGGTCGTTGCCGAAGCTGCTGGCCGCCTCGCGCTTGCACGAAGCGAGCGCCGCCGCAAAGTCTTCGCTGCGCTCGACCACGCGCATGCCCTTGCCGCCGCCGCCCGCGCTCGCCTTGAGCAGCACGGGGTAGCCCATTGCATCGGCTTCGCGCTGCAGGAGTGCGGGGGCCTGTTCGTCGCCGTGGTAGCCCGGCACGAGCGGCACGGCCGCCGCATGCATCAGCGCCTTCGCGGCCGCCTTCGAGCCCATGGCGGCGATCGCCTCGACCGGCGGCCCGATGAAGACGATGCCGGCCGCTTGACACGCGCGGGCAAAGTCTTCGTTCTCGGAAAGAAAACCGTAGCCGGGGTGAATGGCCTGTGCACCCGTGGCGCGCGCCGCTTCGATGATGCGCTCGTAGCGCAAATAGCTTTGCGCCGCGGCCGCTTCGCCGATATGCACGGCTTCGTCACAGGCCGCGACGTGCTTGGCGTTCGCGTCGGCGTCCGAGTACACGGCCACGCTCTTCACGCCGAGCCGCCTGCAAGTTGCCGCGACCCGGCATGCAATTTCGCCGCGGTTGGCGATCAGGATTTTGTTGAACATGTGCTGTCCTCGCTTCGTTTCCTGCTTCTTGCCTTATTGATCGCGCCAGCGCGGCGTCCGCTTCTCAAGGAATGACGACACGCCGTCGCGCCCTTCTTCGCTCGCGCGAATACGCGCGATGCGAACGGCGGTGTCTTCGATCAAGGCGTCGTCGATCGTCTGGCCGGCGATGTCCTGCACGAGCTGCTTGCACTCGCGTACGGCATTCGGGCTGTTCGCGCAGAGCGTTTCGGTCATGCGCTGCACGGTGGCGTCGAGGTCTTCGGCGCTCACCGCTTCGCTCACGAGGCCGAGCCGCTGCGCGGTGGCGCAGTCGAACGCCTCAGCCGTGACGAAGTAGCGGCGCGAAGCTTGCTCGCCCAGCGCGCGGATCACGTAAGGCGCGATCGTGGCGGGCATGAGACCGAGGCGCGCTTCGGAAAGGCAGAAGTGCGCAGTTTCCACGGCCACCACGATGTCCGCCGCACACACGAGGCCCATGCCGCCCGCGTAGGCGTCGCCGTGCACGCGTGCGACGACCGGCTTCGGGCAGCGATAGACCGCTGAGAGCATCTGCGCGAGACGCATGGCGTCCGCGCGATTCTCCGCGTCGGAGTAGCCGGCCATCTTGCGCATCCAGTTCAGGTCCGCGCCTGCGCAAAAGGCCTTGCCGTTGCCGGCGAGCACGATCGCACGCACGTCGTCGCGCGCGCCGAGCGCGGTGAACGCGGCCGTGACGTCCGCGATCATCGCTTCGTTGAACGCGTTGCGGACTTCAGGGCGATTGAGCGTAACAGTGGCCACGTGTCCGGCAACTTCTACGATGAGCGTTTCGTATTGCATTGTCTGGTCCTCAATGCATCACATGCGGAACACGCCGAAGCGCGTCTCTTCGATCGGCGCGTTCATCGTGGCGGAAAGACCGAGGCCGAGTACGTCGCGCGTTTGCGCCGGGTCGATCACGCCGTCGTCCCACAGGCGTGCGCTCGCGTAATACGGATGGCCCTGCAGCTCGTATTGATCGCGAATCGGCTGCTTGAACGCATTTTCTTCTTCGGCGCTCCACGTGCCGCCCTTCGTTTCGATGCCGTCGCGGCGCACTGTGGCAAGCACGGATGCGGCCTGCTCGCCGCCCATCACC
This sequence comes from Paraburkholderia sp. BR10872, assembly GCF_040965835.1. NCBI lineage: Bacteria > Pseudomonadati > Pseudomonadota > Betaproteobacteria > Burkholderiales > Burkholderiaceae > Paraburkholderia > Paraburkholderia sp. BR10872. The sequence continues at coordinate 14,105 of NZ_JBFRCN010000014.1, forward strand.
GAGATACGCGCGTTCGGCCACATCCACAGGAAGCGCGGCGAATACGCGCGGCCGCACATGCCGTAGTTGCCCGCGCCGAACGAACCGCCAATGATCACCGTGAACTTCGGCACCTTTGCCGTGGCCACGGCCGTCACCATCTTCGCGCCATTGCGCGCAATGCCCTCGTTCTCGTACTTGCGGCCGACCATGAAGCCCGTGATGTTCTGCAGGAACACCAGTGGAATCTTGCGCTGGCAGCACAGCTCGATGAAATGCGTGCCCTTCAACGCCGATTCGGAAAACAGAATGCCGTTGTTCGCGATGATGCCGACCGGGTGGCCCCAGATGTGCGCAAAACCGGTCACGAGCGTGGTGCCGTAGCGCGCCTTGAATTCGTCGAACGCCGAGTCGTCCACGATGCGGGCGATCACCTCGCGCACGTCGAAGGGCTTGCGCGTATCCATTGGAATCACGCCGTACAGGCTTTTCGCGTCGAAGCGCGGCGGCAGCGGCTCGCGCAGCACCACGGGCGGCGTTTTCGTGCGGTTCAGATTGCCGACGATCGAACGCGCAATGGCCAACGCATGCGCATCGTTCTGCGCGAGATGGTCGACCACGCCGGAAAGGCGCGTATGGACATCGCCGCCGCCCAGGTCTTCGGCGCTCACTTCCTCGCCCGTCGCCGCCTTCACGAGCGGCGGGCCGCCGAGGAAAATCGTGCCCTGGTTCTTCACGATGATCGACTCGTCGCTCATGGCCGGCACATACGCGCCGCCCGCCGTGCACGAGCCCATCACCACCGCAATCTGCGGAATACCCTGCGCAGATAGATTCGCCTGGTTGTAAAAGATGCGGCCGAAGTGATCGCGGTCCGGAAACACCTCGTCCTGATTCGGCAGGTTCGCCCCGCCCGAATCGACGAGATACACGCAGGGCAGGTTGTTTTCCTGGGCGATTTCCTGCGCGCGCACGTGCTTCTTCACCGTGACCGGATAGTACGTGCCGCCCTTTACCGTGGCGTCGTTGCAGACAATCACGCATTCCTGCCCCGCAATGCGCCCGATGCCCGTGATGATGCCCGCGCCCGGCGCGTCGTCGTTGTACATGCCGTAGGCCGCGAGCTGCGAGAACTCCAGAAACGGCGTGCCCGGATCGACCAGTTGCGCGATGCGATCGCGCGGCAGCAGCTTGCCGCGCGAGAGGTGCTTGTCGCGCGCGGCCTCGCCGCCGCCCAGCGCAAGCTTCTGGATCTTCTCGCGCAGGTCCGCGACGAGCGCTTCGAGTGCCGCGGTATTGGCCTTGAAGTCGTCCGAACGCGGATTGAGCTTCGATTCGATGACCGGCATCCCGTCCTCCCTTCGTTACCGTGAGTTGCTTAGGATTACATGGTTTCCGCGAACAGCTCGCGGCCGATCAACATGCGGCGAATCTCGCTCGTGCCCGCGCCGATTTCGTAGAGCTTCGCGTCGCGCCAGAGACGTCCGACCGGATACTCGTTGATATAGCCATTGCCGCCCAGAATCTGGATCGCTTCGCCGGCCATCCACGTTGCCTTTTCCGCGGTGTAGAGAATCACGCCCGCGCAGTCCTTGCGCACCTGGCGCACGTGGTCCCGGCCAAGCGTGTCGAGCTGGCGGCCCACCGCGTAGAGATAGGCGCGGCACGCCTGGTAGGTCGTATAGAGGTCCGCGACCTTGCCCTGGATGAGCTGGAATTCGCCGATGGCCTGACCGAACTGCTTGCGATCGTGGATGTACGGCACGACCGCGTCCATGACCGCGGCCATGATGCCGGTGGGGCCGCCCGCCAGCACGGCGCGCTCGTAGTCGAGGCCGCTCATCAGCACTTTCACGCCGCCGTTGAGCTGGCCGAGGATGTTCTCTTCGGGCACTTCCACGTCCTGGAACACCAGTTCGCCCGTGTGCGAACCGCGCATGCCGAGCTTGTCGAGCTTCTGCGCAACCGAAAAGCCCTTCATGCCCTTCTCGACGATGAACGCCGTAATGCCGCGCGAACCCGCTTCAGGATCGGTTTTCGCGTAGACGAGCAGCGTGTCGCAATCCGGGCCGTTGGTGATCCACATCTTCGTGCCGTTGAGCACGTAGCGGTCGCCCTTCTTTTCGGCGCGCAGCTTCATGCTCACGACGTCCGAGCCGGCGTTGGGCTCGCTCATGGCGAGTGCGCCGACGTGCTCGCCGGAAACGAGCTTCGGCAGATATTTACGCTTTTGCGCCTCGGTGCCGTTGCGGTGGATCTGGTTCACGCACAGGTTCGAATGCGCGCCGTACGAAAGGCCGACCGATGCGGACGCGCGCGAGATTTCTTCCATCGCGACCATGTGCGCCGTGTAGCCCATATTCGCGCCGCCGTATTCCTCGGAAACCGTCATGCCGAGCACGCCCAGGTCGCCGAACTTGCGCCAGAGGTCCATCGGGAACTGGTCGGTGCGGTCGATTTCGCCCGCGCGCGGCGCGATTTCCTTCGCCGCGAAGCCAGCGATGCTGTCGCGCAGCATTTCGACTTCCTCGCCAAGCGGGAACTGCAAACCGGGTACGTTGCTCATGTGTGTCTCCAGGGAATCTCGAACCGGGCGTAGCTTCGCCCCATGGACGCACATTTCACGCCAGATTTACGTTAACGTCAATAGGTATTTCTGAGTGACGCTCAAGTTTTCATGGCGATGAAATTTCCCTGTCTGGTGGCGTTTTTTTCGCGGATAATCGATTCCATCCTGACGTAAATTGAATCAAGCTCAATATGGAAGCCGTTGCCCGGAAAGCCGTCCTGCCCGCGTCGCGCCGCCAGCCGGCGGGCCGCAAGTCGCAGCAGCGTGTGCGCGAGATCCTGCAGGCGGGGCGCGAAGTGTTCTCGGAAAAAGGGTACGCACGCGCCACCACGGCCGAGATCGCCCAGCGCCTTGGTGTGTCCGAGGCGACGGTGTTCAGCTACTTCCGGGGCAAACGGGAGCTGTGCGCGCGCGTGATCGGCGACTGGTATGACGAATCGATCGCCGCGATCGAAGGCGGCCTGCCGCGCGACGGCACCGTGCGCCAGCAGTTTGCATTCATCGTGCGCATGCATCTGCAGTTGATGCTGGAGAGCGGCACCGGTATCTGCGAACTAGTGCTCTCGGAAGGCCGCACGCGGCACCACGACCTGAGCGAAGCGCTCGTGGAAATGCAGCGCCGCTACACGGCGCCGCTCATGCGCGTGCTGGCGCGCGGCCAGGAAAGCGGACAGATCCGCAACGACCTGCCGCTGCGGCTACTGCGTTCGCTGGTATTCGGGCCCATGGAGCATGTGCTGTGGGACGCGACGCTCGCCAACCGCCGCACGGACATCGACGCTACGGCAGAACGCCTCGTAGACGCACTCTGGTCCGCGCTGCAGCCGCCCAACCTCGAACTCGCCGCGCTCGCGCAGTTCAGCCAGGACGTGGGCGAAGCCGTGCGCCGGCTCGAGCGCGAACGCGCCGCGCGCTAGGCGGCGCGCCCTGGCGGTCGATCAGACGGTCGCCTCCTCGGCCACGCGCGCGCAGAGCGAAGCGGGGTCGAGCAGCATCAGCGTGCCCTTGCCCGGCGGTGCATAGCCGCCAGCGTCAGGTCGCAGCCCACGACATGAGCAGCGAAGTCGCGACAAGACCAGCAAAATGTCTATTCATGTCGGATTCCTTATTAATTGCGAGACCACGGCGGCGTGCGATAACGGCGAAGTGCGAAGAGTCGATATCGATCTATCCAATTATTACAGCCCGTCGACGCGCGCTCGCGCCTCATTGCACGCTTTTCTGTGAAATATGGAGCGCGATGCGAGCCGTTGCGCGCCGTACGCACTACGACCACCCTTCGCGCCCCATCAGCCCCGAGCCTTCTGTAACAACTCGAAAAATCGGTGCAACTCGCGTAATTGCATTGGTTCCCGCAATGTCTTAGCGTTCGATAATCGGCTGGCGCGCGCCGTTGCTCCGGCCTGCCCGTTTCTGGAGATCGTGTGTGAGAAGGTCGAAACTGTTTCTCGGGGCCGCTGCGGCCGCGCTTCTCAGCGTGTGCGGCGTAGCCCAGGCGGCGCGTGTCGGCGTGTATTTCGGCGCCGGCGTGCCGTATTACTACCCGGTCGCGCCCGCGCCCTACTATTACGCGCCGGCGCCCGTCATCGTCGCGCCGCCGCCGCAGGCGCCCGACTACATCGAGCAGGGGCAGGCCCCCGCGATGGACCCACAGCAAGGCCCCGTCAACGCAGCGCCTGGCGATGCAGCGGGCGACCAGCAGGCGAACGCCGACACCTGGTATTACTGCGACGAGTCGAAAACCTACTATCCGTATGTGAAGCAATGTTCGTCGGGCTGGCGCGCGGTTCCCGCCCAGCCGGCGCCGTCGAACTAGAAACCTTGAAAATATCGAGCCGCACATGAAATACACGTATCTCGCGCTACTCGCCACAGCGGGGCTGCTGAGCGCATGCGCCGTGACGCCCACGGGGCCGAGCGTGATGGCCCTACCTGGCACGGGCAAGACTTTCGATCAGTTCCGTGCCGACGACGCGAACTGCCGCCAGTTCGCTTTCCAGCAGGTAGGCGGCGTCACATCGAACCAGGCGGCAACCGGTGCCGGCGTGGGCAGCGCCGTGGTCGGTACGGCGCTCGGCGCTGCCGCGGGCGCCGCATTTGGCGGCGGCCACGGCGCGGCCATCGGCGCGGGCGCGGGCCTGCTGGCGGGCAGCGCGGTGGGCATGGGCAACGCACAGGGTTCCGCATGGGACGTGCAGCGCCGCTACGACTACGCTTATCTGCAATGCATGTACGCCACCGGCAACCGCATCCCGGCGCCCGGCAACATGACGATGTCGCAGCCTCAGCAGTTCCAGGCGCCTCAGCAGCAGTTCCAGACAGCGCCGCAACCGCGTTATTTGCCGCCGCCCCCGCCGGGGTCGCCGCCTCCGCCGCCGAGCGGATACTGAAGCGGATATAGACCGCATTAGGAAGAACGCGAGGCTGACGCAATTGCGCCAGCCTCGCGTTTTGCTTTGGATTCCGAATAAGCTGAATCAGTGCGCGTCGTCGAATTCGAGCGCGTTGCCGTTCCACACCACACGGCGCATTTCGCCCGACTGCGGGTCGATGAGCGTCATCTGCTGCGCGGCGTGGACGGGATCGGGCTTCTCACGGCGGTCCGTCGCCGAGCTGGATTCGAGCAGCGGCTGCAACACCGGCGCGAGCGACTTCAGCAGTTGCACGGACAGCGCACTCGTGAACGTATAGCGCGCCGCGTACGGCTCATGCACCCATGCCGTAAGCGTGCCGTAGAAGCGGTTGCCGATCACGAACACGAAGGTCGCGCTCCGGTTCACCTTGCGCGATTCGATGAGCCGCGCGCCCGGCGCGTACACGTTGAAGCGCTGGTCGCCGGTTCCCGTCTTGCCGTAGACCGGCAGCGTCTTGCCGTCGGGGAGCGTCATACCGTCGGCGAGGCGCTTGGCCGTGCCGCCCTCCACCACGGACGTCAGCAACTCGCGCACCACTTGAGAAATTTCCGGTGAGATCAGCGCTTGCGGCTGCGCGGACGCATGAACGAAGTGCGTCTCGTAAGGCGTGCCGCGCGCGAAGTCGAGCGATTCGAAGCTATGCGTCGGCAGCTTTTCGCCATTGCTCGAAATCAGGCCGATAAGCTGCGCGAGCGCTGCGGGGCGGTCGCCCGAAGCACCGATTGCCGCGCCATAAGAAGGCGTAATGTTGTCGAACGGATAACCGACCGCGCGCCAGGACTTGCCAATCGCGTCATACGCGCGCAGCTCGATCATGTGGCGAATGCGCCGGTTCTGGGTCGCGTGATACTTCGTCTTGAAGAGCCAGCTGTAGGTGTAAAGGCGCGTGTCGCGGCTCTCCTGCTGGACCTGCGCAAGCGTTGCATCCGGGTGCAGGCGCATGTAATTCAGCAGCCACAATTCGAGCGGATGAATGCCCGCGATATAGCCGCGGTCGTTGAGGTTGAATTTGTCGACGGCGTACTTGTCGTAGTAGCGCGCAAGGTCTTCGTCATCGAGCCATTGGAACTTCGTGTTCTTGAGTTGCGCGCGCATCTGTGCATCGAACCATGGCAGTTTGCCGTCGGGTTTCACGCTGCGCAGCACGGTCGCAATGCGCGCCGGGCCCTTGCGCGTGTGCTGCAGCAAGATCGCGAGCGCTTCGTCGTTGCTCTTGCCCGCGTAGCGCGTGTAGAAGCGCTTCATGTAGACCTGGCTCTCACCATCGGCAAACTGCGTGAGAAAACGCGTGCGCACGACAGGATCGTCGAGCCATTGCGCGGGCGGCCCCGAAGTCTGGATCATCTCGTAGTGAACGATGTCGCGCATGAGCCGCACGAATACCAGATTCACGGAATGCTGGAACGCGCGATGCACAGTCAGAATCTGCGCGTTGTCGCTCGACTCGAAATTGTTGAAGCTCTGCGCGCCGCCGCCGGTGTAGAACGTCTCGCCGGGACTGGCCGAGTACTTGCGCTCAACGGCCGCTTCCAGCATGGAATGCAGCGAGCGGTCGGAGGTCTTCGAGAGATAGTCGATCGCCCAGCGCGTGAGCGCGTCGCTCGGATCGACTTGCGGCAGCATCGCGCGCAACGACTTTGTGTCGTCGGCCGCGTAGCGCGCGTGCAGCGCGCTCACGATCTGCAGATACGTCACGAGCGTGCGCAGCTTCGCCGTCGACCCCAGATTCAGGCGCGCGCCCGAATTGATGTCGAACGGCTGGTTCACGCTGTCCGTTTGCACGCGCACGAGGTTCTCACCGCTGCTGCGCTCGAACAGCGTGAAGCTATAGGCGATCTTCGAAGGATCGTCGGACGGGCGCAGCATCTCGAAGCCGACCAGACCCGCCTGGCGCGCGCCGTCCTTCGTCGCGGCATCGGCGAGGCGGTCGCTCACGGCCTGCTGCACGCTGTCGACGAGCGTGGCCGTGGCGGTCAGATCGAGGCGGTCGAGGTCGTAAAGCGTCTTCAGCCCCAGCGCCTGCATGAGCTGGGTGCGCAGCGTCAGCACCGCCTTGCGCTCCACGAAGGAAACCGGCACACGCTGCGACGGCTTCGAGCGGTCGAGCGTAAGCTGCGTGCCGAGCGCGGCGTCGCGCAGCGCCGGCGTAATCACGCCGCCGGCGCCGAGCAGGCGGATATAGCTGTCGGTCAGCTTCGCGAGCGCCTCGTTGTTCTTTTGCAGGAAATACGAAGGCGCGCGCTGGGCGATCAGCAGCGAGAGCACCTGGCGGAACGCAAGCGCCTGCGCGTCGAGCGTCTCAGGCGTCAGCGGCGCGCGCAGGATGCGATTGACTTCGCGGAAGTCGCGGCCATACCAGGCGGCGAGGCCGTCGCCGAGACCGTTGACTTCGCCCACGCCCGGCTTGGCGGAGAGCGGCACCGAATTCAGGTAGCGCACGAGAATCTGCTGGCGCGCGGGCATCGTCTGCGGGCCGTCCAGATACGCGCGCAGCGAAGCGGACGCGATCTGGCGCAGCTTCTCCGGCGGCGTGGAGGTGCGACCGCCCGTCGAGTGCCGGAACTTCTCGATCTGCGTGGCGAGCGTGCTGCCGCCCGGCGTTTGCTGATGCTGGTTCACGAGGCGCGCACCCTGGTCGACGAGCGCCCGGCTAAAGCGCCCCCAGTCGATGGCCGGGTTGCGGTTCGGCTGGTCCTGGGCGAGCAGGTATTTGTCTTCGATGAAAAGCAGCGAGTCGCGCACCACGGCCGGCACCGCGTCGAAATTCTCGTACGCGCGCTGCGGATAACGCGTATGGAAAAGCGTCGCACCGGAAGCGTCGCGCAGCACGATGCCGGCCTGGTCCTTTTCTTCGAACGGCAGGAAAAGCCCCTGGTCGGCGACGGCGATCATGCGATCTGAATCGCGCGCCTGCGCGGCGATCGCGAAACCGCGTTCCGCAAGCCGGTTCTCGAAGGTGGGCAGTTGCGCATAACCGAGCCGCACGTCGTACGGCCCGTTCGTGGTGGGAAAGCGGATGTTGTGGCTCGGCCCGTTCTCGACCGTAAAGCCGATGTCGCGCGTGAGTTCGGAGAGATAGCGCGCCTGCAGGCGCGACGTGTCGATTTCGATCTGAACGATGCGCGCGATGATGACGAGGGCGGCCAGAAACGCGACGACGAATCCCCACTTGACCCACCTGAAGAGTGAGCCAGCGCCAGCGGCGCGAACAGGAAAGCGTACCGATGGGCGGTTCATGCGTATTCTCCTGACGTCACGTCAGATTTCCAGACGGCACCCCTTAAATAGTCTATCTCGCTCCGTACGTTCTTGCGCGCCAGTATGTAGGGCTTCGCACGCACGTCGCACTGCCGCAACACGGATGCCCGGCGCGTGACAGTTTTGCGGCATGTTGCGCCGGCGCCGTGGCACGGGACATGCTCCCGATATAATGATTGGCTACTTCGTTGGATACCGGGAAATATGAAGAAGCTTGCCGTGCCCCTTGCCCTTTCGCTCGCGCTCGGCGCGTGCGCGTGGTTTCAGAGCAACCCGGACGCCGGTCAGCCGGTCATCGATTCCACAACCAACCGGTCGGTCCAGGACGTCATCTCGTGCCTGACCGTCGAAGCCTCGCGTCACGGCGCCAGCTTCACCACCTCGCCGCTCCCGCAAGGCCAGATGCTCGAGTTCGGCGACTCGAACGTCATCAAGGTTCGCACCGATAACGGCGCGACGACATACCGTTATTACGCCGGCAAACGCCACGCCTCGAACCTGTGGATCGAAGGCGCGAGTAAAACCTGCGCGCCTTGAACATTTGACAGGCCGTTTTTGCCGGGTCGCTTTGCGCGGCGCTTCGCCGCGCCTTCGCGCCCTTTCAATTACAGCCTTTTACATCGATACGCGCCGTGTAGCGCGATGACACATTTTCGCCGGGCGTTTTAAGAATCGCTTAAGTCTTCGTCCGCATCATCGCTTCACCCAAAAGAAACGAGCGCTGCAGGAGGTTCCGTGAAACAGCAAGACCCGCAAATCCAGGCGACAAACCAGGTCGACAGCGAGGCCGCGCCCGGCGCGAAGCCCGCTCGCCGCACCTTGTTGCGCCGGTTGCTGAGCCACCACGAGCTTGCGACCCTCCTGTTGCTGCTGCATGCGCCGATCGACGCGCACGCCAAACCGGAGATTCCGATGCTCAAGGAAGCCGGCCTCGTCGAGCAGGTCCAGGACGACGCCGGGGACCCGCGCATCCGCCTGACGACGGAAGGCAACGCCGTGCTGCAAGGACTCGGCCTCGCACGCTGAGGTTGCCGCGCGCGGCGCATAACGCACCAGCCAAAAAAGTCGGCGGCACGCCATGCGTGCCGCCGTCTTTTTTTATCGAACGACAGAATGAATCGCCGCGCTACCCCTCAAGCCGACTCGAGCCCCGCGCCTTCGGCGGCGAGCGCCTCACTTTCATCCTGCAGGCACAACAGCCGGTAGCCGCTCTTGTACACCGGCTGCAGCCGAAACCCGTTCGGCGTGTCGATCTCCAGCACCAGACGCAGCCGCGACACGTGGCTGTCGATCGTGCGGGTCAAGGTCTGCAACTCGCGCCCCCACACCATCGCGTAAATGTGATCGCGCGAGAGCATGCGCCCGATATTCGAGAAGAACAGCGCAGCCAGCCGGTATTGCGTGGTCGAGAGCAGCACAGGCTTGCCGTGCACGCTGACCGCCTGATGCCGCAAGTCGAAGCGATAGGGGCCGGCGTCGATCGTCAGGTTCTCGAACCGGTCGGGAAACGCGCGGCGCAGGAGCGCGTTCACGCGAGCGCGCAGCACCGAAGGGCAAACCGGCAGGCACACGTAGTCGTCGGCGCCGATAGAAAACGCTCGCACCACGTTCTCGTCGGAGGCGTCCTCCGAGACGAACAGCACCGGAAGCTGGCTGCCGTTCACGGCCCGCAAGGTTCTCAGCAGCTCGGCGCCGGCGATCTGCGAGCCCTGCCAGTCGAGCAGGAGCATATCGACCGTCGATGCGGCCAAGGTCCTGGCAAGCAGGAGTGCGTCGCTGGACGCAACGCAGGCGTGACCGCATTGCGTCAGCACGCGCTCGAGCTGCTGGCGATGGTCAGCGTCGAGCTGGAGGATCGCGATGCGCATGGTGGGGGCCCCTGATGGATCGATGATGAAACCGGGCAATTTTGTGGATATGTGCAAAATCTGCCCATCGGACGAGTCCGAATTCCAGAACGCTTCGCCGTTTTCCCACAGCGGCGCGGGAGCGTCCTGACGGGCCGCGCATCGGGCAGCTCCCAGGCTTCCTGTAGAATCGCGCACTGGCCTGAAGTCGTCGCACGTCCGCCCACCCTCGCGGACGCGCTTTTGCCGTGCCCCACCCCTGCGCCCGCCTATCCGACGACCGCCGCCCCCGCGCCACGCGCGCACCAGGCAAATTCTGGCCATCCCGGACGTCCACGCGTTCCGCACGCGCTACATACAACGTCGTACATAACAACACCCTGGTTTTTCGGAAATGCAAGCAACAGAAATTGGCGTGCGCACGCCTGCCGCTGCGCGCGCGCTCACCCGCAGCGACTACAAGACGCTCGGGCTCGCCGCACTCGGCGGCGCCCTCGAGTTCTACGACTTCATCATCTTCGTATTCTTCGCGCCGGCTATCGGCCAGTTGTTCTTCCCCGCAACGATTCCGGACTGGCTGCGCCAGTTGCAGACTTTCGGCATCTTCGCGGCGGGCTACCTCGCGCGGCCGGTCGGCGGCATCGTCATGGCGCACTTCGGCGACCTGCTCGGCCGCAAGCGCATGTTCACGCTCTCCGTGCTGCTGATGGCGCTGCCCACGCTCGCCATGGGCTGCCTGCCCACCTACGCGACGATCGGCGTGCTCGCTCCCGTGCTGCTGCTCGCGCTGCGCGTGCTGCAAGGCGCGGCCGTGGGCGGCGAGGTGCCGGGGGCGTGGGTGTTCGTCTCCGAGCACGTGCCGCGCCGCCATATCGGCTATGCATGCGGCACGCTCACGGCGGGCCTCACGTTCGGCATCCTGCTCGGCTCGCTGATCGCCGCGGCGGTCAATCATCACTACGCCCCGGGCGACATCGCCGCGTATGCCTGGCGCATTCCGTTCCTGATTGGCGGGCTGTTCGGCATGTTCTCGGTGTATCTGCGCCAGTGGCTGCACGAAACGCCGGTGTTCGCGGAGATGAAGGCGCGCAAGTCGCTCGCCGACGAAATCCCGCTCAAGGCCGTGCTGCGCGACCACGGCCGCGCCGTGATCGTCTCGATGCTGCTCACGTGGATGCTTTCGGCCGCCATCGTCGTCGTGATCCTGATGACGCCGCCGCTCCTGCAGAAGCAGTTCCATCTCGACGCCACCACGTCGCTGCTCGCGAACTGCCTGGCGACGCTCTTCCTCACGGTGGGCTGCGTGAGCGCGGGCGCGCTCGCGGACCGCTTCGGCGCGCGCCGCGTGCTGGCCATCGGCGGCATCGCTCTCGCGATCGCCTACTACACGCTGTTCCGCCAGATCGCCGTGGACAGTTCGATGCTCATGCCGCTCTATGCGCTTTGCGGGCTGCTGGTCGGCACGATCGGCGCGGTGCCCTATGTGATGGTGAATGCGTTTCCGCCCGTGGTGCGCTTCTCGGGCATCTCGTTCTCGTACAACGTGGCGTACGCCGTGTTCGGCGGCCTCACGCCGATCGTCGTCGCGCTGCTGATGAAGTCCGCGCCGCTCGCGCCCACCTACTACGTGGCCGCGATCTGCGTCCTCGGTGCGATCACGACGCTGTTCTTCAAGGACGCGCATCGGGAGCAGTAAGTGCGCCCCAGTGTGCACTTACTGCGCACTGGGCGGCCGCTACTGGTCGGACACCACTTTTCGCCGGCTTCGACGATTCACCTCGCGCTGAAACGTCGAAGCCTGCGAGCGCCCTACCATGGGCGCATGAATACCTCACACCCCACCCCCGTCCACTTCACGCCCGCGCTCACGCGTATCGTCGCGACCGTCAGCGTCGGGTTCGTCGTCACGCAGCTCGACGTGACCATCGTCAATATTGCGCTCGCGCGCATCGCAACCGATCTCCATGCGAACGTCGCGGGCCTGCAATGGATCGTCGACGCCTATACGCTCGCCTTCGCCGTGCTGATGCTCTCGGGCGGCGTGCTGGGCGACCGCTACGGCGCACGCCGCCTCTACGCCATCGGGCTCGTGGTGTTCGCCCTCGCCTCGCTGGCCTGCGGGCTCGCGGCCAATCCGGTCATGCTGATCGCCGCCCGCGCGCTGCAGGGCGCGGGCGCGGCGGCCATGCTGCCCAATTCGCTCGCGCTGCTCAACGAAGCGTGCCGCCACGACCGGGCGCTCAGAGCGCGTGCAGTGGGTTTCTGGACCGCCGCCGGCGCCATCTCGATCGCCGCCGGGCCGGTGGCGGGCGGCCTGCTGATCGCGGCGTTCGGCTGGCGCAGCATTTTCCTCGTGAACCTGCCGCTGTGCGCGGCCGGCCTCTGGGCCACGTTCGCCTGGATTCCCGCGCCGCGCCGTCATACGCACGATGCCAGCGCTGCCGGCGCGCCCGCCGTGCGCAGCCTCGACGTGCGCGGCCAGCTGCTCGCCATCGTGGCGCTCACGGCCTTTACCGGCGCCGTCATCGAATGGCGGCCGCTCGGCTTCACGCACTGGGCCGTGGCGGGCGGCTTTGCGCTCGCGCTCGTGGCGGGTCTAGCGTTCGTCTCGCTCGAAGCGCGCGCACACGACCCCATGGTGCCGCTCGCCATGCTGCGCAACCGCACGTTCAGCGCGGCGGTGCTGTTCGGTATCTGCGTGAATCTCACCTATTACGGCACCGTGTTCGTGCTCGCGCTCTATCTGCAGCATGCGCGGGGCGAGACGCCATTGCAGGCGGGACTCGCGTTCATTCCGCTCACCGCCGGCTTCCTGCTCTCGAACATCGTGAGCGGCCATGTGGTAGCGCATTACGGCACGCGCCGGCCGATGATCATCGGCGCGCTGATTGCGGGAGCCGGCTACGCATTGCTGGTCAGCGTGGATGCCGCGACGCCGCTCGCCTTCATGTTGCTCGCCTTCCTGCTGATTCCTTCCGGCATGGGCCTCGCCGTGCCGGCGATGACCACGGCCGTGCTCTCCTCGGTGGAGCCGGCGCGCGCGGGGACGGCCTCGGCGCTGCTCAATACGGCGCGTCAGGCGGGCGGTGCAGTGGGGGTGGCGGCGTTCGGCGCGCTTGCGGGCGGGGCGGGCGCGGCGCAGGTGGTGGCCGGCCTGCGTGCGGAAACCGCGGTCTCGACGGCGCTCCTGCTCACGGCGGCCGGGTTGGCCTGGTTCGTGAGAACCGAACCGGCGCATGCGGACGTGCGCCGCATCGCGCCGGCGCGCGTGAACGAACCGGAATCTCGCTGATTCGACAGCGAACTGGCGTGCCGAACTACAGCGACGCCTCCTGGATCGCACCGGAGTCGATCGCGCGGGCGATCAAACCATCGTTCTGCGCCTTACGGATGGCGTGAGCGATCAGCTGGTCAGGCTCCTCGAGCTCAGCCTTGAGCGCGCCGATGAGGCCGGTGGCGTCGAGAATCACCAGCGTCTTCGCGGTATCCGCCTCACTGATGAACACGCGCCGCGTGCCGTCTTCCGCAAGGCTCGCGCAGAACTGCCCGGTCTTGCCTGCCACGTTGAAGTCGAAGTTCTGTATCAAGGCCTGCTCCCTCTACACCCGGTTGCCCGGTGGTTGCAATTCGACACTCGCGCTTCGCCACGCGAGGGCGTCAGCCTCGCAGGCCGCCGCCGCGCGGCGCGCGCAGACCATCAATGGAAGCACGTCCCGCGCCCGTCACGGCCAGCAGCAGGAAACCGCCCGCGATCGCCACGTTCTTCCAGAAATGAATGACCGCGTCCTGTTGCGCCGCGGCCTGACTCATGTTCCAGAAGTCGTGGCCGAGTATCGCCGTCACGATAGCGTACACGGCCAGCAGGAACGCAACCGCGCGCGTGCGCACGCCCAGCACGATCGCAATGCCGCCGAGCAGTTCGACGGCGGTTGCCGCGATCGCGCCATACGAGGCATACGGCACGCCCTTCGAATGCAGGTAGCCGACAAACCCCGCGTATCCCAGCAGCTTCATGGCACCGCCCCAGAGAAACAGAATGGCGAGCGCGATGCGGGCGATGAAGATGATGAAGGAATCGGCGGGACGGGTCATGGAGGGCTCCGGTATGCAGTATCGGAATGACCGCGGAGCGCACGCTCAGTTCCCTCGACATGAGGCGGCAATGGCAGACGAGCCGGCACGTGGAAAGGCAGCACTGCGTGCCGGAGCGAAACGAACTAACTCGGGAGTTGATTCGGAATGCTATGGAATTTGCCTGCCGCGCCTTGTCGTGATCCGTTCGCGATGTTCTCGGGCAAACGCCGGGCAAACGCGCAAACCGACGCGGCGCTGGCACGCTCAATGCTTGTGATGCATGCCGTGCGGCCGATGCGCGTCGAGCCAGCGAGTCAGGCGCGCTTCGAGCGTGCCTCTGCTGCGGCGCGACACGGCCCACATAGCCGCACATACCAGCAACATGACGCCTGGCCCGAGCAGATAAGCAGCAACGGTTTCCCTCATGGCAGTCTCCTCTGCGCGACGGCCACAGTCCGTGAGAATTTTTATTCTAGGCGATAGCGCGGCGCACGGTAAACGTCGTCCACGAATGCAGCAGGGGCGTAAACCCGAGGTTTTCATATATCCGTTGCCGGCCGCTTCTTTACCTCAGACGTAATCGCCTTGTTCTCGCGTTTGGCTAGAATCGGCAGCATGAACACACTCGCTTCCCTCCTCCCCGCCGCGCCGTCCGGCGCCGGGCGCCCCAGCGTCGGCGAGATGCTGCGCGACTGGCGCACGCGCCGGCGCATGAGCCAGTTGCTGCTCGCGACCGAAGCCGAGATTTCGACGCGCCATCTGAGCTTCGTCGAATCGGGCCGCGCGCTGCCGAGCCGCGAGATGGTCATGCATCTGGCCGAGCAGCTCGATGTGCCGCTGCGCGAGCGCAATGCGCTGCTCGTGGCGGCGGGCTATGCACCGCTCTATCGCGAGCGCGCGCTCGACGACCCGCAACTCGCCGCCGCGCGCGAGGCGGTCGATCTGGTGCTGCGCGGTCACGAACCGTATCCCGCCGTGGCCGTGGACCGCCACTGGAATATCGTCGCGACGAACGGCGCGCTCGCGCCGCTCATCGGCGACGCTTCGCCTGCGCTGCTCGCTGCGCCCATCAACGCGCTGCGTCTATCGCTGCATCCCGAGGGCATGGCGCCGCGCATCGTCAACTGGCACGCGTGGCGAACGCATCTGCTCACGCGCCTGCAACGTCAGATCGACGCGAGCGGCGACCCCGCGCTCGCCGCGCTGCACGAGGAACTCGCGGCGTATCCGCCGCCGCCGGGCGTCGCGAACGTGAGCGCCGAGCCGATCGCGCATCACATTGCCGTGCCGCTGCGCGTGCGCACCGTGCTTGGCGAACTGGCGTTCTATAGCACGACCACCGTGTTCGGCACACCGGTCGACATCACGCTATCGGAGCTAGCGATCGAAGCGTTCTTTCCCGCCGATCCGCAGACCGCCCAGGCGTTGCGCGACCGGGCGCCGTGACGCGCGGTCGGCGGCTGCGCCGGGTGCTCCCGATAGCATTTCCGGCGCGGGAGGGCGTGGCGGCGGCGGCTCAGGCCGCCGCTTTCGCGGGCTCCGGGTCCGCCGCGGTAACGACCAGCACGCTGCACGACACGCGGTCGAGCAGCAGGCGGTCGTCGCGACCATCCCACCAGCGCTTGAGCGGCCCGCGCCGGTGGTGCGCCACCACGATGAGATCGGGCTGGAGTTCCGCGCAGTAGCTTGCGATCACGTCGATCGGCCGGCCCACCACGAAGTGCCCCGTCGCCACGAGCCCCTTGTCCTGCAGGCACGCCACCCCGTCACGCAGAATCTCGCGCGCCGCTTCTTCCGCGGCTTCGAACGGCACGGCGGACGCGATGTCCGTCCCCCATTGCAGCGGCGCCTGGTCGAGCACGGCCAGCAAATGCGTTTGCGCGTGGCATTCGCGTGCAAGGTCGGCGCCCTCACGCAAAGCCCGGCGGCCTTCGCGCGTTGCGTCGTAACACAGCAGAATCCTGTTGAACGAGGCCATGATCCCTCCCCCGATGATTCCCGGTGCCGGGCGGGCGAACGCGCCGTACCCGCAATGCCGCTTTATTTATTTTTATTTATATCACGTTATGATATAACCAGCACATCGACAGTCGTTGTATACGGTATAGGAGGCGCGATGGTTATCGACAACGACTTTGAAATCGGCGGGCCGCTCGTCGCCCGCGTATCGTCGGCGCGCGGGTCGGTCGGGTCGGTCTGTTACTGACCGGCGCCCTCAACGAAGCAGTGCCCTGGCTGACCTGAAGCGGCAAAAGAACCGCCCCACCCGGATTGCGCGTCGACCGTCGATCGCAAACGTTTCACAAGTGCGATCTTCGCGCAATATCCAGTCTGCATATATTCCGGAAACCAACGGTGCATCCCACCGTCTGCACTCGTAACATCCTGGTTACACATTGCCCTGTTACAGGTCGCCGGGGTCGAAACATCTGTTACAAACTCAATAGTCATAGGTATTAATCGAAAGAGCCGTATTTTTTACCTGTCAACCCAACTCCTTTCTAAACGTTTATTCCACCGGGCGGGCGATTTTTGTCCTTCGATGATTCGTTGCGCACGCAGCGGCGCGTTGGCGAAAACCCTGATAAACCAAGGTGCTACGGCCAGTTTTGGCACCCCGATCAGTGTCACGACGGCTTGTCGCCACCCGGCTTTCAAATTGCAGCAAAACTTACCGAAAATAATTTACAACAGTACGATTATTTTTGATCCGAGGGATTGATTTCTGAGATAAGCCCTCATACAATTCCCTCCAAGGTTGTTACGAGATGTAACAACCTGTATCAAAGAGTCAGATCGAGCCAACGAGCGAAGATCGACCACAAGATCAGAAAAGATACAACGGCGAAAAAGCCGGGGGGTTAAATTCGGGGCTTCGGAAACTAGAGAAATGGACCGTAGCAGCGAGACGCTGGAATCTATCCGCGAAATTAATTTGTCGTATCTGATGCTCGCACAGCGCATGCTGCGCGAGGACAAGCCAGTCGGCATGTTCCGACTGGGACTGTCGTCGGAACTGGCCGATCTGCTTGGCGCTCTGTCGCTCGCGCAGATCGTCAGGTTGGCCTCTTCCGACCAACTTCTCTGTTTTTTCCGCTTCGACGATCATGCAATGTTGTCCGCGCTCACGCAGACTTCGAAGCATGCCGACGTGGCGGCTACCCATGCGGCCATCCTGCTTGCGGGACAGCCGGCTGGTCAATTCGCCTGAGGGTGACGTCCATGACTACGCGGCGCAGCCTCACCGAAGACGCTCAGGAAGTATTCCGCGCGATCGCACTGATCGAGCTGGGCGCGCGCATGCAGGTGCTCGAAAGCGAACTCACGCTCTCGCGCGACCGCATGATCCGCCTGTATCGCGAGATCCGTGGCGTATCGCCGCCCAAAGGTATGCTGCCGTTCTCGGCGGACTGGTACATGACGTGGCTGGCCAACATCCACGCCTCGCTGTTCTATAACACGTACCTGTTCCTCAAGAACGAAGCGCGTTGCTCGCATCTCGACGCGCTCACCAAGGGGTTCCGGCTGTATCTGGAACACTGCCGCCACAGCGGGGCCGAGCCGGCGCTCGACCTCACGCGTGCGTGGACCCTGGTGCGATTTTTCGATGCCGATATTCTGCAGTTGACGCCTTGCTGCCGTTGCGGCGGTAAGTTCGTCGCGCATCGCCACGACCTTCAGCACAACGTCGTGTGCGGCGCATGCCAGCCTCCTTCGCGAGCCGGCAAGACGAAAAAGTCGGCTGCAGCGCGACGGGGCGCCGAGCAGACCGAGAGCGACCTTCCGGCAGTGGTAACGTCGGATGGCATTGCCGAGGCTGCGTAAGCGTAGGAGAGCAGATCCGGACTAACCGGACGCGAGACCAAGACGCGAACCCGTCCGGTGCCTGAGCGCACCGGACGGCGAAGCGCTTTCCGATTGCCGCTTTTGCTTGCCGCCTCTGCGTGCCGCCTCTATGGCGCGCGCCTGTTACACCTTTCCCTTCTTTAGTTTCCGCTGAACGTCTGCCAGACGAGCCACAGGTTCGCCGCCGAGATCACGACGAACAGGAACCACGCCAGCAACCGCGTGGGGAGCCGGTTCACGAACTCGCCCATCAGCGCACGATCGTTCGTCATGCGAATGAGCGGCCAGAGTGCGAACGGCAGTTGCAGACTCAGCACCACCTGGCTTGCGACCAGCAGCTTGCCCACCGCGCCGTTGCCGAGCAGCGCGACGCCCGCTAAGGCGGGGATCAACGCGAGCACGCGCGTAATGAGCCGCCGCTGGTAGCACGGAATTTTCATTCGCAGGAAGCCTTCCATGATGACCTGGCCCGCCACGGTGCCCGTGAACGTCGAGCTTTGCCCGGAGGCAAGCAGCGTAATCGCGAACAGCACCGCCGCCGCGCCCGTACCGACGATCGGTGCGAGCAGCTTGTAGGCCTGTTCGATATCGGTGACCTGGGTGTGCCCGTTGGCGTGAAAGGCTGCCGCAGCCAGAATCAGGATGGCCGCGTTGATGAGCAGCGCGATCAGCAGCGAGACGATCGTGTCGAGGCGCGACAGGCCGATGGCCTGAGCGAGGCTCGCACGGTCGCGCTTGACGGCGCGCGTCTGCACGATCGACGAATGCAGGTAGAGGTTGTGCGGCATGATGGTCGCGCCGAGAATGCCGATCGCCAGATACAGCGGCTCCGCCGAGGAAATCGCGTGCCACGAAGGCACCGCGCCCGCGAATACCGACGGCCAGTGCGGCTTCACGAGCGCGAGCTGGATCACGTAGCCCAAGCCTATCGTGCCGATGAGCCCGGCCATGATCGCCTCGAGCGAGCGGAAGTTCTTGCCCTTCAAGCCCAGCACGATGAGCGTGTCGAACGCCGTGAGCACCACGCCCACCATCAGCGAGCAGCCCAGCAGCAGGTGGAACGCGAGCGCGCCGCCCAGCACCTCGGCAAGATCGCAGGCGATGATCGAAAGCTCGGCGAGCACCCACTGGCCGAGCGCCACGGGCCTTGAATAGCGCTCGCGCGAGAGCTCCGCGAGATCGCGTTGCGTGACGATGCCAAGACGCATGGAAAGGCATTGCAGCGCGATCGCCGCGAGGCTCGAGAGGACGACCACGAACAACAGGCTGTAACCGAAGCGCGAGCCCGCCTCGATGTCGGTGGCCCAGTTGCCCGGGTCCATGTAGCCGATCGACACCAGCAGGCCAGGACCAGCGAATTGCCAGAACTTCTTCCAGAACGGCGCACGCGGCGAAACCTCGATACTGCCCTGCACTTCGGAAGGGCAAAACGGCGCCGTTGCCGTGGTCGGTAATCGGAACTCCAACGGTTCGATCCTCAAGGGTTGACGCGTCGCGGCACGTGCCGCGATCGAGCCCTCAAGTGTACAGCGTCGGCTGCGGCACTTCTCTCAAGAGCGTATAGCGGCCCACGTCGCGCAGACGGTAGTCGAGCGGATCGTGCAGCGTATGCACGCGCGCATTGCGCCAGAAACGGTCGAGCGCGAGCGCCGCGCCCGTGGCGCGTGCGCCGCACGCCTCGAAAAGCTGCTCGCCGCCCTGGAGCGCGGCGCGGTGCGCGACGATCTTCGCCTCCGAAATCGCCAGCGAGACGCCGGCGCGCGTGGCCGCGCTCAACGCCTCGCCTTCGTCCCACGCGGCGTCGAGCAGCGCGCCCGCACGATCGGCCAGCACCGCCGCCGCGAGCGACTGCACGCGCATTTCGCCGAAGCGCTGCTGCAGGAACGGGTCGTCGGCCACGTGCTGCACGCCCGAATTGACCCACGGGCGGCCGTTCGCGAGCACGTAGGCGCGCGCCTCTTCGAGCGCGCCTTCGGCGAGCCCCACGAAGAGATTCGTCAGCACGCCTTGCGAGACCAGTGTGCGCAGCGTGGCGCGCGGTGTGTCGGGGCGCTGCAATACTTCGGCGGCGCGGACCTCCACGTTCTCGAAAGACACGGTGCCGCTATCGGTCTGACGCTGGCCGATCGGGTCCCAGTCGTCGTGCACCGTGATCCCGGCGCGCGTGGTGGGCACGACCGCGAACACCGGACTGCCCGTGGCGGGATCGTGCGCGCTCACGGTCATCATCTGCGAACCGTAGGTGCCCGAGCAGAATCCTTTCCTGCCATGCAGACGCCAGCCGCCTTCCTTGTCCGGTTGCGCGACGAGCCGTGTGTCGATGGGATTCACGGCATTGCCCCACCACCAGCGATGCTCGACGGTGCCTTGCAGCCAGTTCGTGCGCTGCGCGGCGCTGCCCCACAATGCGACGCTCGCTATTTGCAAACACTGGAAGCCGAGCAGATGCGCAAGCGCGCTGTCGACGCGCGCGAGCGCGCGGATCGTCGCGTAGATATCGCTCCAGCGCACGCCGTCCTCGCCGAACTGCCCGCCGAATTCGCGCGGCACCGCGAGCGTGAGCAGCCCGGCGTCGGCTATGCGCTGCTTTTCGGCGGCCGCGTGGCCGCCTGCGAGATCGCGTTGCGCGGCGCTCGCGCGCAGCGCTTCGAGCAGCGCGGCGAAACGCGCGTCCTGTTCCTGCCCGCGTGGGCGCTGTGCCTCGTTCATACCCATAGTTCCCGAATGTGATGCCCGAAAAAAGAAGCGCGCAGCAAGGGCGCTGCGCGCGTCATGTCGAACGGCTTGCGCCGCTCAGGTTCGCCGCAAAAGACGCCGCACCAGCGCGTCGCCCGTGAACTGCACCGCCGCGACGATCGCGATCAGCAGCACGATCACGGTGACCATGACCGTCGTGTCGAAGCGCTGATAGCCGTAGCGTATCGCGAGATCGCCGAGACCACCCGCGCCGACGGCGCCCGCCATCGCCGAAGAGCCGATCATGGCCACCACGGTGATCGTGAAGCCGCCGAGCATGCCGGGCAGCGCCTCGGGCAGCAGCACATGCCATACGATGTGGCGGCGCTGTGCGCCCATGGCCTGGGCCGCCTCGATCAAACCGCGATCGACTTCGCGCAAGCTCACTTCGGCCACGCGCGCGAAGAACGGAATGGCGGCGATGGAAAGCGGCACCACGGCGGCCCACACGCCGATGGTCGTACCCACAAGGAAGCGCGTAAGCGGCAGCAGCGCGACCAGCAGGATGATGAAAGGCGTGGAGCGGAACGCATTGACGAGCCCGCCCAGCGTGGTGTTGAGCGCGGGTCGCTCCAGAATGCCGCCGCGCGCGGTCGTGACGAGCAGCAGCGCGATCGGAATACCGATCAGGAGTGCGAATATCGCCGAAACGCCGACCATCAGCAACGTGTCGCGTATGCCTTCGAGGAGCTCGGTGATCCACACGTCAGACATAGCCCAGCACCTCCACGCGGCTCGCATGACCACGTGCCCGCTCGGCGAGCGACGCGGCCTCGGCGGCGTTCTGCACCGGCGCGGAAACGACTAGCCGCCCTTGCGCACGCCCCTGGATACGCTCGATACCGCCATGCACGAAGCGCACGCCCTGCGCGCCGAACGCCTGCGCGAGCGTGGCGAGGTCGGGCTCTTGCGCCTCGTCGCCGGTGAAGCGCACGTCGAACAGTGCGTGCGCGCCTGCTTGCGGTTCAGCGTGAATACGCGCCGCCAGATCGTCGGGCAACTCGTGGCCGGGCGTGTGCAAGAGCGCGCGCGTCGCTTCGTGCCGCGGATCGCCGAACACGCGCCACACGGGCCCCTGTTCCACCACCTCGCCGCGCTCGATCACCGCGACCGTGTCGCAAACGTCGCGGATCACCTCCATCTCGTGCGTAATGAGCACGATGGTGACGCCGAGCCGCCGGTTGATATCGCGCAGCAGCGCAAGAATGGCGCGCGTGGTTTCCGGGTCGAGCGCCGAAGTCGCCTCGTCGCAGAGCAGGATGTCGGGCTCGTGCACGAGCGCGCGTGCAATACCCACGCGCTGCTTCTGGCCGCCGGAAAGGCGCGCGGGCCACGCGTCGCGTCGTTCGCTCAAGCCGACGAGATCGAGCAGCACGTTCACGCGCGCCTCGATGTCGGCCTTCGGCACACCCGCAATTTTCAGCGGCAGTGCGATGTTGTCGTGCACGGTCTTGGCGGAAAGCAGATTGAAGTGCTGGAACACCATGCCGATGCGCCGCCGTAGCGCCACCAGGGCGCGCTCGTCGAGTCCGCCCACGTCGACGCCGTTCACTCGCACGCCGCCGCTCGTGGGCTTTTCGAGACCGTTCACGAGCCGCAGCAGCGTGGACTTGCCCGCGCCGCTGCGCCCGATGATGCCGAACACTTCGCCGCGCGCCACCTGCAAGTCGACGCCCGCGAGCGCCGCCGGCGCGCCTGGCGCGTAGGTCTTGCCCACGTTTTCGAACACCACCGCAGGCAGCGATGCATCGGCATTGCCCTGTGCCTCACCCGCCGCGGGCCCCGCCTCGATAAAGCGCGCCGCTCCGAACCATTTCATCATCGCTGCTCTCCTCGTGCGTAGATTGCGCGCGCTTTACCAGGCGACCGCGTAGAGGTTGCCGAAGGCTTTGTCGAGCTCCTTGCGCACGGCCGGCGAATGCTGGTAGATGTCGATGAACTTGCGAATGCGCGGATCGTTCACGCTCTCGGGCCGCACGACGAACTGGATCGCAAACGCCTTGTTCTCGACGCCGTCGAAGAGCAGCGCACTGTTCGGATCGGTAGTGCCCGCGAGCTTGATGAAGCTCGGGTAGCCCTGTGCGAGATCGACGTCGTCGAGCGAGCGCGCGAGTTGCGACGCTTCGAGTTGCACGATCTTGAGGTGTTTGGGATTCGAGACGATGTCGAGCGTCGTGGCGCGATAGTCCACGCCCGGCTTGAGCTTGATGAGGCCCGCGCGCTGCAGCAGCAGGAGGCCGCGGCCGCCGTTCACGGGATCGTTCGCGATCGCGACCGTCGCGCCATCCTTCAGATCTTCGAAGCGTTTCACTTTCTTCGAATACAGGCCGATCTTCATGATCGTGCCCGGCGCGATGGCGACGAACTTGTAGCCGCCCTGCAGTTCGGCGTTTTCCAGAAACGGCTTGTGCTGGAAGTAGTTGGCGTCGATATCCTTGTTCGCCAGCGCGGCGTTGGGCGTGTTCCAGTCGGTGAATTCGATGATCTTCACGTCCACGCCCTCCGCCTTCGCCTCGCGCGCCGCTTCCTGGAGCGCGGGCGTTTGTGGCGTGGTGGCAATGCCGATTTTGAGCGTAGCGGTGTCGGCGTGCGCGTCGAGCGCCGCCGCCGCAAGCGACACGGCGATTGCCGTCAGCAGGCCGAAGCGCTGGAAAAAGGAAGGGCGCCCCACGGCGCGCACGGCACGGATCATCGCGTTCCTCGATGGAAGTTGGACTTCGTTCAGTGAGGAGCGACGCGATGAGGGCCCATCGCGTTGGCTCCAGATGGGTCCAGACGATGATAGGGGGGCGGCGGGGCCGGGTCTACGAAGCGATTGCGCAAAGGAAATCGCCGCCTGCGATATGCACAGGCGGCGAGCGTTGCGGCTAGTTATGCGGGCTGTAAGGCGCGGCTTAGCGCGCCGCGAGCGGCGCCGGCGGAGGCGGCGTAGCGTCGCCGGGCTTCGCGTCGCCCCAGCCGCCGCCGAGCGCGCGGATCAGGTTGACCGTCGCCACGGCCTGCGAGCCCTGCAGATGGCTGGCCTGCAACTGCGACACGAGCACCGTCCGTTCGCTGTCGATCACGTTCAGATAGCTGACCTCGCCTTCCTCGTACTGCGTGCGCGAAAGCTGCGCCGACTGCCGCGAAGCGCTCACCGCGTCGTTCTGCTCGCGGATCTGGTCGTCGAGCAGGCGCAGGTCGGAGAGATTGTCCTCGACCTCGCGGAAGGCCACGAGCACCTGCTGGCGGTATTGCGCAACATCTTCTTCATACTTGCCGCGCGACTGGGCGAGATTCGCCTTGCGCCGGCCGCCGTCGAACAGCGGCAGCGTGAGCGCCGTACCCGCGAGCGGCCCGAGCAGGAACGCGCGGCTCGACCACATGAACAGGTCGCCGAGCGTGGCCGACTCGAAGCCCGCTGCACCCGTGATGTTGAGCTGCGGGAAGAACGCCGACTTCGCGAGCCCCACGCGTGCGTTCGCGGCCGCCATGGCGCGCTCGGCGGCGGCCACGTCGGGGCGGCGCTCCAGCAGCGTGGAGGGCAAACCCGGCGGCACCTGCACGACGACCGGTGCGAGCGGCGTTTCGGGGAACGTGAAGTCCGCGGGCGCCTTGCCGAGCAGGATCGCGAGGCTGTGCTCCGAAGCCGCGCGCTGACGTGCGACGCCCACCGCGTCGGCGCGTGCGCTCGCGAGTTCGTTGCGCGCCTGCGCCACGTCCAGCGCGCTGATGTCGCCTTCCTTGAAGCGGCGATCGACGAGCTTGAGCGCGTCTTCGCGCAGCGACACCGTGCGACGGTACAGATCGACATCGGAGTCGAACTGGCGCAGCTGGAAGTAGTTCTGCGCGACATCGGCCTGCAAGGCGAGCTGCACCGAGAGGAACAGGGCTTCGCTTTGCTGGGCGTCCGCCTGCGCCGCGTGAACGTTCGAACTCACACGGCCGAACAAGTCGACTTCATAGCTTGCCGTAGCCTGTGCGCGCCACAGCGTTTGAGCGGGCACATTGTAATTTTGCGGGTAATACAGCGAAGCCGGCGAGGCGCGCTGATACGTCGGGCCGAAGCCCGCATCGATCGACGGGAACCACGAGGCGCGCGCAGCCTGTGTCACGGCGCGCGCCTGCTGCACGCGCGCGGCCGCCGCCTTGAGGTCCTGGTTCGCTTCCAGCGCCTGCTGCTCGAGCTTGTCGAGTGTCGGGTCGCCGAACACCGTCCACCATTCGCCGCGATGGGTGCCGTCGGCGGGCTGCGCCGGCGTCCACGTGCCCACATCGTGCGGATTCGTGCTCTGCGTTTGCTGCGGCGCTTCCTTGTAGGCCGCGGGCACGGCAGCGTCGGGCACCTTGTAGGTCGGCTCGACCGAGCATGCCGCGAGCCAGGCAAAGAGCGCGACGCTCGCCGCGATTCGTGTGATACGCGCGAGATGCCCGCCTCCCGGCGCGGCATTCGCGCGATAGCGCAAGATGGATTCGTTAGTCATGTTGTTCATTTTCCCTTGTCGCCTTACGCGTCGACCATCGATTGCGGCTTGCGCGCATTGTCCTTCTGCGCGACGTGAATCTTGCCGCCCGCGAGTGTGCGCAGCACCACGTAGAACACCGGCGTCAGCAACAGGCCGAACGCGGTCACGCCGAGCATGCCGAAGAACACGGCCACGCCCATCGCGTGACGCATTTCCGAACCCGCGCCGCTGGAGAGCACGAGCGGCACCACGCCCATGATGAACGCGATGGACGTCATCAAGATCGGGCGCAGACGCAAGCGGCTCGCCTCGATGGCAGCGGTAAGCGGCGTGTGTCCGTCATGCTCCAGCTCGCGCGCAAACTCGACGATCAGAATCGCGTTCTTCGAAGCGAGTCCCACCAGCACCATCAGGCCGATCTGCGTGAAGATGTTGTTGTCGCCCTGCGTGAGCCACACGCCCGTTAGCGCACACAGCACGCTCATCGGCACGATCAGGATCACCGCGAGCGGCAGTGTCAGGCTCTCATAGAGCGCCGCCAGCACGAGGAACACGAGCAGCACGCTGATCGGGAACACCCAGATGCCCGCATTGCCCGCCAGCACCTGCTGGTAGGTGAGGTCGGTCCATTCGAACTTCACGCCGCGCGGCAGCACTTCAGCCGCAATGCGTTCCGCCGCCGCCTGTGCCTGGCCCGACGAATAACCGGGCGCCGGGCCGCCGTTGATGTCGGCCGCGGTGTAGCCGTTGTAGCGCACCACCATCTCGGGGCCGTACGTGGGCGTCACCGTGACGAGCGACGAGAGCGGCACCATCTCGCCCGCGGCGTTGCGCGTCTTCAGTTGCAGAATGTCGTCGGCGCGCTGGCGGAACGGCGCATCGGCCTGCACGCGCACCTGATACACGCGTCCGAAGCGGTTGAAGTCGTTCACGTAGAGCGAACCCAGATAGATCTGCATCGTGTCGAAGACGTCGGTGACCGGCACGCCGAGCTGCTTCGCCTTCGTGCGGTCGAGATCGACGTTCAGCTGCGGTACGTTGATCTGATAGTTCGTGAACGTCGGGCCCAGCTCCGGCGTTTGCGCCGCGCGCTTGACGAAGTCCTGGGTCGCGCGGTTGAGCGCCTCGTAGCCGAGCGCACCATGGTCCTCCAGCTGCAACTTGAAGCCGCCCAGCGTACCGAGGCCGAGCACCGGCGGCGGCGGGAACACGGCGATGAACGAATCCTTGATGCTGGCGTACTGCTGGTTCAGCGCACCCGCAATCGCACCGGCCGACAGCGCCTTGCCCTTGCGTTCCTTGAACGGCTTGAGCGTGACGAACACAATGCCCGCGCTCGAACTATTCGTGAAGCCGTTCACCGACAGGCCGGGGAACGCCACGGCGCTTTCCACGCCGGGCTGTTTGAGCGCAATGGCGCTCATGTCGCGAATCACGTTCTCGGTGCGGTCGAGCGCGGCGCCGTTGGGCAATTGCGCGAACGCGATCAGATACTCCTTGTCCTGCGCGGGCACGAAGCCGCCCGGCACGATACGCGCCATCAGCACCGTGGCGGCGATCAGCACCACGTAGACCGCGAGCATCGCGCCCTTGTGGCGCAGCACGCCGTTCACGCCGCGCCCATAGCTTTCCGAGCCGCGATGAAACACCCGGTTGAAGCGGCGGAAAAAGCCGCCCAGCACGAGGTTCATGCCACGCGTGAGCCAGTCTTCCTTCTCGCCGTGACCACGCAGCAGCAGCGCCGAAAGCGCGGGCGAAAGGGTGAGCGAGTTGAACGCCGAGATCACCGTGGAAATCGCGATGGTCATGGCGAACTGCTTGTAGAACTGGCCCGTGAGACCACTCATGAACGCGAGCGGCACGAACACGGCCACGAGCGTGAGCGCAATGGCGATGATCGGCCCGCTCACTTCCTGCATGGCCTTGTAGGTCGCATCGCGCGCGGATAACCCACTGGCGATATTGCGCTCCACGTTTTCGACGACCACGATCGCGTCGTCAACCACGATGCCGATGGCGAGCACCATCCCGAACAGCGATAGCGCGTTGATCGAGAACCCAAACGCAAGCAGCAAGGAGAACGTCCCGACGATCGACACTGGCACTGCGATCAACGGAATGATCGAGGCACGCCACGTTTGCAGGAACACGATCACCACGATCACCACGAGCGCGATCGCTTCGAGCAGCGTATGCACGACGGCTTCGATACTGGAGCGCACGAACTGCGTGGGGTCGTAGACAATCTTGTAATCCACGCCCGCGGGCATGTCCTGCTTGAGCTCCTTCATCGCCGCGCGCACCTGGTCCGAAATCGCGAGCGAGTTCGCCCCCGGCGCCTGGTTGATGGCGAGCGCTACGGCAGGCTTGTTGTCGAGCAGCGAACGCAGGCCATATTCGGAGGCCGCCAGTTCGATACGCGCGATATCGCGCAGGTACGTCACGCCGCCATCGGGATTCGTCTTGACGATGATGTTGCCGAACTCGCTTTCCGTGCGCAGACGGCCCTGGGCATTCACGTTGAGCTGGAACGGCGTGCCAGGCACGCTAGGCGAGGCGCCGATCACGCCGGCCGCCACCTGCACGTTCTGCTCGCGAATCGAGTTGACCACGTCGTTCGCGGTGAGATTGCGCTGTGCCACCTTCTGCGGATCGAGCCAGATGCGCATGGCGTAGTCGCCCGAGCCCCACAGCTGCACCTCGCCCACGCCCTGGATGTTCGAGAGTCGGTCCTTCACGTTGAGCAGCGCGTAGTTGCGCAGGTACGTCATGTCGTACCGGTTGTCCGGCGAGATCAGGTGCACCACCATCGTGAGCGTGGGCGAGCTCTTGATGGTCGTGATGCCGAGGCGCTGCACGTCTTCCGGCAGGCGCGGCAGCGCCTGGTTCACGCGGTTCTGCACGAGCTGCGTGGCCTTGTCCGGGTCGGTGCCGAGGCGAAACGTGACCGTGAGCGTGAGATTGCCGTCGCTATTGGCTTGCGACTGCATGTACAGCATGTTCTCGACGCCGTTGATCTGCTCTTCGAGCGGCGCGGCGACGGCCTCGGCGATCACCTTCGGGTTCGCACCCGGATACTGCGCGTGGACCACCACCGAAGGCGGCACGACCTCGGGATACTCGGAGATCGGCAACTGGAACAGCGCGATCACGCCGGCCAGCAGGATCAGCACGGACAGCACGCCCGCGAAGATCGGCCGGTCGATGAAGAATTTCGATATGTTCATGGGTTGCTCTTGTTCATGACGCTCAATTTGACGCGAATCTTGCTGCTTAGTCATCCTGACGGAAGCACAGGCGCAGGCCGCGATCGCCTACGCCCGCCGCTCGTCAGGACGTTTTCGCTGCCTTGGCGCCGGGGTTCGCTGCCGTGCTGGACGAATCGGCGTCGGGGTCGCCATTCATCGGCACCATGTGCGAGCGCACGGCTTCACCGGGGCGCACGCGCTGCGTGCCGTTCACCACCACGTGGTCGCCCGCCTTCAGGCCGCCCAGAATCACGCGCAGGTTGCCCTGCTGGCCGCCCGTTTGCACCGTGCGGTAGGCGATCTTGCCGCTGTTATCGACGACGTAAACAAACTTCTTGTCCTGGTCGGTGCCGATGGCGGCGTCGTCCACGAGCAGCGCCGGGTGCGGAGCGCTGCCGCTCACCTTGATGCGTGCGTAGAGCCCCGGCACCAGCGCGCCGTCGGCGTTGTCGAAGCGCGCGCGCACGCGGATGGTGCCCGACGTGGTGTCGAGACGGTTGTCCACCGACTCGATCGTGCCCGTGCGCGAATAGCCCGATTCGTTCGCCAGACCCAGTTCCACCGGCACCTTCGAGCCGTTCTTCATGTGGCTGATGTAGTCGAGATAGGTCTGCTCGTCGGCGTCGAATTCGGCGTAGATGGGCGAAACGGAAACGAGCGTCGTGAGCGGCGCGGCGCTTGCCCCTGCCGATACGACGTTGCCCACCGTGATCTCGGCGCGCGACACACGTCCGGCAACCGGCGCGACGATGCGCGTGTAACCCAGGTTGATCTGCGCGGCTTCGAGGGCGGCCTGCGCGGCCTTGAGATTCGCGTTCGCTTCGCGCGAGGCGTTCTGCTTCTCGTCGTAATCGCGCTTGGCGATGGCGTTATCGCCAATCAGACGCTGCGCGCGCTCCCAGTCGCTTTGCGCGTAGCCCGTGCGCGCCTGCGCGGCGGCAAGCTGCGCAGCGGCCTGATCGACGGCCGCCTGGTACGGGCGCGGGTCGATCACGAACAGGGTCTCGCCCTGCTTCACGAGCGCGCCGTCACGGAAGTTCACGGAGACGATCGTGCCGGAAACCTGCGGACGTATCTCCACTTTCTCGACGGCGGCCATGCGGCCCGAGTAGGTCTGCCAGTCGGTGATCGTGCGATTGAGCACGGGTGCGACGTCGACCTCGGGTGCGGGCGGCGCTTCAGCGGCAACGGCAGGGTGCGAGTCGAGGCGGATGGCACCGAGGGTGCCGAGGCCCGCGACCACCAGCACGCCAATGACCGCTAGCGCGATACGGGTTCGGGATTGCGAAAAAAGTGACATGTCGGACTCCAGAAATAATGGTTGATTGTTCTTCACTGGTTCGGCAGCACCGCCGCAAGGGTGCTTCGTCTATGACGCCCCCGCGTCGAAGCAACATTGGAAAAACCGTACGGCTTCGCTGAGCGCGGCCGGATGCGCCGCGAGATTCGCGTGCGAGACGCTCGGGTAGCGCACCACCTGGGTGCGCACGCCCGCGTCGATCAGGCGGCTCGCGTACTTCTCCGCTTCGATGTGCAGCACGTCGTTCTGTGCGGTCACGATGAGCGTGGGCGGCAAGCCGCCAAGACGCAGCGATTCGAGCGGCGCCGCGTACGGATGCATGCGCTGCGTCGCATCGGGCAGATACGCGCGATAACACGCCGCGCATTCGCTTGCGGTGATATCGGAGCCCAGGCGCGCCTCGTCGCCAAGACGCGTGAGGCTCGGATCGAGCATCGGCGCAAACAATGCCTGCGCCGCGAGTTTCACGTCGCCGCGATCGCGGCCCATGAAGGCGAGCACGTTGGCGATCTGGCCGCCCGCGTCGTGGCCCGCCGCGATCACGCGCTTCGGGTTGCCGCCGAACGCGCGGGCCCGCGTAAGCGCCCACAGCGCCGCGCGATGCGCATCTTCGGGGGCGGCGGGAAACGGGTGCCTGGGCGCGAGCGAATACCCGACGCTCACCACGAGCGCTGGTAAGCGTTCTGCGAGAAACCGCCCCACCGCATCCGCTTCCTCGATGGACCCGCGCACAAAGCCGCCGCCGTGGAAATACAGCAACACCGGCAGACCATTCGCGGCTTCGGGACGGTACAGCCGCAGCGGAATCTGCTGGGCGTAGCCTTCGATCGCCACGTCGGTCGTGAGCACCGCGCGCACCTTGCCAGGCTTGGCGGACGCGGTAGCAGGCAAGGCCGCGGGCACTTCGGCCAGCGGCGCTTCCTCCGCGGAGGTCCAAGACGTTGGGCGTTTAAAGACATCCATGTCAAATCGGCGCAATGCGCGAGAGTAGATTCGAATGAGGCGAATTGTGGGTTCGGCAGACTTGCAAATAAATGCCTATAATCCGGCAACACAATTCGGCGCACCTGAACAATCTGTCTCCTCTTTCTGCGCGGGCGTTAGTTTCGAACGCCGCGCGCCGTGCGACCGAAGCTTTTTGGAGAGTGGCAATGGACCGCCTTCAGGCCATGCAGGTGTTCACCCGCGTCGTCGATACCAACAGCTTCACGCGTGCTGCCGAAACGCTCGACATGCCGCGCGCGTCGGTCACGACGATCATTCAGAATCTCGAAGCGTTTCTCGGCGTGCGCCTCATGCACCGCACCACGCGCCGTCTGTCGCTCACGCCCGATGGCGCCGCGTACTACGAGCGCTGCGTGCGCATTCTCGCGGACGTCGAGGAAACGGAAACCACATTCCAGGATCGCAACCGCAAACCGCACGGCAAGCTGCGCATCGACATGCCCGGCTCGATCGGGCGGCTCATCGTGATTCCGTCGCTGTGCGAATTCCACGGGCGCTATCCGGACATCGACCTGCAACTCGGGCTATCCGATCGCCCCGTGGACTTGCTGCAGGAAGGCGTGGACTGCGTGGTGCGCGTGGGTGCGCTGCAGGATTCGTCGCTGGTCGCGCGGCGCATCGGCATTTTCGAAGGCGTGTCGTGCGCGGCGCCGTCGTATCTGGAGCGCCACGGCATGCCGCAGACGCTCGAAGAACTGGCCGAGCATCGCGCCGTGAATTACTTCTCGTCGCGTACGGGGCGCGTGATGGACTGGGCGTTTCTCGTCGACGGCAAGGAAGTGGAGGTCAAGCTCAAGAGCATGGTCTCGGTAAACGACGCGGACGCTTATGTGACCTGCGGCATCGAAGGCTTCGGCCTGATCCAGGGGCCGCGCTACATGGTGCTGCCGCACCTGAAGTCGGGTGCGCTCGTCGAGGTCCTGCCCGATTACAAGCCGCTGCCCATGCCGATTTCGGCCGTCTATCCGCACAGCCGCCATCTGTCACCCAAAGTGCGCGTGTTCGTGGACTGGATTGCCGAGGTGTTCGACCGCTGCCCACTGCTGAGCGGCCGCGCCTCGCTCGACAAGGCCTGCACGATGCGCACGCTCGAAGAGCGCGAAAACGCGCCAGCGCTCGAAACGCCTGTCATTTCGGAATGGGCCGCATAAGCTCAGCGGCGTAACGCCGTCGCGCTGCGCCAACCCTCGAAGCCGCGCCCGCAGAGGCTTTCGCGGGCGCGGCGCAGCGATTGTTCCGGATTTTCGACAATTGCTTTCGCGTTCCGGCCGTTTATCGCAAACGGCTGCGCAACTACATTTGCTCCTGTCGCCGCGACCCACGTGGCACCAGTACAAAAGGAGCAGATCATGAAACGCACTCTCGCAACTGCCATTGGCGCCACGCTCGTCCTCTCGCTCGCCGCAAGCGCCTCGGTCTTCGCCCAGGACAACAGCGCGCCGAAAACCCGCGCTGAAGTGAAGGCGGAAATTGCCGCCGCGTATCGCGACGGCACGCTGCCCTCGCTTAACAAGACGAGCTACCCCGAGCAAAGCCTGATCGGCCGCACGCAAGCGCAACGCATCGCGCTGCAGGAAAGCCGCGCGAACCGCGCCCAGCGCGTTGCGCAGGCGGGCGAATAAGCCCGCAAGACGCACCGGCATTTCGATTGCAAGACAAAAAACGTAGGAGTCCAATATGAATCCGACCGTACCTTCCGAACTCGAGCAGTGGGACAACACCACGCCCGTGTGGACGCCGTTTCGGCATTGAAGTGTGAGGCGCGCGTGAAGATGTGACTCATGCGCAAGGGCCCGGCGTTTTTTTCAACCGCCGGGCCCTTGCACTACCGGTTCACGAAATCCGGCTCGAAAAACACCCAGCGCACAAGAGGAAAGCGCGCCTGCAGCTCGGCTTCGATCTCGTTGATCGCCTCGACCATGGTGCGGCTGTGGTCGTACTCGAGCATTTCGCACTGCACCGCCACCATCACCTCCTTGCCCCATTGCAGGGTAATGAGGCTGATGATGCTTTGAATTTCGGGCCGCGCGCGCAGGAACGATTCGATATCGCGCCGCATTTCCGGGCCGGCCGATTCGCCGACGATCATCGACTTCACTTCACGCGCGATGAACCACGCAATCAGCATGAGCAAAATGCCCACGCCGATCGAGCCGCACGCATCCCATACCGGATTGCCCGTGATGACCGTGAGCAGCACGGCGGCGAACGCAATGGCGAGACCCGCCAGCGCCGCGATGTCTTCACCCGCCACGACGAGCAGGTCGGAATCGCGCGTTTCGCGCGCCCAGCGCCACAGCGATTTCGTGGGCGCGCCCTTGCGAATTTCACGCATCGCGCCATAAAGCGAAAACGCTTCGAGCACCACGGAAATGCCGAGCACGACGAGCGCCACATAGACGAATCGCAACGGCTCGCGCGCGATCAGCCGATGCACGCCCTCGTAGACCGAGAACGCGCCGCCCACGAAAAACAGCAGCAGCGCCACGAGCAGCGAATAGAAGTTGATCGCGCGGCCCGTGCCCATGGGATGCAGCGGCGTGGGCGGCTCGCGCGACTGGCGCAGGCCGAACAGCAAAAGCAGTTGATTGCCGCAGTCGGCCGTGGAGTGAATCGCCTCCGCGAACATCGATCCCGAGCCCGTGAACGCCGCGGCAGCGTACTTGCAGACCGCTATGCCGAAGTTCGCAGCGAGCGCGTAGAAGATGGCTTTAGGCGATTCTCCGCTCATACGGCCCTCACGCGACGTCCACGCGCGCCGGGCCTTCGCTCAGTTCGCCGATCACACGGGCGTCGCCAAAGCCTTCCGCGCGGAAGATCGCCAGCACGTCGTCCACGCTTTCCGGCGCGCAGGCCACGAGCAGGCCGCCCGAGGTTTGCGGGTCGGTGAGCAGCGTGCGCGCGCTTTCGGGCAGGCTGGGCGCGAGCGTGACGGCGTCGCCGTACGAGGCCCAGTTGCGGCCCGAGGCGCCCGTGTACACGCCGTCGTCGACGAACTTCTGCACGCCCGGCAGCCACGGCAGCTCGGCGTAGTGCACGCGCGCGGTGAGATTCGCGCCACGCGCGATTTCGAGCGTGTGGCCGAGCAGGCCGAAGCCCGTTACGTCGGTCATGGCGTGCACGCCCGGCAGTTCCGCGAGCGTTGCGCCCGGCTTGTTGAGCAGGGTCGCGGCGGCGACCATCGCCTTGTAGCCCGCGTCGCCGAGAATTTCCTTCTTGAGCGCGGCGGAAAGTACGCCCACGCCGAGCGGCTTGCCGAGCACGAGGACGTCGCCGGCTTTTGCCGATGCGTTGCGCTTCACGCGCGAGGGATGCACGACGCCGAGCGCCGCGAGGCCGTAAATGGGCTCCACGGAGTCGATCGAATGGCCGCCCGCCACGGGAATGCCCGCCGCCGCGCACACATCCTCGCCTCCGCGCAGCACCTGCGCGATCACATCGTGCGGCAGCACGTTGATCGGCATACCCACGAGTGCCAGCGCGAGGATCGGCTTGCCGCCCATGGCGTAGACGTCCGAAAGCGCATTGGTCGCGGCGATGCGGCCGAAGTCGTACGGATCGTCGACGATCGGCATGAAAAAGTCCGTCGTCGCGACGATGGCCTGCTCGTCGTTGAGCTTGTAGACGGCGGCGTCGTCGGCGGTCTCGGTGCCGACCAGCAGGTTCGGAAACGCGGTGGTGAGCGGGGTGCTGCGGGCGAGCAGCGCAGAAAGCACGCCCGGCGCGATCTTGCAGCCGCAGCCGCCGCCGTGCGAAAGGCTCGTGAGGCGCGGCACGGCGGCGCCAATGGCGGGTTTGTCGTTCATGTCTGGAAATCGTCCTGAAAGTGCCGGATGAGTTTTCGTATTATGGGGCAATCGCCGGACTGGCGATGCGGGCGGCGCGCACGCGCCGCGGCACCGCTCAGCCGCGCCCGGCGGCCTGGCCCGCCGCGTTCCCGGCGACGTCGCCCGCGTGGAGCGTATCGACGAGCCATTGCGGATCGTCGTGCGGCAGATCGTGCCCCGCCCAGGGATGCGCCACGTGCGGCGCGCCCCAGGCCCGCGCGAGCCGCGCGGAGCAAACGGGGTTCACAAGCCGGTCGCCGCGCGACGACACCACCAGCACCGCGCAGCGCGGCACGGCGCGCGCCTTGAAGCGTGCGGCGGCGGCGAGCTGGCGCAGCGCGTTCGCGCGGCTCACTTGGGCGCTTGCGCGGATCGCGCGCCACGTTTCGAGGTCGGCAGCGAGCGTGTCGCGGCGCGCACAGGTGAGCCCGTGGATCAGCGTCTCGGCAATGCCGCCGGTGTCGCCGCCATCCCAATGCTGCGCCACGCGCACGAGTGCGGCCCACGCCGACGGCCGCAAGCGCTCGTCTACGCGGCTGAACGGCCGCATGCTCGTGTTCACGAGCACGAGCCGCCCAATTTCGTCGGGGTAGCGCAGCGCCCACGCCGTCGCCACCATGCCGCCCAGCGACATCGCCAGCACGCGGTATGGCGGGCGCGCCCCGTACCGCAGCGCCTGGGCGCGCAGCGTGTCCACGTAGTCGTCCACCGCGAGCGGCGAGCGTTCGTGCACCGCCGTGCCGTTGCCCGGCAGGTCGATGGGCAGCACGCCGTCACGGGCCGCAAGCAGCGTGGCGAACGCGCCCCAGTGGCGCGATTCGCGCGTGAGGCCGCGCAGCAGGATCCACGGTTCGCTCATGTGCCCGGCTTGCGATACCAGTGCCCGATCGCGCTTTTCAGCACCTCATCGCGGATCACACCCTCGGGCAGCCAGCGCTGCGAGGAATACGCGGCGCGCGTGAGGAACTCGAACAGATTCGCGTGGCGCCGCAACACACGCGCGGTGCGATGCTGCAAGAGCGGATTGAACATGCCCTGGCGCGAAAAGATCTGACGCGGGTTCTTCTTGATCCACAACCACGAGCCCAATTCGAGCGTGAGCGGCAGGAAGATGTTGCTGTCGGGCGCCCGATCGTATGCGCAATCCCACAAGTCGCCGTGCAGCAAATACTGGTGACTCTGCGGCTCGAAGGTGTAGCCGTGATGCGGATGCGCGCGCTCGAACATCGTCTTGAGTACGTACATTTCGGGCAGATGGCGGATGAGACGGCGCGTACGTGCGTATGGAAACCAGATGCTGTCGGTCCAGCCGTAACCGGAATGGCAGTCGAGCGCGAAGGAAAGCGGGCGCCGCGTGAGTTCTTCGTCGACGATCTTCAGGAGCGCCTGCGCCTCGATCTCCATGGCCGCGCCGCGCCGCCCCCGATACCACGGCAGCCACGAGCCGACGCGCTGGCCGCCCGCAAGAAAGGGCACGCGCTCGTCGGCGTCCTGCGGCGCGTTGCGCATGAGGTCGACGCCGTTCGGATTTGCACGCGTGGCGAGCCACATGCCGCCGGGATTGAGAATCGGCGCGAAGACGATGCGCACGGACTCGAGTTGGCGCAGGAGCAGTTCGTCCCAGGCAAGACGCCCCACGAGCGCGCGCATGTAGTCGAGCACGAGCTGCGAGCCAATGCGCTCGAGCCCATGGATGCCCCCGAAAAAACCAATGCCGGGCGCGGCCGGATCGCGCGAGCCGATGGCCGCCACGTAGAGAGGAAACGTGCGGCCGCGCACCTCGACTTCGCCCTCGCTGCGAATGTCGAGCCAGCGTGCGCCGGCATCGAGGATCATCTTGAGATCCTCGTATTCCTCGAAGCTATCGGGTAGGAAGCTCAGTGCCTGCATATGGCGCCGGGTTTCGTCGCTTGTTTGGATGGGGCCGCCTAGGTGGGGCCGCCCAGGTCGCGCCGCCGCGTGCGGCCGCTTTGTCTACAACTGCCTTCCGAGTGCCACCTCTGTCGACAATGAGTCAGCAATAAGTCAGGAAAACCAGGGACAGCACGTACGTTGCCCACCAATATAGCCGCTTCCCATGATATTGAGCATGACAGATGTTTGGCGTCATGTGGCTGTCACATCTCTCGCGATTTTTTCGCGGCCAGAAGGCCGCAAGACATGTAGTCGTCTAGACGTCGCGACACCTTCACTCAACCGTCACAGTCCCTTCCTAGAATGAGCCCTCGACTACACAGCGACGGATTGTTATGGACGCCATACGCATCGAACGCCTCTCGAAAAGCTTCGACAGCGGCCGCAAGGCACTCGACGAAATCAACCTGCGCGTAGGCGTTGGCGAAATGGTCGCGCTGATCGGCGCATCGGGCTCGGGCAAATCGACCCTGCTCCGCCATATTGCGGGCTTCACGGCTTCCGACCCGCAGCCTTCGCGCATCGAGATTCTTGGTCGTCCTATTCAGCAGGACGGCCGCATCGTGCGCGAAGTGCGCCGCATTCGCCGCGACATCGGCTTCGTGTTTCAGCAGTTCAATCTCGTGCATCGCCTCACGGTCGAAACGAATGTGCTGATCGGCGCGCTGTCGCGGCTGCCGTTGTGGCGACGCCTCACGGGCCGCTTTCCGCGCGCCGAACGCGAGCTGATGCTGGCCGCGCTCGGCGAGGTCGGCATCGCGCACAAGGCCGCCGAGCGCGCTTCGAACCTCTCGGGCGGCCAGCAGCAGCGCGCGGCGCTCGCCCGCGCACTCGTGCAGCGCGCGCGCCTGATTCTCGCCGACGAACCCATCGCCTCGCTCGACCCCGCATCGTCGCGCCGCGTGATGGACATGATGCGCATGCTCAATCGCGATCACGGCTTGACGGTGGTCGTCTCGCTGCATCAGGTGGATATCGCCATGGAGTACTGCCCGCGCACCATCGCGCTGCGCGACGGGCGCGTGGTGTACGACGGCGCATCGTCGGCGCTCACGCCCGCGCTGCTGCAACAGCTTTATGGCAACGCCGCGCGCGAGTTGCTCGAACCCGATGCTGCGCCGTCCGCGGCAACGTGCTTCGGCGCGCAGCCTCGCGCGGCCTGATCACGCAACCCAACCCTTTTCCAACCCGCAACGTTTTTACTCACCACGGACCGCCCCAATGAACCTGTTCCGCTCCATGCTCTCCTGGTGCGCCGCCGGCGCCGTCGCGTTTGCCTCGCTCGGCAGCGCGGCCGCTCACGCGGAAGATCTCAGCTTCGGCATCATCTCGACCGACTCGTCGGCGGTGCTCAAGCAACGCTGGCAACCGTTCATCGACGACCTGAACAAGCAGACCGGCCTGCATGTGAATGCGTTCTTTGCTACGGACTACTCGGGCATCATCGAAGCCATGCGCTTCAACAAGGTGCAGATCGGCTACTTCGGCAACGCTTCGGCCATGGAAGCCGTGGACCGCTCGAATGGCGAGATCTTCGCGAAGGTGCTCTACGCGAACGGCGATGCCGGCTACAAGTCGGTGCTCATCACCAACGTGAACAGCCGTGTGAAGTCGATCGACGATGTGTTCAAGAATACGAAGGATCTGACGCTCGGCTGGGGCGACCCCAATTCGACTTCGGGCACGCTGATTCCGGGCTATTACCTCTTCGCGAAGCACGGCGTTTCGGTGAACGCGACGAACTTCAAGACCGTGCTGCCTTCGAGCCACGAAGCGAACCTGCTCGCCGTGGTGAACAACAAGGTGGACATCGCCACCAACAACACCATCGAGCTTTCCACGCTGCAACAGAAGCACCCGGACCGCTTTGCCCAGGTGCGCGTGCTGTGGACCTCGCCGCTCATTCCGTCCGATCCGCTCGTGTTTCGCAAGGATCTGCCTGAGGCCACCAAGCAGAAGCTGCGCGACTTCTTCTACCACTACGCCAAGACCGATCCGCGCGAGCAGAAGATCATGGCCGATATCACCGGCTACGCAGGCTTCGCGCCCGCCACCGACGCGCAGCTCCTGCCGATCCGCCAGGTCGCGCTGTTCCAGCAGAAAGAGAAGATCGCCGCCGACACGCATCTCTCCGACGACGACCGCAAGAGCCAGATCGCGGCCATCGACGCGAAGATCGGCGCGCTCGCCGCACCTGCGAAGCAGTAATGGGCGCGATGGATTTCGACAGCTCACGCGCCGTGCCGCAGGCAGAAGTCGCAAGGCCCGCTGCCGGGCCGGCGGCGACGCCGAACGTCGCCGCCGCGCCGCAAGCGGCCG
Organism: Paraburkholderia sp. BR10872; assembly: GCF_040965835.1. Classification (NCBI taxonomy): domain Bacteria; kingdom Pseudomonadati; phylum Pseudomonadota; class Betaproteobacteria; order Burkholderiales; family Burkholderiaceae; genus Paraburkholderia; species Paraburkholderia sp. BR10872. The sequence goes on from NZ_JBFRCN010000014.1 coordinate 52,886, forward strand.
CCCTGGCGGCGCGCGGCCTCACAGGCAAGCGCAGCTGGTCCTCGCTCGCGCTTTGGGCCATCGTGTTCGTGCTCCTCGGCGTGGCGTGGCGCGGCGCCGACATGCGCCCGCTCGACCTCTTCTCCGACTCAGCGAATATGAGCACGTTCGCGCGCGGCTTCTTCCCGCCGGACTTTACGGAATGGCGCACGTATGCCCAGGAGATGTGGGTCACGATCGCGGTGGCGCTGTGGGGCACGGCACTCGCCATCGTCTGCGCAGTGCCGTTCGGGCTCATGTCGGCGCACAATCTCGCGCCCGCGTGGGTGCTGCATCCCGTGCGCCGTTTGATGGACGCGTGCCGCGCCATCAACGAGATGGTGTTCGCGATGCTCTTCATCGTAGCCGTGGGCCTCGGGCCGTTCGCCGGTGTGCTCGCCTTGTGGGTGCACACGACAGGCGTGCTCGCGAAGCTCTTTGCGGAAGCGGTGGAAGCCATCGACCCACGCCCCGTGGAAGGCGTGCGCGCGACGGGCGCCTCGCCGCTCGACGAGATCGTCTACGGCGTGCTGCCCCAGGTCATGCCGCTGTGGATCTCGTATGCGCTCTACCGCTTCGAGTCGAATGTGCGCTCGGCGATGGTGGTGGGCATGGTGGGCGCGGGCGGCATCGGCGTCGTGCTGTATGAGGAAATCCGCTCGTTCGATTATCAGCAGACCAGCGCCGTGCTCATCATGGTGATCGTCGTGGTCACGGCCATCGATCTGATCTCCGCAAGACTGCGTGCGCGCGTGATCTGACGCGCTCCCTCGAAAGCCGCGCGAGCCGAATAGAAACACAACGACGGCTCGTGCGGCTTTTCCCTATTTCTGGCGGCCATACGCGTACGCTGGAATAATCACACGATTGCGGCCTCGACGACCCGCGCTTCGCCGTGCTGATCGGCTGGCTCTTCATGAACGAGAAGCTCACGGCGCGCCGCATGGTGGCTCGCGCTCGTGACTTGCGGGGCGGTGCTGATCCGGCTGTGATTGGCCTGCGCCGCAGCGACCGCTTCGCTCATACGAACGCGGGCAACGTCGTATCGATCGCCTCGGCGAGCGTGTCGAACGCCGGTGCAATCTCCTCGTCGGGCACGCAGGCGTAGCCGATCAGCAAGCCCGAATTCGCACGCTCGCGCGACGAGTAATACCCCGAAAGCGGCCGCACGACGATATTGCGCGCGAGCGCGGCTTCGGCCACGGCGCGGTCGTCGCTGCCTTCGGGCAACTGCATCACGACGTGCAGGCCCGCGTCGCCGCCCATCGCGGGCAACGCGTCGCCGTAGCGGCGCGCAACGGCGTCCAGCAGCACCTGGCGGCGCTGGCCGTAAAGCGCGCGCATCTTGCGGATGTGCGAGGTGAAATGGCCTTCGGCGATGAACTCTGCGAGCACAGCCTGCTGCAGCAATTGCCCCTCGCGATACAGCTCGGCGCTCGCGGTCGCGAAGCTTTCCGCCAGCGCTTCCGGCGCGACGAGATAACCCACGCGCAGGCCCGGAAACAGCGTCTTGCCGAAGCTGCCCACGTAGATCACCTGCCCCGCCGTATCGAGCCCCTGCAACGACGCAAGCGGACGGCTGCCGTAACGGAACTCGCTGTCGTAGTCATCCTCGATGATCCAGCACTGATGCTGGCGCGCGTACTCGAGCAACATGCGCCGGCGTGCGAGGCTCATCACCATGCCGAGCGGGTACTGGTGCGAAGGCGTGACGAGCATGAGCCGCGGCGGCGGCGCGGCGAAGTCGCCCGCCGACGGGTTGAGCCCTTCGCTGTCCACGGCGATCGGCCGCGTGTTGAGGCCCGAGACATGCAGCACGCTGCGTACGCCCCAGTAGCACGGGTCTTCGGTCCAGATGGTGTCGCCGGGATCGGAGAGCAGACGCACGGCCAGGTCGATGGACTGATGAATACCCGTCGTGATGATGATCTGCTCCGGCGAGCAGCGCACCGAGCGCGAAGTGCGCAGGTAGTCGGCCAGTACGTGGCGAAGCAGCGCGAGGCCGCCGCCGGGTGCGTAGGTCAGCAGGTCCGGGCGCAGACTGCGCCAGTACTTGTTGTGCAGACGCGTCCATACGCGCGCCGGGAAGCGGGAGACATCGGGCACGCCGGGCATGAACGCGCCGCCCTGGCGCTTCGAGACGCCCGCGCTGGTAATCAGGCGCGTGCCGCGTGCCGAGAGGGCGCGCGCCGTGGACCGTTGCGTCTGAGTGGCGGCTTCCATTCCGCTTGTCGACGCGGCTCCGGGCGCCGCCGCGGCAAGCGCGTCCGCGCCCTTTGCGCTCTGGCTGTTAGTTGCGACTTTCCCCGCAGGTAGCGCGGCTCCTGAAGCGCCTCCATTTGTCCGCGTCTGCATGGAGCCAATTTCAGTCGCCCCCACGATTTCGTCGGGTGACGTGTCCGCCACGAAGGTGCCGCGCCCAGTCGCCGATGTGACATAGCCTTCGAGCACCAATTGTTCGTAGACCTGCGTCACGGTATTGCGTGCAATTCCCAGCTCGGCCGCCAGCAGCCGCGACGACGGCACCCGCGCCCCGGCCGGCAGTTCGCGCGAGAGGATCGCCTGCTGCAGCAGCTTGTGCAGTTGCCGGTACACCGGCTGGGCGCTTCCGCGGTCGAGCCGTTGCGCCAGCCAATCGGACAGAACACTCGCACGCATCGAAATTGGCTCCTAAAGATTGCACTGAATGGCTCTGAAATTTAGAGCCAAACGTGAGTATAGTCGCGACATGGACTGCTTGCCGGTCCGCCAACCAACTTCAGAACTGACACCGATTCCACAGGAGATGAACGTGAGCAAGAACGCCGATCTGCAAAGCCGCAAGAACGCCATTACCCCGCGCGGCGTGGGCGTGATGTGCGACTTCTACGCCGAGCGCGCCGAAAACGCCGAGCTGTGGGACGTGGAAGGCCGCCGCTTCATCGACTTTGCCGCCGGTATCGCCGTGTGCAACACGGGCCACCGCCATCCGAAGATCGTCGCCGCCATCAAGGCGCAGCTCGACCAGTTCACGCACACGGCCTACCAGATCGTGCCGTACGAGTCGTACGTCTCGCTGGCCGAAAAGGTCGCCCAGCGCGCGCCGGGCAGCTTCGCCAAGAAGGCCGCCTTCTTCACGACCGGCGCCGAAGCCGTCGAAAACGCCGTCAAGATCGCACGTGCCCATACGGGCCGTCCGGGCGTGATCGCCTTCGCGGGCGGCTTCCACGGCCGCACGATGATGGGCATGGCGCTCACGGGCAAGGTCGCCCCTTACAAGCTCGCGTTCGGCCCGTTCCCGGCCGACGTGTACCACGCCCCCTACCCGAACTCGGTCCACGGCATCAGCGCGGCCGACTCGCTCAAGCACATCGAGATGCTGTTCAAGGCCGACATCGATCCGAAGCGCGTCGCCGCGATCATCTTCGAACCGGTGCAGGGCGAAGGGGGCTTCTATCAGGCGCCGGCCGATTTCGTGCGCGGGCTGCGCAAGATCTGCGACACGCACGGCATCCTGCTGATCGCCGACGAAGTGCAAACGGGCTTCGCGCGCACCGGCAAGCTTTTCGCGATGGAACACTACGACGTCACGCCGGACCTCATGACGATCGCCAAGAGCCTGGCAGGCGGCATGCCCCTCTCGGGCGTGGTGGGCCGCGCGGAAGTGATGGACGCGGCGGCGCCTGGCGGCCTCGGCGGCACGTACGCGGGCAACCCGCTGGCTGTGGCATCGGCGCACGCGGTGATCGAGATCATCGAAGAGGAAAAGCTCTGCGAGCGCGCGACGAAACTCGGCGACAAGCTCAAGGCCAGACTCAACGCGATGAAGGCCGACGTGCCGCAGATCGCCGACGTGCGCGGCCCCGGCGCGATGAACGCCGTTGAGTTCTGCAAGCCGGGCACGAGCGAAGCCGACGCCGACTTCACGAAGCGCGTGCAAACGGCAGCCCTGAATCGCGGTCTGCTGCTGCTCGTGTGCGGTGTGTATTCGAACGTCGTGCGCTTCCTGTTCCCGCTGACGATCCAGGACGCCGTGTTCGACGAAGCGCTCGCGATCCTCGAAGAGTCGGTCAAGGAAGCCGTGGGCGTGCCGGCGTAAGCCTCGGCCACATGCTGGCCCGCGAGCAGCGGGCCATCCGCGAAACGGCACACCGGCGCTTGCCGCTGTGCCGTTCGTCGTTCTAAATGAATCGAAGTCAGTCCGGAGTGCAAGCATGAATCTGAAAGACGCATCGCTGCTGCAAACCAGCGCCTTTATCAACGGCGAATGGCAAGGCGCCGAAGACGGCGCTACGTTCGAAGTCAAGAACCCCGCCACCGGCGCGGTGATCGGCACGGTGCCGCGCATGGGCGCCGCCGAAACGCGCCGCGCGATTTCCGCCGCGAACGCCGCATGGCCCGCATGGCGCTCGAAGACCGCGAAGGAGCGCAGTGTCATCCTGCGCAAATGGCACGACCTGATGATGGAAAATGCCGACGACCTCGCGCTCATCCTCACCACGGAACAAGGCAAGCCGCTCGCCGAGGCGAAGGGCGAGATCGGCTATGCCGCGTCGTTCCTCGAATGGTTCGCGGAGGAAGGCAAGCGTATTTATGGCGACACGATCCCCACGCCCGCCAACGACAAGCGCATCGTCGTGACGAAGGAACCCGTGGGCGTGTGCGCCGCGATCACGCCGTGGAATTTCCCCGCCGCGATGATCACCCGCAAGGTCGGCCCCGCGCTCGCGGCAGGCTGCCCGATCGTGCTCAAGCCCGCCGAAGCCACGCCGTTCTCGGCACTCGCGCTCGCTGTGCTGGCCGAGCGTGCGGGCGTCCCGCGCGGCGTGTTCAGCGTCGTGACGGGCGACCCGAAGGCGATCGGCGGCGAGCTCACGAGCAACCCGACCGTGCGCAAGCTCTCCTTCACGGGCTCGACGCCGGTTGGCCGCCTGCTCATGAGCCAGTGCGCCTCGACGGTCAAGAAGGTCTCGCTGGAACTGGGCGGCAACGCGCCGTTCATCGTGTTCGAAGACGCCGATCTCGATGCGGCCGTCGCCGGCGCCATCGCCTCGAAGTATCGCAACAGCGGCCAGACCTGCGTATGCACGAACCGCTTCTACGTGCACGACGCCGTGTACGACGCGTTCGCGGCCAAGCTGCGCGACTCGGTGGAAAAGCTCAAGGTCGGCCTCGGCACGGAGGCCGGCGTGACGCAAGGCCCGCTCATCAACGAAGCGGCCGTGCTGAAGGTGGAATCGCATATCGAAGATGCGCTCGCGAAAGGCGCTCAGGTGACCACGGGCGGCAAACGCCACGCACTCGGCCACGGCTTTTTCGAGCCGACCATCCTCACCGGCGTCACGCCCGCGATGAAGGTCGCGCGCGACGAAACCTTCGGGCCGCTCGCACCGCTGTTCCGCTTCTCGTCCGATGAAGAAGTGATCAGGATGGCGAACGATACCGAATTCGGTCTCGCCGCTTACTTCTATAGCCGCGACATCGGCCGCGTGTGGCGCGTGGCCGAAGCGCTCGAATACGGCATGGTGGGCATCAACACCGGCCTGATCTCGAATGAAGTCGCGCCGTTTGGCGGCGTGAAGCAGTCAGGCCTCGGCCGCGAAGGCTCGCACTACGGCGTGGACGACTACGTGGTGATCAAGTACATGTGCATGGCAGGCATGTAACGACCAGCGAAAACGGGCGCCTTCCGAGGCGCCCGTTCGGATCGCAAAAGGAAGCCGGCGCCGCAATGCGCCGGCTTTTTTACGTGCTTACTGCGTGGCGGCAACCGGCGTTACCTGCGTCGCATAAGCGGAAACGAACACGGCGTGAACCGTGTCGCCGACCTTCAGGGTCTTGAGGTCGATATCGGGGGTGGCTTGCAGCGTGACGGTCTGATAAGCGCCGCGCAGCGTCACTTCGCGCTTCTTCGCGTTGATGTGCTGCACCGTGGCCTGGACTTCAACCTGGCGCGCGGCGTCGTAGCCCGACGACGCGGGCAGATAGACATTCGTATCCACACGCTTGCGAATACCCTTGTCCTTTCCCGTTGCTTTGTCGGCCGTCATGAGGAGCGCGTTCTTGTAGAGCGCGTCGACAGTGTCGCCCACGTGGAGCTGGTCGAAGTTGCTGACCTGCGGGCTAAGCGCGATATCGACGTCATTGCCGCGCGGCCCGCGCAACGTGACGACGCGCGCAGCGCGATCGATGCCGACGATCTTCGCGTGGATATGCACCGGCTCCGCGTTGGCAATCGCTTGCTGCGCCGCGCTGGCGAGCGCGCTTTGCCCCTGCGGCGCCGAAGCCGCCGCGTCGTTTTGCGCAAACGCCCCCTGCGAGAGGCCAACGCCCACCACCCATGCCGCCGCCAGAATCGCTGCCTTCGTCATTCACATTCTCCTCGTCAAACGGGTTTGAAATGATTGCCGTATTCGCATCGGCGTGTGGTGCCGAAGTGCGGCCGATTCTACGCGCGGCTTTTAGAACGCGGACGTTACCTGCCCGGAAGCGGGTCAACTTACCGCAACCCAATACGGCTAATTGCCGAGGGGTTTGCTGAGGCTCAAATTCCCGTGCGATTACGTGGTGAAATGGATCGCGCAATTGTTGCGTAGCGCGAAATTTCTAACAAAAAAGCCGCGGATCAAATCGACCCGCGGCTTTCAATTCAGGGCGACGAAAAATCAGACGCGCTCGATAGCGATCGCAATTCCCTGCCCCACGCCGATACACATCGTGCAAAGCGCAAAGCGCCCTTGCGTGCGATGGAGCTGATACGTGGCGGTCGTCACGAGACGTGCGCCGCTCATCCCGAGCGGGTGTCCAAGCGCGATCGCGCCGCCGTTCGGGTTGACGCGAGGATCATCATCGGCGACGCCGAGCATGCGCAGCACGGCGAGGCCTTGCGAAGCAAACGCTTCGTTCAACTCGATCACATCGAACTGGTCGATGGTCATGTTCAGACGCGCGAGGAGCTTCTGCGTAGCGGGCGCGGGACCGATACCCATCACGCGCGGCGCGACGCCAGCCGTTGCGATACCGAGCACGCGCGCACGCGGCACGAGCCCGAAACGCTTCGCGTTTTCCTCGTTGGCGAGGAGCAGCGCGCAAGCCCCGTCATTCACGCCCGAAGCATTGCCTGCCGTCACCGAGCCATCCGGGCGCACGACGCCCTTGAGCTTGGCCAGCGCTTCGAGGCTCGTTTCACGCGGATGCTCGTCGCGCGAGAAAACAATCGGATCACCCTTCTTCTGGGCAATCGTCACCGCGACGATCTCCTGCGCAAGCGTGCCATCCGCCTGTGCGCGAGCCGCCTTCTGCTGGCTGCGAACCGCGAACGCATCCTGATCGGCGCGGCTCACGTTGTAGTCGACGGCGACGTTTTCGCCCGTTTCCGGCATCGAATCCACACCGTACTGCTGCTTCATCAGCGGATTGACGAAGCGCCAGCCAATCGTCGTGTCGTAAATCGCGGCGTCGCGAGCAAAGGCACTCGTCGACTTGCCCATGACGAACGGCGCGCGGCTCATGCTTTCCACACCGCCCGCAATCATCAGCCCCGTTTCGCCCGACTTGAGCGCGCGCGCGGCAATGCCCACGGCGTCCATGCCGGAGCCGCACAGGCGGTTCACCGTCGAGCCCGGCACGGCCTGCGGCAAGCCCGCCAGCAGCGAGGACATGCGCGCGACGTTACGGTTGTCCTCGCCGGCCTGGTTCGCGCAGCCGTAGATGACGTCATCGATCGCCGTCCAGTCCACGTCCTTGTTGCGCTCCATCAGCGCCTTGAGCGGCACGGCGCCGAGGTCGTCGGCGCGAACCTGGGCAAGGGCGCCCGCGTAGCGGCCGATAGGTGTGCGAACCGCGTCGCAGATGAATGCTTCCGTCATGTGAGTCTCCTTTCGATCGCACGCACTTGATGCGATCCCATGCAAAGATGATTGAGATTGACGGACTGCGCGGGCGAAAATGGGAGATCGAGCGCGCACGTCCTCGTGCGATTTGTTCGAATGCCGAACCGATGATCGTTAATAGAACAATTTGACGGCCATAATAGGCGCGTCCTGGGACGAGTGTCAAGCACGCGGACCTGGCTCCAAAAACGAAAAAACCGCACAGGCCGGGTGCCCGTGCGGCTTTGCGAGTTCAGGCGGGCGCGAGGCGCCAGCCAGTGAGGCGAACGCTTAACGCGACATCATGAGCGCGCCGACATTGTGCATGACCCAGATCGTGCCGAAGATCAGGAACGCGGCGGCCAGCACCGTGTACGCCAGCGACAGGACGTTCCAGCCCTGCCCCGGCGACGTGTTCAGATGCAGGAAGAACACGAGGTGCACGACCACCTGCACGAAGGCGAGCACCGCGATCACGATCAAGGCCGCGGAGGCATCGAGCGTGCCGTGCAGGACAACGCCGAATGCGCCCGCGGTAAGCAGCACCGAAAGAATGAAGCCCGCCACATAGCTGCCGAGGCTGCCGTGCGACTCTGCATGAGATTGAGCCATTTAGAGCACGCTCCCGAGATAGACAAAAGTAAACACGCAGATCCACACCACGTCGAGAAAGTGCCAGAAGAGGCTCAGGCACGTGAGGCGGCGGATTTCCTGCTCGCCCAGCTCCCGTGCGCGAACCACCTGGATCATCATCACGAGCATCCACAGCAGGCCGAAGAACACGTGCAGTCCGTGCGTGGCGACCAGCGTGAAGAACGACGACAGGAACGCGCTGCGCTGCGGGCCGGCGCCTTCTGCGATCAGGTGCGAAAACTCGCGCAGTTCGAGCACGAGGAACGACGCACCCAGAATGAAGGTGACGGCGAGCCAGCCGAGCACCACGCCGTTCTTGCGCTGATGCGCGCCGAGCATCGCGAACCCGTACGTGATGCTCGAAAACAGCAGCACGGCCGTTTCGAGCGCCACGCCCTGAATATCGAACAGGTCCTTGCCCGTGGGGCCGCCCGCAAACTGCTGGCTCAACACGCCGAACGTGGCGAACAGCGCCGCGAACAGCAGGCAGTCGGTCATCAGGTAGACCCAGAAGCCGAATACCGAGTGCGACTGCGGGTGATCGTGCTGATCGAGTTCGGCAAGGGTTGCCGCATTGGTTTTCTGTAACATCAGACTGCCTCCTCGGCGACCAGGTCGCGCTTGGCCACGGCGGCGCCGGTGCCAAAGCGGCTTTCTTCGATCTCGCGGACCTTCGCGGCCGGAATGTAGTAACCGTCGTTGTTGCCGAAGCTCTTGAGGATGACCGTCAGCACGACGCCGACGAACCCGAGCACCGCAAGCCACGTGATGTGCCACACGGCCGCGAAACCCAGCACGAGGCTGAACATGCCGATGAAGAGGCCCGCCGACGTGTTCGACGGCATGTGGATGTCGCTGTATTTCGCGGCGAGGCCCGGAGCGCGGCCCGCTTCCTTCATGTGCGCGAAAGCGTCGATGTCGTCCACGTGCGGAATGACCGCGAAGTTATAGACCGCCGGCGGCGACGACGTTGCCCATTCGAGCGTGCGGCCGTCCCACGGATCGCCGGTCACGTCCTTGCATTCGGCCTTGTTGCGGTTCACGAAGGCCATGACCCACAGCAGGACCTGGAACACGACGCCGACCGCGATGATCGCAGAGCCAATCGCGGCGACCACGAAGTACGGATGCCATTCGGGCACATCGTAGTGGTTGGTACGACGCGTTGCGCCCATGAAGCCGAGCACGTAGAGCGGCACGAAGGCCACGTAGAAGCCGACGAACCAGCACCAGAACGACGCCTTGCCGAGCTTTTCGCTGGGCTTCAGGCCGAACACCTTCGGGAACCAGTACTGTAGGCCCGCGAGGTAGCCGAACACCACGCCGCCGATAATCGCGTTGTGGAAGTGAGCGACCAGGAAGAGCGAGTTGTGGAGCACGAAGTCCGCGCCCGGAATCGCGAGCATCACGCCGGTCATGCCGGCGATCGAGAACGTCACCATGAAGCCGACGGTCCAGAGCACGGGCGCGGTGAAGTGCACACGGCCGCGATACATCGTGAACAGCCAGTTGAAGATCTTCACGCCGGTGGGAATGGCGATGATCATCGTCGCGATACCGAAGAACGCGTTGACGTCGGCGCCCGCACCCATCGTGAAGAAGTGGTGCGCCCACACGAGGAACGCCAGCACCATGATCGCGCACGAGGCGTAGACCATCGTCTTGTAGCCGAACAACGGCTTCTTGCAGAACGTGGCCATCACTTCCGAGTAGATGCCGAACGCAGGCAGCACGAGGATGTACACCTCGGGGTGGCCCCACGCCCAGATCAGGTTCAGATACAGCATGGCGTTGCCGCCCAGCTCGTTCGTGAAGAAGTGCGTGCCGACGTAGCGGTCGAGGCCGAGCAGCGCCACCGCGATCGTGAGGATCGGGAACGTGGCCATGATGAGCACGTTCGAGCACAGCGCGGTCCACGTGAACACGGGCATCTTCATGAGCGTCATGCCGGGCGCGCGCATCTTGACGATCGTGACGAAGAAGTTCACGGCCGTGATCAGCGTGCCGACACCGGAAAGCTGCACTGCCCAGATGTAGTAGTCCACCCCCACGTCTGGACTGAACTGCAGTTCAGAGAGCGGCGGATACGCGAGCCAGCCCACCTTCGCGAACTCGCCGACCACGAGCGAAATGTTGACGAGGATCGCGCTGATCGCCGTCATCCAGAACGAGAGCGAGTTCAGGAACGGGAACGCCACGTCGCGCGCGCCGATCTGCAGGGGCACGACGAGGTTGAAGAAGCCGACCATGAGCGCCATCGCCATGAAGAAGATCATGATGACGCCGTGCGCCGTGAAGATCTGGTCGAAGTGATGCGGCGGGAGATAGCCGGGCGAGTCGAACGCCATGGCCTGCTGGATACGCATCATGACCGCGTCGGCGAAGCCGCGCACGAGCATGAGCACCGCCACGATCATGTACATCACGCCGATGCGTTTGTGGTCCACGCTCGTGAGCCACTCGGTCCAGATGTACTTCCACTTGCCGGTCACGGTGACGAGACCGAGCACGCCGACGACGATCAGCGCCATGAACGCCGCCGCGCCCATGATGATGGGCTGATCGAACGGGATCGCCTCTAATGTGAGTTTTCCGAACATGCTGCTTACCCCTTGGTCACGCAGGACGGGTCGAAATTCGTGACGTGCCCGTTGTTGTACTTCGCGATGATGTTATTGAAGAGCTTCGGGTCGACGGTCGAGAAGTACTGCACCGGCGCCTTCTCCCGCGGCTTCGCGACCGTTGCGTACTCGTCCATCGAAAGCTGGGTGGACGACGTCTTCACCTTCTGCACCCACGCGTCGAAGTCCTGCTGGCTCGTGGCGAGCGTGCGGAACTTCATGTCCGAGAAACCCTTGCCGCTGTAGTTGGACGAGAGCCCGTCGAAATCGCCCGCTTCGTCGGCGATCAGGTGCAGACGCGTTTGCATGCCCGCCATCGCGTAGACCTGGGTGCCCAGTTGCGGGATGAAGAACGAGTTCATCACAGCGTCCGACGTGATGCGGAAGTTGACCGGCGTCCCCACCGGCACGGCGAGCTGGTTCACCGAAGCAATGCCGAGGTCGGGGTAGATGAAGAGCCACTTCCAGTCGAGCGCGACGACTTCGACGTTGATGGGCTTCACGCTCGACTCCAGCGGCTTGTACGGGTCGAGTTCGTGCGAGGTGCGCCACGTGAGGATGGCGAGGAACAGGATGATGGCGGCCGGAATGGCCCAGACCACCACTTCGATTGCCGTGGAGTGGGCCCACTTCGGCGCGTAGGTCGCGTTGCGGTTCGAGGCGCGGTAGCGCCACGCGAACAGGAGCGTCAGGATGATGACGGGCACCACGACCAGCAGCATGGCCCATGTGGCCGTAAGGATGAGCGACTTCTCGGCCGCGCCCACGCTGCCCTTCGGGTCCAGCACGGCAAAATTGCCGCTGCACCCCGCAAGAGAAACGAGCAGCCCGCTGCCGAGGGGGATTAACCACCTTTTAAAGGCTTTTCTGTCTTTCATGTTTGCCTGTTCTTCCGTTGTCCACCAAAACGCGTAACACCAACACATTTGCATCGCATATTCGCCACGCAAAATGCACCCGTATCGTATTCAGCGCGATTCTACGGAAACCCCAATCTCAAAATTTGATCTTTGCTAAGGATTGGCCAGCGGGACAAAGCACGCCCAGGCAAGCGCGACGGAAAGCCGCAAATATCTTTCCAATAGCTTTCATCTCGCAAACGCCCGCCACACAGTGGTTTCAGCGTGATTCCCCAGTGCGCGGGCAAGCGAGGATGGGCACCGGCGACACGCGCGGCGCGGTCGAAGAATCGTCAGAAAGTGTGCCGATTCATTCGAATTTCGACATGGCTCTTATCTCGTTTTAAGTTCATGAATTGCCGATATTCAGACATACGCAATCGACTCACGAATCAATCATTTTTAGACAAAATCCAATTGACTGAAATCAAATAACTGACTGCCAAATGATCTGATGTGCGCATTTGACGCATGTCACGCGACGCCGCACTATCGATGTTGACGCAGGCGCCATGCCCCGACAGTGAGCGGCCGCCCGACCTCGCCGCTTGTTGGCGAAACCGATCCCTTGGGTTATCTTGATAGGTTCTCCAAGCGCCGCAGCAAGACCGAACGCCACGCCCATGAATTCCGCTTCCAGTGCCTCGCCAGACCGCTCCGCCGACCAGCACGAGATTCCCGAAAAACCGGGCGACTCCTATGTGCAGTCGTTCGCGCGCGGGCTTTCGGTGATCCGCGCATTCAACGCGGAGCATCCCGAGCAGACCCTCACCGACGTCGCCGCCGCCACGGGCCTCACGCGCGCCGGGGCGCGCCGCATTCTGCTCACGCTGCAGACGCTCGGCTACGTCGAAGCCGAAGGGCGGCTCTTTCGCCTCACCCCGCGCATTCTCGACCTGGGCTTCGCGTACCTCACGTCGATGCCGTTCTGGAACCTCGCCGAGCCGGTGATGGAAGAGCTGTCGCAGGAAGTGCACGAGAGCTGCTCGGCGGCCGTGCTCGACCGCACCGAGATCGTCTATGTGCTGCGCGTGCCCACGCACAAGATCATGACGATCAACCTCTCGATCGGCAGCCGTCTGCCCGCGTACTGCACCTCCATGGGGCGCGTGCTGCTGGCCTCGCTCGACGAAGCCGCGCTCGACGAAACGCTCGGCTCCTCAGCGCTCTATGCGCATACGGGGCGCACGGTCACCGACGTCGGCGAACTCAAGAAGATCATCGCCCAGGTGCGCCAGCAGGGCTGGGCCATCGTCGATCAGGAACTGGAAGGCGGACTCATCTCGATCTCCGCGCCTATCCGCAACCGGCAGGGCCGCGTGATCGCCGCGATGAACATCAGTGGCAACGCACAGCGCACGTCCGCCAGGCAGATGGTCAAGACCTTCCTCGAACCGCTTCAGCAAGCCGCGGCGCGTGTGTCCGGCATGGTCGCGCGGCGCACGTAAAAACAACGGATCGCAAGCGGGCGCGCCTGGGCAAGCTGCCCCGGCTGCGCTCGAGCCATTTCAGGCAACTTCGGCGAACACCTGCGCGAGCCAGTCGGCGAAAGCGCGCACGCGCAGCGACAACTGGCGGTTCTGCGGGTAAAGCACCGAGACCGGCAAGGGCGGCGGCGGATGCGCGGGCAGCACGACGCACAGCTCGCCGTTGGCGAGCAGGTCGCGCACGCGGTAGCGCGGCACCTGCACGATGCCGAGCCCCGCCAGCGCGCCCGCCGTATAGAGTTCCGCGCCGTTCACGGCCACCGGGCCCGGCAGCGTCACGCGGGCGATACCGTCGGCGGTCGTGAATTCGAGCGGAAGCGCGCGGCCCGTGGCCGGCGACACATAGTTCACGGCCCGATGGCCGGGCCGGCCAGGATTGTCCATATGCGTGCCGGCGAGCGCCTCGATCGACTCCGGGTCGCCGTGCCGTTCCAGATACGCGGGGCTCGCGCAGGTCACCTGCTCGAGCAGCGCCACGCGCCGCGCGATCATCGAAGAGTCGGCCAGCTCGCCCGCGCGCAGCACGCAGTCCACGCCCTCGCGCACGAGATCGACGAAGTGATCGCCCGAGCCGATGAAGAGCTCGACGCGCGGATAGCGCGCGAGAAAGTCGGGCAGGCGCGGCATCACGAAATACTGCGTGAGCGTGCCCTGCATGTTCACCCGCAAACGCCCCTGCGGATCGGTGTCGCGAAACGCCTCCTCGGTTTCCTCGAGGTCGGCGAGCAGGCGCATGCAGCGCTGGTAGTAGGCATCGCCATCGAGCGTCGGCTTGACCTGGCGCGTGGTGCGTTCGAGCAGACGCACGCCTAGGCGCGCTTCGAGACGCTTGATCGAGTTGGTGACCGTCGCGCGCGGCAGGTTCAGGTCCTCGGCCGCCTGCGTGAAGCTGCGGCGGTCGACGATGCGCGTGAAAATTTGCATCTCCTGGAAACGGTCCAAGGGCATTCTCGTTGAGTTCTCGGGTCGCCTGCATCTTCTCACGGCAACCACGCCCAACCAAAAATCCCCCCGCCCATTCGAGCCCTTAAGCGACTGTTAAGCGGCGCTCGAGGACGGCGCGGAGACTATCCGGCCGCCACCTGCAGCACGAGCTTGACGAACGCCCCGCCCGCCTCCTCCAGGTGCCCGGAGTTGTCGATGCGCGCAAACGCGGCGCCCGACGGCACCTCGAACGGCGCGCGCCGCGCAAGACGCAACGCGACCTGCTCGGGCGTTTCACGCGCCCGGGAAGCGAGGCGCGCGGCGAGTACGTGCTGCGCGGCCTCGATGTGCACGAGCGTCATGCGCGGGTAGCGCTCGAACGCCTCGCCCGCGTAGGCGCGCGAACCGTTCACCACGACGGTGCAGCCGAGCGCCATCCATTGGTCGATCTCCACGCCCACGCCGTAGCGCAGCGCGTGGCTGCGCCATTGCAACGCGAAGAGGCCGCGCTGCGAGCGCGCCTCGAATTCGGCCTCGGTGAGCGCGATGTGGTTCTCGCCGCCGCTGTCTTCGCGCGTGATGTAGCGATGCGCGAAGACGACGTCTTCACCGGAGAGGCGCTCGCGCGCGTAACGCAGCAACGTGTCCTTGCCCGCACCCGAAGGCCCCATTACGTAGATCAGGCCGCCCTTCATGCGCGGGCCCCCGCGAACGGCAAGCGGCGCCACAGCGCGAAAGGCGCGCCCGGCTCGGGCTCGACGAAGAGCGCCGCGCCCTCCACCGGCAGCGGGTTGGCACCCTGCATCTGCGTGTTCCAGGCATCGACCAGTTGCGCGCACGTTTGCGCGTCGTTCAGCGAATCGGATAGCGTCATGTGAAAGCGGAATTCTTCGAACACGTACGGATAGCCCCACGCTTCGACGTAAGCGCGCTGACGCTGCGTGAGCGGCGCGTCGAGGCGCTTCGCGAGTTCGGCGGGCGTTTGCGGGGCGCGCAGCGAACCGAGCGCGCGCAGTGCGTCGGCAGCCAGTTCGCGCAGGGCGGTTTCGCCGGCATCGTCGGCGGGGCGCAGCGCCACGAAGCGGCCGAGCAGCGCCGCCTCGACATTGGCGTCGAAGCGCGCCTGCCCTTGCGCCCACTGCTGCGCGGCGGCGAGGAGCGCCGCGGGCGTCATGCCCGGCGCGAGACGAAACGGCGGCACGAGGGTGCCGTGCCAGCCATAGCGACGTGGCGCGACCGTGAGCGTTTCCAGCGGCTGCGGCAGGCCTGCGAGCCACGGCGGCGGCGCGAGCGTGTCGCCCGTCTCCGGATCGCGGCCAAGCCACGCGCAGCCCGCCTGCCACCACGCCGACTCGCGCGGCGGCGCATAGTAAAGCGCGAAGCGCGCGGCTTCGCTCCAGTCTTCGTGCAGCACGCTCATATGTCGTGCTCCACCATCAACTGCACGCGGTCGGCGGCGAAGTGCGTGATACCGTACTTGATCGGCACGCCATCAAGGTCGACGTCGACGTTTTCCACCCACAGCACCGGCTGCTGCCGGTTGATGTTCAGGCGCCGCGCCACCTCGGCCTCGGGCAGCACGCTGCCGATACGGCTCCACTTGCGCAGATAGTCGGCCACGCCGTATTCGGCCAGGGCCTTCGAGGTGCTGTCGACGCGCTCCATGACCACGGGCAGATCGGCGAAGCGCGCGGCGGGATACCAGCTGCGCGCGTAAGTGAGCGGCACGCCGTCCGACTCGTGCAGCGTTTCGAGCCGGTAGACGAGCGCGCCCGCGCGCAGCCCCAGGGCCTTGGCGACCGTGGGGTCCGCCTTGCCACGCGACGACGACAGCAGCTTGCCCGCCGCCGAATGCTGATGGCGCTTCAGGTTCTCGGTAAAGCGCGTGCGCTTGCCGATGGTGTAGTCGATCGCGCCGGGCTGCACGAAAGTGCCGCGCCCCTGTTCCACGCTTACGAGCCCCAGCGCCGCAAGGCCCAGCATCGCGCGCCGCACCGTGTGGCGGTTCACGTCGAAGCGGCGCGCAAGCTCGCCTTCGCTAGGCAGCCGGCCGTCTTCGCCGAAACCCTTCGCGGCGATCTCGGCCGCGAGGATCTGCTCGATCTGCCGCCACACCGCCACACCCGCGCCGCGCTCAAGCAGGCTGGACGGCGCCTCGTCGTTCGATGTCATGGTGCTGTCATTCCTCTCGGTTCCAATAGCGTTTTGTGCATTGTAGTGCGCAGGGCGTGATGGAAATATGAAAACCTTCATTGCGTCCGCACTGGACGACTGTACCACTAAACGTCTAGACGTTTAGACGAATAGATGGTTCAATCGAGGTCCAGACAAGGCTGTTCGAAAGGCGCAGTTGCCATGTCCGTTCCCCCCGTTCACGACACAGGAACTCCGATGAACGCTTCCTCCACCCCATCCTCCGCGTCGGCGACCCGCCGCGCATGGATGGCCGTTCTCGCGCATACCCCGCGCGCCGAGCTTGAAGCGGCGCTGAGCGCCGCGCTCGCCGGTGCGCCCGAGCCCGCTTTCGACTGGCTGCGTCCGCCACAAACCGGACTGGCCATGGTACGTGGGCGCATTGGCGGCACCGGCGACGCCTTCAATCTGGGCGAAGCCACCGTCACGCGCGCCACGCTGCGCCTGCGTGCCTCGGGCATTGAGCGCACCGCAGGCGGCGATGCCGGCCAGTCCGGCCCGGTCGGCGTGGCCTGCCATCTGGGCCGCGACAAGCGCCGCGCCGAGCTGGCGGCCCTCGCCGACGCGCTGCTGCAACTCCCCGCGCGCCACGACCAGTTGCACGCCCGGTTGATCGAGCCGCTCGCCGCGCGTCTCGCCGCACAACGCGACGCGCGCCGCGCCGACGCCGCCAGCACGCGGGTCGAGTTCTTCACGATGGTTCGAGGTGACGCATGAGCGACCAACGCAATGCCATGACGCCCGATCTGCTCGCGGCGCTCGCGCCCGGCTTCGGCGATCCGGTTCACGACACGCAGACGGTGTTCCGCACGCTGCTCGACGCGCTCGCGCGACCCGGCACGATCGGCGTGATCGAAACGCCGCTGCCGGCGCCCACGGCGGCGGATGCGT
The DNA here is from genome assembly GCF_040965835.1 of Paraburkholderia sp. BR10872. NCBI lineage: Bacteria > Pseudomonadati > Pseudomonadota > Betaproteobacteria > Burkholderiales > Burkholderiaceae > Paraburkholderia > Paraburkholderia sp. BR10872. The sequence goes on from NZ_JBFRCN010000014.1 coordinate 70,402, forward strand.
CCCCCGCGCGCGCCGGCCTCGCTGCCTTCGCCTCGCTGCTCGCACTCGCAGACTACGCCACGCCGGTGTGGCTCGCCCAGCCCGACGCCGCACTCGCGGCCGCGCTGCGCTTTCATGCAGGCGCGCCGCTTGCACAGCAGGCGCGCGAAGCCGCGTTCGCCTATGTGCACGACGCCGCCGCCCTGCCGCCGCTCGACGACTTCGCGAGCGGCACGCCCGAGTCGCCGGAGCAGTCGGCCACGGTGTTCGCGCGTGTCGATTCCCTCACCGGCGGCGCACCGCTCACGCTGCGCGGCCCCGGCATCGAAACGACCTGCAGCATCGCGCCCGTCGGTCTGCCAGAGCGCTTCTGGCGAGAACGCGCCGCCCTCGCGCCGCACTTCCCGTGCGGCATCGACTTCTATCTCGTGTGCGGCGACCGCCTGATGGGCCTGCCGCGCACCACTCTCGTGGAGATGCACTGATGTACGTCGCCGTCAAAGGAGGAGAGCGCGCGATCGAAGCGTCGTGGCGTCTGCTCGACGAGGCTCGCCGCGGCGATACGCGCGTGCCCGAGCTGAGCGTCGCGCAGATCCGCGAACAGATGCGTCTGGCCGTGGCGCGTGTGATGGCCGAAGGTTCGGTCTACGACGAAGAACTTGCCGCGCTCGCCATCAAGCAGGCCGCTGGCGATCTCGTCGAAGCAATCTTTTTGCTGCGCGCCTATCGCACCACGCTGCCGCGTTTTGGTTACACACAACCGGTCGAAACGGAAAACATGGTGGTGGAGCGCCGCATTTCAGCGACCTTCAAGGACGTGCCCGGCGGCCAGGTGCTTGGCGCGACCTACGATTACACGCAGCGCCTGCTCGACTTCGCGCTGCTGGCCGAAGGCGACGATGCCGCGAGCGCCACGCCTCGCGCGCCGCGAGCCACCCCGCCCGAAGAAGCGATGCCGCGCGTGGTCTCCCTGCTCGACAAGGAAGGCCTGATCGAGCAGGAAACGCGCTCGACGCAAGCACGCGAGCCCGGCGACCTCTCGCGTGAGCCGCTTGCGTTCCCTGCCGATCGCACCGTGCGCCTGCAAAATCTCGCACGCGGCGACGAAGGCTTCCTGCTCGCGATGGGCTATGCCACGCAGCGCGGCTACGCGCATTCGCACCCGTTCGCGGGCGAGATCCGCTTTGGTTCGGTCTGCGTAGAAATGATGCTGGACGAACTCGATGAAGCCGTGGAAATCGGCGAGATCGACTTGACCGAGTGCCAGATGATCAACCAGTTCGCGGGCGCGAAAGACGTGCCGCCGCAATTCACGCAAGGCTACGGTCTCGCGTTCGGCCACGCGGAACGTAAGGCCATGGCGATGGCGCTGGTGGATCGTGCGCTGCGCGCCGAGGAGCTGGGCGAGACGATCGCCTCGCCGACTCAGGACATCGAATTCATGCTCTCGCACAGCGATAACGTGGAAGCCTCGGGCTTCGTTCAACACCTGAAGCTGCCGCACTACGTGGACTTCCAGGCTGAGCTGGAACTCGTGCGCAAGCTGCGCGCGCAGCACGAAAGCGACAGCGACGCGAATGCCGACGCGCAAAACAAGGAGGCTGCATGAACGCGCCCGATACCTTGCAATCCACCGCAGCCGAAGTCGCCTCGCACGAAACTCAGGCCGTCTCGGGTTACAACTTCGCGTACCTCGACGAACAGACCAAGCGGATGCTGCGCCGCGCCCTCCTCAAGGCCGTGGCCGTGCCGGGCTACCAGGTGCCGTTCGCCTCGCGCGAAATGCCGCTGCCGTATGGCTGGGGCACGGGCGGCATCCAGGTGACGGCGGCGATCATCGGCGCGAAGGACACGCTCAAGGTGATCGACCAGGGCTCGGACGACACCACGAACGCCGTGAACATCCGTCGCTTTTTCGCGCGCACCACGGGGGTGGCCACCACGCGCCGCACGAGCGAGGCGTCGATCGTGCAGACGCGGCACCGTATTCCAGAAACGCCGCTCACGGACAAGCAGATTCTCGTGTATCAGGTGCCGATGCCCGAGCCGCTGTTCCGGCTCGAGCCGCGCGTGGCCGAATGCAAGAAGCTCCATGCACTGGCCGACTACGGCCTGATCAGCGTGAAGCTTTATGAGGACATCGTGCAGCACGGCAGCATCGCCACGACGTACGACTACCCGGTGACCGTGAACGGCCGTTATCTGACGTCGCCCTCGCCGATTCCGAAGTTCGACAACCCCAAGCTGCATATGAACGCCGCGCTGCAGTTGTTCGGCGCGGGTCGCGAGCGCCGCATCTACGCGATTCCGCCGTACACGCCGGTGAAGAGCCTCGACTTCGACGACCACCCGTTCGAAGTGCAGCGCTGGGAGCATGCGTGCGCCCTGTGCGGCTCGCGCGAGAGTTTCCTCGACGAGATGATTGTCGACGACGCAGGCAAACGCATGTTCGTCTGCTCGGACAGCGACTACTGCCACGACCGCCGCGAGCAGATCGATGCGCACGCAACGAATGAAGCAGGAGAGAAAGCATGACGCCGCTGTTCAGCGCAAGATCGCTCACGAAGCAGTACGGCGGCCGCAACGGCTGCCGCGACGTGAGCTTCGACCTGTATCCCGGCGAGGTGTTGTGCATCGTCGGCGAATCGGGCTCGGGCAAGACCACGCTGCTCAACACGCTCGCACTGCGCACCGAATCCGACTCGGGCGCGCTGCACTACACGAGCGCGAACGGCGAAACGCTCGACCTGCGCACGCTTTCCGAGCCGCGCCGGCGCCTGCTTGCGCGCACCGAATGGGGCTTCGTGCAGCAGAATCCGCGTGACGGGCTGCGTGCGGGCGTCTCGGCCGGGGCCAATATCGGCGAGCCGCTGATGGCCGTCGGCGCACGTCACTACGGGCAAATCCGCAACACGGCGCAGCAGTGGATGCAGCGCGTGGAGCTGGACGCGCAGCGCATCGACGAATTGCCGTCGGCGTTTTCGGGCGGCATGCAGCAGCGCCTGCAAATCGCGCGCAATCTCGTCACGGGGCCACGCCTCGTCTTCATGGACGAGCCCACAGCGGGTCTCGACGTGTCCGTGCAGGCGCGCCTGCTCGACCTCCTGCGCACGCTCACGACCAACCTGCATCTTTCGGTGTTGATCGTCACGCACGACATCGGCGTGGCGCGGCTGCTCGCGCACCGCTTGATGGTGATGCAAGGCGGCACGGTGGTCGAATCGGGCCTGACCGACCAGGTGCTGGACGACCCGCAACATCCCTATACGCAGACGCTGGTGGCATCCGTGCTGCCGGTCTAGGATGAAAGACATGACTCTGAACTCATCACCGGGCACGCGCGCGTTCCTCGAAAGACCGGCGCTCATGCTGCGCGCCGAAGACGTGCGCAAGACTTTCACGCTGCACGGCCAGGGCGGCATCGGCATCGAGGCGCTCGCGGGCGTGTCGCTCGACGTGGAGCGCGGCGAATGCATCGTGCTGGTCGGGCCCTCGGGCGCGGGCAAGAGCACCTTCCTGCGCTGCCTGTACGGCAACTACCTCGCCAGCGGCGGCTCGATTGCGATCCGCGACGAGGGCGCGCCGCTCGAGCATCTCGAGATCACGGGCGCAGCGCCCCACGACATCCTGCGCCTGCGCCGCAACGTCGTGGGCTACGTGAGCCAGTTTCTGCGCGTGATTCCGCGCGTGAGCGCGCTCGACATCGTGGCCGCGCCGCTCGTTTCGCGCGGCGTGGAGGAAGACGAAGCACGCGAGCGCGCGCAAACGCTGCTGGCACGTCTGAACGTGCCGCAGCGCCTCTGGCCGCTCGCGCCCGCCACGTTTTCGGGCGGCGAGCAGCAGCGCGTGAACATCGCCCGGGGCCTGATCGCGCAGCACCGCGTGCTGTTGCTGGACGAACCCACGGCCTCGCTCGACGCGGAAAACCGCGAAGTCGTCGCGAGCCTGATTGGCGAAGCGCGCGAGCGCGGCGCGGCGATTGTCGGCGTATTCCACGACGAGGACACGCGCCAGCGCGTCGCCACCCGCGTACTCGAACTCAGCGCGCCGCGCGCGCAAGCGCCGCTCAGCGCCGCAGCCTGAAACCCGCCTGAACGGCGCAAACCGATATCTGATACGGAGCCTGACGATGTTGATCAAGAACGCTCGCATCGTGACGCGAGACGAAGTTTTCACCGGCACGCTAAGCGTGGCAGACGGCAAGATCCGCGACATCTCGCGCGGCTCGACCGCCGCGCCCGAAGCCGAAGACTGGGAGGGCGACTTCCTGCTGCCCGGTCTCGTCGAACTGCACACCGACAACCTGGAAAAGCACCTCGCGCCGCGCCCCGGCGTGCACTGGAACACCGACGCCGCGTTCGTGATTCACGACGCGCAGATCGCCGCCGCCGGCATCACCACGGTATTCGACGCGCTGGCCATCGGCACGCGCCTGGCCGTGGGCGTGCGCGGCCGCGACGTGCAGCTCGCTAGCGCCCATGCGCTCAAGCGTTTTTCCGAGCGCAACCTGCTGCGCGCCGAGCACTTCCTGCACTTGCGCTGCGAAATCGCCACCGAAGACGTGATCGAGCTGTTCGACATGCTGAGCGACCACCCGCTGCTGCGCCTCGCCTCGGTAATGGACCACACGCCGGGCCAGCGCCAGTGGCACGACCGCGAGCAATGGCGCAAATTTCAGGAGCGCCACGGCAAGTGGACCGACGAGCAGACCAACACTATGCTCACCGAAATGGCCACGGAGCAGGAACGCTACGCCGACGCGCACCGCCTCGAAATCGTGCAGCGTTGCCGCACGCGCAACATCCCGCTTGCGAGCCACGACGACACGCTCGTGGAGCACGTCGAGCAGGCCGCGGCCGAAGGCATCGTGCTCGCCGAATTCCCGACCACGCGCGTGGCCGCCGAGGAAGCGAAAAAGCGCGGCATTGCGACGATCATGGGTGCGCCGAACGTGGTGCGCGGGGGCTCGCACTCGGGCAACGTCTCGGCGCTGGAGCTGGCCCAGGCCGGTTTGCTCGACATCCTCTCGTCCGACTACGTGCCGTCGAGCCTCCTGACCGCCGCGTTCGACCTCGTGACCAAGGCCGACTGGACGCTGCCGCGCGCGCTCGCTACGGTCTCGTGGGAACCCGCCAGCAAGTCGGGCCTGCACGATCGCGGCGCGATCGAGCCGGGCCTGCGCGCGGACTTCGTGCGGGTGACGATGCTCGATTCGCTGCCCGTGCCGCGCGCGACGTGGCGCGCGGGCGCGCGCATAGTCTGACGTCGTCCACGCGGTGCAGCCGATGTGTCTGCTGCACCGCGACAAAAAACGGCGCATTGTCTGGCCCTATTCGGGCCGAAAACTAACGGTGCGCCGTCGAATCGATTTCAATTTCCATTCAGACTGCTGACGATGCCGCGACCGCGCGGCATCGCATTCTTCCGACTGTTGCGGCAGAGCATCGCGCAGCCCCTCCCAAGCCCCGCATTGGCCTGTCCCCATTGGCCCGTTCGCCTTGCCCGACAAGGCTTTGCGTTAAATCGTACAAGCGCACGGGCGTACACTTACCGGCACCCTTTCCCGCTATCCGGTATTACACTAGCGACGCAGCAATTTTGACCTGGTAAGCTTGCGCGCGCTTCGCTGGCCGCAGGCTGGCAGGTCCAACAATAATCCGGCGCGAGCCGCGCCGGGAAATGCGCCATGGCGGCACAACCGCACGCGGCGCGCCCTGAACCATCTCGAGGAGTACCCATAGTGAAGAAACTGCTTGCCACCCTCACGGTTGCCGTGCTCGCCGTCTCGGCCGGCGTCGCCCATGCGAAGGACTGGTCCACCGTGCGTTTCGGCGTTGACGCCAGCTACGCACCGTTCGAATCCAAAGCACCCGATGGCAAGCTGGTCGGCTTCGACATCGACCTCGGCAACGAAATCTGCAAGCGCCTGAACGCCAAGTGCGTGTGGGTCGAGCAAGATTTCGACGGCATGATCCCGGGCCTGAAGGCCAAGAAGTTCGACGGCGTGCTCTCGTCGATGACGATCACCCCGCAGCGCGAGCAGCAGATCGCCTTCTCGGCGAAGCTGTTCAACACGCCGACGCGTCTCGTCGCGAAGAAGGGCTCGAGCCTCGCCCCGACGGCCGACTCGCTCAAGGGCAAGTCGGTTGGCGTCGAGCAAGGCACGATCCAGGAAACCTACGCGAAGGAAAACTGGGCACCGAAGGGCGTGAACGTCGTTCCTTACCAGAACCAGGACCAGGTCTACGCCGACCTGATCTCGGGCCGTCTGGACGCTGCGCTGCAGGATGAAGTGCAAGCGGATCTGGGCTTCCTGAAGACGCCGCGCGGCGCTGGCTTCCAGTTCGCCGGCAAGGAAATCCCGACGGGCGCTGCCGCCATCGGCCTGCGCAAGGAAGACGCCGACCTGAAGGGCAAGATCGACAAGGCCATCGCCGACATGATCAAGGACGGTACCTATAAAAAGATCGAATCCAGGTACTTCGACTTCGACGTGTACGGCGGCTAAGCACCGCATCGCGCCGGCGCTGCATCACGGCGCACGAAGCCCGGGCTTTGTGTCCGGGCTTTTTCATTTCCGGATTTTTATTTCGGATTCCGTATTTTCAGACGATGCCGCAGGCGCGTGAGCGCGCGCCGGTTCCGGCGGCGCGTCGAATCGGCTAAGATCGGTATACGGCCCCCTGCATGTGCTTACGGGGCCATCGTTCACTCCAACACCTTTGCGGGCCGCCGCGCCTCGCGCATCCATCATGCAAACCCGAAACCACCCGTTGATCGCGCCCGCCCTCGGTACCGCGCGGGAACTTGCCAGTTTCCACTACGGCAAGGCCGGCGGTCCCAAGGTCTACATCCAGTCCTCGCTCCACGCCGACGAACTGCCGGGCATGCTCGTCTCGTGGGCGCTGCGCCGCAAGCTCGCGGAGCTGGAAGCTGCGGGCCGCCTTCGCGGCGAGATCGTGATCGTGCCGGTGCCGAACCCCGTGGGCCTGAATCAGCACTGGCTCGGGCATATGATCGGCCGCTTCGAATCGAACACGGCGCAGAACTTCAACCGCAATTTCCACGAGCTCACCGCGCTCGTGCTGCCCAGCATCGAGGCGCGTCTCGGGCCCGACGAAGCCGCGAACCGCACGGCCATCCGTGCGGCGATGGGCGAAGCGCTGGCCGCTCAGAAGCCGAAAACCGAACTCGATTCGATGCGCCTCGCGCTCCAGCGCCTTTCGTACGACGCCGACATCGTGCTGGATCTGCATTGCGACTGGGAAGCCGCCATGCACATCTACACGAACCCCGAGCTGTGGCCCGAAGTCGAGCCGCTCGCGCGCTATCTCGATGCCAAGGCGTCGCTCCTCGCGCTCAACTCGATCGGCAATCCGTTCGACGAGATTCACAGCTTCTGCTGGTCGGAGCTGCGCGAGCAATTCGGCACGCGCTTCCCCATCCCGTACGGCTCGATTTCGGTAACGGTCGAGCTGCGCGGCCAGCGCGACGTCTCGCACGAGCTCGCCGAGCACGACGCCCAGGCCATCGTCGACTATCTGATCGGGCGCGGCGTCATCGAAGGCACGGCCGCGCCGCTGCCGCCACTCGCCCATGCAGCCACGCCGCTCGCGGGCACGGAGCCGATCGTGGCGCCTGCCAGCGGCGTGCTCGTGTTTCGCGTGGATTGCGGCACGTGGGTGGAACGCGGCGCGGCCATTGCCGATGTCATCGACCCGCTCGCCGACACCGTGACGACGCTGCACGCGGGCGTGAGCGGCGTGATGTATGCACGCCATAGCGCGCGCTTCGCCACGGCCGGCATGGAAGTCGCACGCATTGCCGGCGAAAAGCCCATTCGCAGCGGCTCGCTTCTTTCGCTGTAACCTGCAACGCCTTGTCGTAAAAGGGCTCGCGCCATAGGTGTGAGCCTTTTTTATAGGCGTTTCCCGGTTATTTCAATTATTTCGGTTAACTAATTTTCTGCTTCGATGAATCGATGGCAATCAGACGTGTAAAGCGCGCATTGATCGGGCCGTTAATGCGCCCTTGAAATGAATCAAACTCAGCTTGAAGTCAGGTTCAAAGGATGGCTTAACCCGGCAAATAGGAGAAAGCTTAGGAAAAATTCTTATAAGGCCGATTGCCGCAGTCCAGTCTTTCAAATTGACAGGAAAATTGCCCGCGAAGCCAATAACGACGGGCTTCGGGCGCCGCTCTCCGCGGGTGCAACCCGTGTGTCGCTTCCACACAACAGAATGGCGACATTTTGCCTACAAAGTCTTACTGTCACATTCCTTTCGTTATCGACCCTTAAATTGCAGCCCGTCGCATTGACCGGCCCATAAGAGGCCGGAGTAGTCATCTCGTCCTTTACCCGGAGAAACAGTTGAATAAGAAAATTCTGACCACCGCTATTCTGGCCTCGATCGCAGGCGTTGCCCACGCACAAAGCAGCGTAACGCTGTACGGCGTGATCGACGCGGGTGTGAATTACATCAGCAACGTGAAGAACTCGAACGGTACGAACGGCAGTTCGCATCAGTTCTCGTACGGTGACGGCGTGGCGCAGGGCAGCCGTTGGGGCCTGCGCGGCACGGAAGACCTGGGCGGCGGCCTGAAGGCGATCTTCGTGCTCGAAAACGGCTTCAACAGCGGTAACGGCACGGCAGGCCAGGGCGGCGCGATGTTCGGCCGTCAAGCATTCGTCGGTCTGACGCAGTCGAACATCGGTTCGCTGACGTTCGGCCGTCAATACTCGCTCAACACGGACATTCTCGGCTCGCAGTACTCGACCGGTGGCAATACGGTTTCGGGTAACTGGGCGTACCACTTCAACGACATCGACCAGCTGACCTCGAGCCGCATCAACAACGCGGTCAAGTTCCAGAGCGTGAACTTCTCGGGCTTCACGTTCGGCGCGTTGTACGGCTTCTCGAACTCGACCTCGTTCGCCGGCGCACCGGCAACGGGTCCGGCGGCCAGCCCGATCGCCGGCTCGTCGCGCGCGTACAGCTTCGGCGCGAACTACGGCTACGGCCCGTTCAGCATCGGCGCTGCCTACTTCAACCAGACGTACCCGGGCCAGACCACGCCGTCGACGACGACCACGATCGCCAACGTTGCACAGGGCACGCTGCGCGACACGCGCTCGTTCGGTGTCGGTGGCCGCTACATCGTCGGCCCGGCAACGCTGTGGGCCCTGTGGACCAACACGCTGCTTTCGCCGATCGCCGGCTCGTCGACGCTCTACAACGCGTACGAAGCAGGCGGCAAGTACGCCTTCACGCCGGCTCTCGCGGCTGGCCTTGGCTACACGTACTCGCGCACCTCGGGCAGCCAGACGGCTCACTGGAACCAGGTCAACGCATCGCTCGACTACGCGCTCAGCAAGCGCACCGACGTCTACGGCCTCGTGTCGTACCAGGACGCATCGGGCACGCTCGCGAACGGCCAGAAGGTACAGGCGCAGATCGGCGACTCGAGCTCGAGCATCTACCAGCCGTCGGGCACGGGTTCGCAGGATCAAGTCGCGGTTCGCGTCGGTATCCGCCACAAGTTCTAAGCAGCGTCACTCGCGCAACAGCGGCGGCCGGCGACTCATAGCGCCGGCTCTGCTCGGCGCGCCGCAGCTCGCGCTGCACGCCGCGCCTTACCGGACGGGGCATCCCTTGGGATGCCCCGCTTTTTTTGGTTCATCGCAGTCGATGCACGACGACACCCTTCGTCACGCCTTCCTGACGAATTCCGATTTGAGGCTCATGGCGCCGAAGCCGTCGATCTTGCAATCGATATCGTGGTCGCTGTCCACCAGCCGGATATTCTTTACTTTGGTGCCCATCTTGATCACGCCACCCGAACCCTTGAGTTTCAGGTCCTTGATGACCGTGACGGTATCCCCGTCCTGGAGGACATTGCCGGCCGAATCGCGATACACCTTGCCCGCTGTTTCAGCCGGCGCGGTGGCTAGCGCCGACCATTCATGTGCACACTCCGGGCAGATGTAGACGTCACCGTCTTCGTAGGTGAACTCGGAATTGCATTTCGGACAGCGTGGCAGTGCGCTCATGGAGAATCCCTGGTGCCGACGGGGGCATTAAAAGCGCGCAAGTATAGCGGCTCCGGCAGACGGCCCACCCCGCCATGCGTGCGGCCTGCGACGTTATGTCCGCCGCGACCCCGCCCTGGCCCCGCTTCTGGTACGCTGCGCTCTCTCACCTCGCAGCGATCGAACCGATGGAACTCCCTTTCAACGAAGCCGCCGTCTCGGTGACGCGCAACGCGCTTTCCGCAGCCGGCCAGGTCTTCCCCATGCGCGACATCGAGGACGTGCGTATCGTCATCGGGCGGCGCAGCCGCGTGGTGCCGATCGCGATCAGCCTGGTCGGCGCCGCCGGCGCTGTCGTGGGTGGTGTGCTCGGCTCGGCGTCCGGTCTCGCGTGCGGCGTGATGGTGATCGTGGTGGGCTGGCTCGCGTGGCTCTGGCAGGAAGCCGTGCACCGGCTCTATGTCGTGACGGGCGGAGAATCGCGCGAGGCGGTCACGAGCCTCGACCCGGCATTCCTCGAACGTGTGCAGGAAGCGGTGCGCATCGCCAAGGCCGCGCAAGCGGCGCAGGCCGAAGGCGGCACGACGCGGCCCTCAGCGCCCTGATACCGCCGGAAGTACTAACGGAAGTACTGCCGGAAGCACCGCGGGCGCTCGCCCCTCACTCCATCTCGATCGACTTCACGTGCCAGATATCTCGGGCGTATTCCGCGATCGCACGGTCTGACGAGAATTTCCCCATCCCCGCCACGTTTTCGATCGCGCTCGCGGTCCACGCGGGGACGTCCAGGAAACGCTGGTCGGCGGCGTCCTGCGCCTCGATGAAGGCCGAGTAGTCGGCCAGCACGAGGTAGTGGTCGCCCCAGTCCACGAGCGTGTGGAAGATGTCCGTGTAGCGTGCCGAATCGTGCGGTGAGAAGAAGCCCATACGGATCTGGTCGAGCGCGCGGCGCAGCTCGGCGTTTTCCTCGTAGACCTGGCGCGGCCGGTAGCCCGCGCAACGCAGCTGATCGACCTGGTCGGACGTGTGGCCGAAGATGAAAATGTTGTCCTGCCCCACGGCCTCGCCGATCTCGATGTTCGCGCCGTCGAGCGTGCCCATGGTGAGCGCGCCGTTCAGCGCGAGCTTCATGTTGCCGGTGCCCGACGCTTCGGTGCCCGCGGTCGAGATCTGCTCGGACAGGTCCGCCGCGGGAATCAGCGCCTCGGCCACGCTCACGCCGTAGTTCGGCACGAACACCACCTTGAGCCGATCGCCCACTGCGGGATCGTTGTTGATCTTCGTGGCCACGTCGTTGATGAGGTGGATGATCATCTTCGCCATGCGGTACGCCGACGCGGCCTTGCCCGCGAACAGCACGACGCGTGGCACCCAGTCACGCTCCGGCGCTTCGAGAATGCGGTTGTAGCGCGTGATCACGTGCAGCACGTTGAGCAACTGGCGCTTGTACTCGTGAATGCGCTTGACCTGCATGTCGAACAGCGCGTCGGGATTGAAGACGATGCCCGTGCGCTGCAGGGCGCGATGTGCGAGGCGCACCTTGTTGCTGCGCTTGGCCGCACGGAACGCGGCTTCGAACGACGCGTCGCCGCGCAGTTTGCGCAGCGCGCCCAGCTCGAAGAGATCGCTGCGCCAGCGCGGCCCGATCGCTTCGTCCACGAGGCGCGCGAGCGGCGCGCTCGCCTGCGCGAGCCAGCGGCGCGGCGTGATGCCGTTGGTCACGTTCGTGAAGCGGTCGGGAAAGAGACGCGCGAAGTCGGCGAAGATATCGCGCGTCATCAGTTGCGAGTGCAGCTTCGAGACACCGTTCACCTTGTGGCTCGCCACGATCGCGAGATAGGCCATACGCACGCGGCGCTGACCGTATTCGTCCACGAGCGAGATGCGGCGGATCAGGTCGAGGTCGTGCGCGCCGCGGTCGCTCGCTTCGCGCAGGAACGCGGCGTTGATGTCGAAGATGATTTCGAGGTGGCGCGGCAAGAGGCGCGCCAATAGTTCGACGTCCCAGGTTTCCAGCGCTTCGGGCATCAGCGTGTGGTTGGTGTACGAGAACACACGGCGCACGTGGCCCATCGCCTCGTCCCACGGCAGATGATGCACGTCCACGAGCAGACGGATCAGCTCGGGAATGGCCAGCACCGGGTGCGTGTCGTTCAGGTGCACCGCGACCTTTTCGGAGAAGCGCCCGAACGTGCTGTGCGTGCGCAGGTAGCGGCGAATCAGGTCCTGCATCGTCGCGGAGACGAAGAAGTACTCCTGGCGCAGACGCAGTTCGCGCCCGGCCATCGTCGAGTCGTCGGGATAGAGCAGCCGCGAGACGTTCTCGGAGATGTTGCGCGCTTCCACCGCACGCTGATAGTCGCCCTGGTTGAACGCCGAGAGGTCGAGTTCTTCGTCCGCGCGCGCGGACCATAGCCGCAGCGTGTTGGTCGCGCTGGTGGCGTAGCCGGGAATCACCGTGTCGTAGGCCATGGCGTTCACGTGCTGCGTGTCGACCCATTCCACATGGCCGTTGCGCTGCATGGTGCGCCCGCCGAATCGAACGGGATACTGGACCTCGGGCCGCGGAAACTCCCACGGATTGCCATAGCGCAGCCAGTAGTCGGGCGCTTCGACCTGTTCGCCGTTCACGACCTGCTGGCGAAACATGCCGTAGTCATAGCGAATGCCATAGCCGAAACCCGGAATGCCGAGCGTCGCCATCGAATCGAGAAAGCACGCCGCGAGCCGGCCGAGACCGCCGTTGCCGAGCGCCGCGTCGGGCTCGTAGTCGAGCACCGTGTCCATGTCGACGCCCACGCTCGCCAGCGCCTCTTTCATCTGGTCGTGGATGCCGAGCGCGATCAGCGCGTTCGAGAATGTGCGGCCGATGAGAAATTCCATCGACAGGTAATAGACGCGTTTGACGTCCTGGTCGTACTGGCGGCGCGTGGTGATCATCCAGCGCTCGACGAGCCGGTCGCGCACGGCGAGCGCCGCAGCATGCAGCCAGTCCTGCGGACGGGCTGTCACGGCGTCCTTGCCGACACCGTACATCAGGCGATTGGAGAGGGAACGACGCAGCGCTTCGACGCTGCTTTGCAACTGATCGAACTCGAGACCGATGGCTGTCATCTACTGACTCCTGTCGACCGCACCTGGCAACGAGCGCCTGGTGCGGTCCCATGCAATGCGCCGGAAATGGCGGCGCGCCCATAAAAGGTGCAGGGCGCGCGGTTGTTCTGGGCCTGCGCCGCACGTGACGGAACGGGACAATGACGCGTCGGCGCCGCGGCGCAAAAGGCCGGCACCGCTCGCCAGCGAGCGCAGATCAATTTGCAGAGTAGTGCATTTTCAAATGGCGTGCGGCGGCGCGCCAGCCGGGCACGGAGCACGGCCGCCGGCCACGCGGAACCCGCCGTCCGCCTCGATCCCTTGCCATGCGGTGGGTTGCGCGCGCGCAGCGCGGCGTCACGTCTGCGCGTGACGGGCTTGGCGGTTAGTTGCGATTGCTGAGCCGTGATGAACGATCGAGTGCTACCCAAGGCCTTACAGTCACCCCACGCCCTGAGGCTTCCCCTGCAGAACCGGGCGGGCTCTGTAACAATCGCAAAATTCGTCCGCGCGGCCCGCGCCGCAGCCTTCATCGTCCATCCGCCCGAGACTGTCTTGTCCGAAACCTTTTCCGCGGCGCGCGAAACCCGCAACACCAGCGATATCGAGCCGCCCGACGCGCCCATGTCCGCGAAGAACCGCCGCGCCATGGGCGCGGTGATGCTCGCCGTTGCGCTCGCCACGCTCGACACCGCCATCGCCAACACCGCGCTGCCGGCCATCGCCACCGACCTGCACGCGGCCCCCGCCGCCTCGGTGTGGATCATCAACGCATACCAGCTCGCGATGGTCGCCACGCTGCTGCCGCTCGCCGCGCTCGGCGACATCATCGGCCACCGGCGTATCTATATCAGCGGCCTTGCGATCTTCACGGTCGCTTCGCTCGCCTGCGCGCTCGCACCCACGCTGACCGCGCTCGCCGGGGCGCGCGTGCTGCAGGGGCTCGGCGCGAGCGCCATCATGAGCGTGAACACGGCGCTGATCCGCTTTCTCTACCCGCCGCACCGGCTCGGGCGCGGGCTCGGCATGAACGCGCTGATCGTGGGCGTTTCGTTCGCCGTGGGTCCGACCATGGCCTCGCTGATCCTCTCCGCGGGCACCTGGCCGTGGCTCTTCGCGATCAACGTGCCGCTCGGCGTGCTCGCGCTCGTGTTCGCGCTACCCGCGCTGCCGCAGACGGCGCGCGGCAAGCACGCCTTCGATCCCGTCGCGGCGGTGCTCAATGTGATTACGTTCGCGGCGCTGATCTTCGCGCTCGGCGAGGCCGCGCAGCGCGCGCCCGGCATCGAAGTGGGCATTGCGGCCGTCGTGGCGCTGGTGTTCGGCGCGCTGCTGATCCGGCGCGAAGCCGGCCATCCCGCGCCCATGCTGCCCGTGGATCTGTTCCGCCGGCCGGTTTTCGCGCTTTCGTCGGTCACCGCGATCTGCTCATTCGCGGCGCAGGGCCTCGCGTTCGTCTCCCTGCCGTTCTATTTCGAAACCGTGCTGATGCGCAGCCAGGTGGAGACCGGCTTCCTGATGACGCCCTGGCCCGTGGTCGTGGCCGCCGCCGCGCCCATTGCGGGGCGCCTCTCCGACCGCTATCCGCCGGGCCTGCTCGGTGCGATCGGGCTCGCCATTCTCTCGGCCGGCATGGCGTCGCTGGCGCTGCTGCCCGCGCACCCCACGGTGACTGACATTGTCGTGCGGATGGCGATCTGCGGCGCGGGCTTCGGCTTTTTTCAGTCGCCGAACCTGCGGGCGATCATGGCGAGCGCGCCGCCCGAGCGCAGCGGTGGCGCGAGCGGCACCGTCGCGGTCTCGCGTCTGCTCGGGCAGACTACGGGCGCTGCGTTGGTGGCGCTGTGCTTCCAGATCGTGGGCCGGCACGGCCCGACGCTCGCCTTAAGCCTTGGCTGCGCCTTTGCGGGCGCGGCGGCCATTGCGAGCGGGCTGCGGCTTTTCGCGCCGTCGCACCGGGCGGTGCAGCGCGGGTGATGCGATTGATGCGGTCCGTGCGGACGGCTGAAGTCTGACGCAAAGGCACGCGGGAAAAGCGCGCCTTCGCCAGCCCGTCTACCGGCTTATCGCGCGAAGTAGCCCTTCACCGCCGCCACGAACGTGTCGATATCGGCGGCCGTCACGTCGAGGTGCGTGACGAAGCGCGACGCGTACAGCATCTGCGTGAGGATGCCGCGCTCCTTGAGATATGCCTCCAGCGGCGCGCAGTGCTCCTGCGGGAACTGCACGAACACCATGTTCGTCGCCTGCGACATCACCTTCACCTGATCGATCTGCGCGAGACCGGCTGCGAGACGCGCGGCGTTCGCATGGTCGTCGGCGAGACGCGCGACGTTGTGATCGAGCGCGTAAAGGCACGCGGCCGCGAGCACGCCCGACTGGCGCATACCGCCGCCCAGCACCTTGCGCCAGCGATGCGCAGCGTCGATGAGCGCGCGGCTGCCGACCAGCACCGATCCCACCGGCGTGCCCAACCCCTTCGAAAAACAGATCGACACCGAGTCGAAGCCCGCCGTGAGCGCCTCGAGCGGCTGGCCCGAGGCGACCGTCGCGTTGTACACGCGCGCACCGTCGAGGTGCGTGGCGAGGCCGCGCTCATGCGCAAGCCGTGTGGCCTTCGCGACGTAATCCGCCGGCAGGACCTTGCCGCCGATGGTGTTTTCGAGCGCGAGCAGACGCGTGCGCGCGAAATGGTCGTCGAACGGCTTGATCGCTGCAGCGATGCGCTCGAGCGGGATCGAGCCGTCTTCGGCGTTGTCGAGCGGCTGCGGCTGGATGCTGCCCAGCACGGCCGCGCCACCGCCTTCGTACTTATAGGTGTGGGCCGCCTGGCCGACGATGTACTCGTCGCCGCGCGCGCAATGCGCCATCAGCGCGGCGAGGTTGCTCTGGGTGCCGCTCGGGAAGAAGAGTCCCGCCTCCTTGCCCGCCTCTTGCGCCACGCGCGCCTGCAGGCGCAGCACGGTCGGGTCGTCGCCCCATACGTCGTCGCCGGTTTCGGCGCGGGTCATGGCGGCGAGCATGGCTTCGCTCGGACGGGTGACGGTGTCGCTGCGCAGGTCGATCATTGCGATGAAATCCTCGTGGTTGAAGCACGCGCGGGACGCACGGGCGCGCGCCTGGTCGGGCGCGCGCCGCGCGGCGTGGAACCATCGAGTGTATTTTCAAACGGCGGCCCAGCGCAATGCCGGGCCGGGCGCGGAGCGCGCTTTCGCCGTGGCTAGTGCGCGAGCAGCGGCAGCGGATCGACGGGCTTGCCGTCGCTACGGACTTCGAACTGAACGCCGCCGGTGCCCATTTCCGCGATCGGCTGGCCTTGCGACACGGCGTCGTCTTCCTTCACGAGCAGCTTGCCGTTGCGGCCATAGGCCGTCACGACCTGGTCGTTGTGCTTGATGATCACCAGCGGCCCATAGGCCTCGATACCCGTACCCGCGTAGACCACGCGGCCGGCGGCGGCGGCCTTGACCTCCTCGCCGGGCGAGCCGCCGATCACGATGCCAGTGGACTTGCCCGGCACGAAGCGCTGCAGGATCGGCCCGCGCGCAGGCCACGCGAGCGCGATGCCCGGCGCAACGGGTGCGGGCATGGCTACGCCAGCGGCGGCCGGTGCGCCGCCAGGCATCTGCGCCTGCGGCGCAGCCGTTGCGTAGTTGGGCGGGGGCGCGACGCGCAGCACCTGGCCTGGCAGGATCTGGGCGTTGGCGGAAGGCAGCTGGTTCCAGCTCGCGATGTCCTGGGGACGCTGGCCGAAGGCCCCGGCGACGCGCGAGAGCGTGTCGCCCGGATTGACGCGGTAGTAGCCCGCGGGCACGCCGCTCGTGGACATTGGGGGGGCGCTTTGGGATTCCCATGGCGCGAAGGTACTGCTACAGGCGCTGCAGACGAGCGTGAGGGCGGCCAGCGCCGCATACGCGCCCGGGTTTCGCCGTTGTCGATTCATCTTGCTGTTCCTCGCTTGGTCCTCGCGTATGACGCAAAAATACGCATGTGGAGTGCGCGGCGGGCCGCAGGCGTTCGCTTGCGCGCCACCTTCCGCGCGAATGAAGACGGAATAAGCCGGAAATGGCGAACGTCCCCCATTATATCGTTCATGCTCCAGCCGCCTTTTTTCGCCGGCATGCTCGCCCGGCCTGCGTTTGCGCGGGTCTACGCCTATACTGGTTCACGCGTCACCCGATAATCAGATGAAAGGCCTCTCGCTGCAGTCCCATGGCCCTGAGGGATCCGAGAATGAACAAAGCCACCTTTCTTTCGCTGCAGCTCAACGTCGAAGATGTCACGTCGTCGCCGGGCCTCGTCGAATTGTTGAACAACCATCTCGTCTTTGCGGCCGACGTGGCCGAAGCCGCCGACGAACTGGTCCAGCACGCCAGCATCGCACGGCTTTCCGGCGCCACCGAGGCGTCCGTGGAAATTCCCGCCGTAGTCATCGAGCGCTTGCGCGACGCGCTCGATACGCTGAGCGGCTATGACGAAACCTGGCTTTTCGCGCTCGAGCCCGGCCGTGCGCTCTTCGACGACATCGCACGCCGGCCTCGCCTGCTTCACTAGTACGCGAACCCGGAGCGGACGGCGCCCTACCCGCATCGCCCGCCCCATTTGCCTGCGCGCCGGCGCCCGTGTGCCACGCTGCCGCGCGCGGAGCGCCTTGTTTTTGGCGCGCCAAACTGGGGGAACCGCCGTGAAATCCATTCTGAACCGCCGTAACACCGCGCTCTCTGGCGCGCCATCACGAATCCTGGCCGTCGCCCATGATGCCGCCACGCAGCGCGCCGTCGCAAGCGAAGCCGCGAGCCGCGTCTCGCAATCCGCGCCCGAACCCACCGTTACGCCGCCCGAGGCTCCCGTCGAGGTCGAGTCGCGCGGGGAGCCTTCCGCAGGCGCAGCCGTGCAGCCCGAAGGCGCCGGCGGGCCTCGGCCAGTGTCCACACTCCATCCGGTGCCGGTCATGCCCGCGCACCTCAATGGCCGCCCGGTGCAGATCGCCGACGGCGCCGCATTCGAAGCGCTCCACGCTGCCGACGAGCTCCTGACCTTCCGCGTCTATCGCTGCTTCGCCTATACCGTCAGCCTCTTCTTCCATCCGCCCACGCTCGGCTACTTCGTCGCGCTCCATCAGGAAAGCGTACTGTGGCGCGCGCTGAAAGCCAACGACCTCGACGCGGCCGGCTCGGCATTTCACCTGATGCAGGAGCAAGCCACGCGCCTCGCCGACGGCGAAACGCGCCGCGTGCAACTCGTCGCGCAAAATGCGGAGCTCACACGGCAGATCGAGGAGTCGGAAGCCCAGGCCGAACGCCTGCGCGTGGATCTGCAGCGCCACGCGGAACAAGAGCAGACGGTGACGGGCCGCCAGCACCAGATACGAAAGGACGTCGCTCAGCTGGAGGCGCAGCGCATTGCCGCGCAGGCCCAGTTGAACAAGGCGCACCGGGCGCTGCATCAGCTCAAGGTCGCGACGAGCGAGGGCGTGCCCCATCTGCATGCGCGCTGATCACGCGAGCGGGCCGAGCTGCCGCGCGAATCGCCGGGCGGCTTCGAGGCCGAAACTACTCGGCGCCAGCTTCACGTCGCGCTCATAGTCGACGTCGATGCCCATGCGCCACGCCGCAATGCGCTTGCCGTAGCAAATCAGCGTATCGAGCGACTGCATGACGAAGACGATGGCGGGCAGCACCTGCTGGTACAGGGCTTGCGCGCGCTCGAGATCGCCTGCGCAATACGCGGCGTAGACCTGCTGCTGCCAGTCGAAGCAGTCCGGTGCGACGATCATCCCCGCACAGCCGGCGCGCAGGTTGTCGAGCAATTCCAGGCCGCCGCGGCCGTTGAGCACGGGCATCAGGTCGCCGATCTGCGCGATCGTTTCGGCGATCGTCACCGCCGGGCCTTCGCCCTTGAGCACGCGGAAGTTCGGGCATTGCGCGGCAAGCGCGCGCAAACTGCCCGGCGAGAGCCCGACGCCCAGATACTCTGGCGCGTTCTGTATGCCGACCGTCACGTCGAGCCCTGCCATCACGTCAGCGAAGAAGTCGAAATAGAACGATTCGGAATGTGCAGGCTCACCTTGAGCGCGCACGGGAGGCTGGAGGATTAGCCATGCCGCGCCGCGTTCGATCGCGTGTTGCGCGAATTCGCGCTGCGCCTGAACCGTGGGACCGCTCACCGTGACGGCGAGCGGCAACGCGCCGCCGCTGTCCTCCTGCGCCCAGCCAATCACCTGCTCGCGTTCGGCGCGCGAAAGCTTGTTGACCTCGGTCGCGAGCCCGAGCACCGCAATGCCCGGCGCGCCGCCGCGCACGGCCGCTTCGACCTGGCGCCGCATGGCGGCGCGGTCGAGGCGGTTATCGCGATCGAAGTACGCATAGAGGATCGGGTAGATGCCGGCGATCGCACCGGCGGATTTGGCTGGCGCGCTCATCGTGTGCTCCTGCGCGATCAGTGGGAGTCGCGCGGCACGGCCGCGCCGCTCGCGCCGACCAGAAAGTCCAGGTCCGCACCCTTGTCGGCCTGCAGCACGTGCTCGACGTAAAGCCGGTAATAGCCGCGCTCGGGCAGGTCGGGCGCCGTCCACTCGGTCTTGCGGCGCGCGAGTTCTGCGTCGGAGACTTCCAGATGCAGGCGCCGCGCCGCGACGTCCAGCTCGATCATGTCGCCCGTGCGCACGAGCGCGAGCGGGCCGCCCGCCGCCGCTTCGGGCGACACGTGCAGCACGACCGCACCATACGCCGTGCCGCTCATGCGGCCGTCCGAAATGCGCACCATGTCGGTAATGCCCTTTTGCAGCACCTTCTTCGGCAGCGGCATATTGCCGACCTCGGCGAAACCCGGATAGCCCTTGGGTCCGGCGCCTTTGAGGACCATGACGCAGTGCTCGTCGATATCGAGCGATGCGTCGTCGACCTTCGCGTGCAGTTCCTCGACGTTCTCGAACACCACCGCGCGGCCGCGATGCCGCAACAGCGCCGGCGTGGCGGCCGAAGGCTTGATGACCGCGCCGTCGGGCGCGAGGTTGCCCTTGAGCACGGCGATGCCGGCTTTGGGCTTGAACGGCTGCGCAAACGAGGTGATGACTTCGGGGTTGTAGTTCGGCGCGTCGGCCACGTTTTCCCAGAGGGTTTTACCGTTGACCGTCAACGCGTCCCGATGCAGCAGCCCTTGCTCGCCCAGTTGCCGCAGCACCGCGGGCAGACCGCCCGCGTAATAAAAGTCCTCCATCAGATGATGGCCGGAAGGCTGCAGATTCACGAGGCACGGAACATCGGAGCCGAGTTCCCAGTCATCGAGCGAAAGCGGCACGCCAATGCGCCGCGCGAGCGCGATCAGATGCACGACGGCGTTGGTCGAGCCGCCGATGGCCGCGTTGGTGCGGATCGCGTTTTCGAACGCCGCGCGGGTGAGGATCTTCGACATCGTGAGGTCCTCGCGCACCATCTCGACGATGCGCCGCCCGGCGAGTTGCGCGAGCACCTGGCGGCGCGCATCGACAGCGGGAATGGCCGCATTGTGGGGCAGCCCCATGCCCAGCGATTCGACCATCGAGGCCATCGTGGACGCCGTGCCCATGGTCATGCAGTGGCCGCGCGAGCGGTTCATGCACGACTCCGCTTCGACGAATTCGGCCTGCGACATTGTTCCCGCGCGCACTTCCTCCGACATTTGCCACACCCCCGTGCCCGAGCCGATCTCATGGCCCCGGAAACGCCCGTTGAGCATTGGGCCGCCGGAGACGGCGAGCGCGGGCAAGTTGCACGACGCTGCGCCCATCAGCAAGGCCGGCGTGGTCTTGTCGCAGCCGACGAGCAAAATCGTGCCGTCGATCGGATTCCCGCGAATCGACTCCTCGACGTCCATAGAGGCGAGGTTGCGAAACAGCATTGCGGTGGGCCGCAAGTTCGATTCGCCGAGCGACATCACGGGAAACTCGAGTGGCAGACCGCCGGCTTCGTACACGCCTTTTTTCACGTACTCCGCGAGTTCGCGAAAATGCGCGTTGCACGGCGTGAGTTCCGACCACGTATTGCAAATGCCGATGACGGGGCGGCCGTCGAACGCGTCGTGTGGGATGCCCTGATTCTTCATCCACGAGCGGTGGATGAAGCCGTCCTTGTCGGCTTTGCCGAACCAGGCCTGACTGCGCAAGGGCTTGCGGGGGGAGCGGGTCATGGCGGGGCGTCTCCTGTAGCGGGGCAACTTCAGGGAAACTGCCGCCCGATCATAGGAGTGACGTTCGGACCCGTCAATGTTCGGTATGGCGTCCTTAGATATGGACAAAGCGCGCCACAAAAAAGTACGGGCCGGTGGAGAACCGGCCCGTGCTGGACTGCCTGTTGCAACAACGTACTGCCTACTGCGTTCTGCTACTGCACGGCTGCACCTCTCACTGCGCCAGCCAACTTCAACTACCTTCTGCTCTCTGCGTACTTCCTGACTGCAACAACTCACCTACTGCGTACTGCGTACTGCAACTGCACACTGCGAACTGCACCTTCTACTGCAACCACTCACTGCGTCTTGCAACTGCAACTTCTAGTGCACTCACTGCTTACTTCTGCTGCAACAACTGACTGCGTACAGCGACAACTCACTACAGGGGGTAGCTTGCCGGAACCGCCTGAAGCGGTTCCGTTCGGTCAGGGCTTAGTGGCCGAAGTAAATGCGCTGGTTCGGGGCGACTTGCGCCGGTTGCACCGCGGCACCCGACTGCGACGTGCCGACCGCCGGAGCGCCGTAGCCGCTGGTGTCGCCGGCGGCGAGCTTTTCCTGGGTCACGCGCGCTTGCGCGGCCTGCAGGTTTTCCGGGTAGTTCACATGGTCAGCCGACGGGTTGTAGCCAGCGTGCTCGAGTTGAACCAGTTCCGCACGCACCTGGGCGCGGGTCAGGCCTTGTTCGCTCGATTGGGCGAACGAGATTGCCGGGATGGCAAGCGCGGCGGCAACGACAACTGCGGGGATAAGCTTGTTCATGATCGGACCTCCATCTGTTTTATTTCCGCTTCAGAACACCGTGTTCGTCAGCGATTGATTACAGTGTAGGCGTCCGATCACGCTAGGGAAAACCCTTATTCGTCAAAACACCATTGCGATTTCGGTAATAAAAAAAGGTGAGCCCTGCGGACTCACCTTACGATTCCAACAAAGACCGCAACGACAATGCGGCCTTCTGTCTTGCGACCTTACGACCAGTCCGCGTGGAAGCTGCCCGGCTTGTCGATGCGCTCGAACGTGTGTGCGCCGAAGAAGTCGCGCTGTGCCTGCACGAGGTTGGCGGGCACGCGCTCCGAGCGGTAGCCGTCGAAGTACGCAATGGCCGACGAGAACGCCGGCACCGGCACGCCCGCGCTTACCGCCTGGATCACCACGTCGCGCAGCGCCGACTGATAGTTGGCCGCGATGTCACGGAAATAGGGATCGAGCAGAAGGTTATCGAGCTGAGGGTCCTTCGCGTAGGCGTCCGTGATCTTCTGCAGGAAGCGCGCGCGGATGATGCAGCCCGCGCGGAAGATCTTGGCGATCGTGCCGTATTGCAGGTCCCACTTGTACTCGTCGGAAGCCATGCGCAGTTGCGAGAAGCCTTGCGCGTACGAAATCACCTTCGAGAAATACAGCGCGCGGCGCACCGACTCGATGAACGCCTTGCGCTCGCCCGAGAACGGCTTCGCGTCCGGGCCCGAAAGCACCTTGCTCGCGGCCACGCGCTGCGTCTTGAGCGACGAGAGCACGCGCGCGAACACGGCTTCGGTGATGAGCGGCAGCGGCGCGCCGATATCCAGCGCATTTTGGCTCGTCCACTTGCCGGTGCCCTTTTGTGCGGCGCGGTCGAGAATCACGTCGACGAGATCCTTGCCGGTTTCCTCGTCCTTCTTGCCGAAGATCTTCGAGGTGATCTCGATCAGATAGCTGTCGAGCTCGCCTTCATTCCATTCGGTGTAGACCTTGCCCAGTTCTTCGTTCGAGAGGCCGAGCACCTGCTTGAGCACCGCGTAGCTTTCGGCGATCAGCTGCATGTCGCCGTACTCGATGCCGTTGTGCACCATTTTCACGAAATGGCCCGCGCCGTCCGGGCCCATGTAGGCCACGCACGGCTCGCCGTCCGTCGGCGCCTTCGCGGCGATTTCGGTGAGGATCGGTGCAACCAGATCGTAAGCATCGCGCTGGCCGCCCGGCATGATCGACGGACCCTTGAGCGCGCCTTCCTCGCCGCCCGACACGCCCGTGCCGATGAAGTGCAGGCCCGACTTCGCGAGTTCCTGGTTGCGGCGGATAGTGTCGGTGAAGTGCGTATTGCCGCCGTCGATCAGGATGTCGCCCTTCTCCAGCAGCGGCTTGAGCGCGGCGATGGTGTCGTCGGTGGGCGCGCCGGCCTTCACCATCATCAGAATGCGGCGCGGCTTTTCCAGCGAATCCACGAACTCTTCGAGCGTGTACGCCGGCACGAGCTTGCGATCCGGATACTCGGCGATCAGCTCGTCGGTTCGGGCGCGGCTGCGATTGAACACCGAGACCGCGTGGCCGCGGCTTTCGATGTTGAGCGCCAGATTGCTACCCATCACGGCCAGACCTACAACGCCGATTGGCTGTTTGCTCATGTTGTTTCTCCACTTCATTCATTGACGGCGCCGCAACGGGGCGCCAACCGTGCAAGCATAAGGGAAACGTAGCGGCGCTGCGCGAACGCGCGCATGCGCGCCGGACGTTTGCCGACCTCGCTTACTGTTTTCGGAACACCAGGCTGAAATTGTTCGCGGGCATCGGCACGCGCGCTTCGCATGTGAAGCCTCGCGCCTGCGCCAGCGCCTCCACTTCCTCCATGTCGCGCACGCCCCAGGACGGGTCGCGCGCGCGCAAGTCGGCGTCGAAGGCCTCGTTGCTCGGCGCCGTGTGCGCGCCTTCGCGCCGGTACGGCCCGTAGAGCACGAGCGCTCCGCCCGTAGCAACGCGCGCGCCCGCGCCTTTCATGAGCGCCTGCGCCGCTTCCCACGGCGCGATGTGAATCATGTTGATGCAGACGATGGCGTCCACACCGTCGATCGGCCAGGGCTCGCGGCACACGTCGAGATCGAGCGGCGCACGCAGGTTGGCGAGACCCGAGTGCTCGCGCCAGGCCTCGATCGAGGCGCGGGCGCGCGCGTCGGCGTCGCTCGGCTGCCACGCGAGGTCAGGAAACGCGGCCGCGAAGTGGACGGCATGCTGGCCGGTGCCGCTCGCGATTTCGAGCACGGTGCCCCGCGCAGGCAGCGCGCCGCGCAGCACCTCCAGGATCGGCGCGGCGTTGCGCTCGGCGGCGGGCGCGGATAGGCGTTGGACGGCTTGCGGTTCGTTCATCGTCTTGCGGTCTTTCGGCGTTTGGTTGAAGTTCAGTCGGCGTTCACTCAGTACAGCGTGGTCTTGATGCGCTCGGCGAGACCGGCTTCGTAAGTCTCGGCGTCGAACGTCTCGCCATATTGCTCCTCATTCACGCGGCGTAGCATCTCGCCCGCGCTCGGCAGGTGCGAGCGTTCGACGTGGTGCGACGGGTCCCACAGCTTCGAGCGCACGATGGCCTTGGAGCAATGGAAGTACACGCTTTCCACGTCGATCACGAGCACCGAGCGCGGCGGCTTGCCATCCACGGCGAAGCTCGCGAGGAGCGCGGGGTCGGTGCTCACGCGGCCACGCCCGTTCACGCGCAGCATCTCGCCCACGCCCGGCACCATGAACAGCAGCCCCACCTGCGACGAAGCGACCACGTTGCGCAGGCTGTCCACGCGATTGTTGCCCGGCCGGTCGGGCAACGCGAGCGTGTGCTCGTCGAGAATGCGCACGAAGCCGGGTGCATCGCCGCGCGGCGAGCAGTCGAGGCCATCCGGGCCGCCCGTGGCGAGCACGACGAACGGCGAGCTTTCGATGAAGCGCCGGTAATCCGCGTTGACGTGATCGATTTCCTTGCGCAACGCGCGTTCGTGCGGCGTGCCGTAGTGCGCTTCGAGTTCGGCTAGCGTGGTCAGCATGTCGTCGGTTCCGTGAGGTCGTGGAGTGTCAGGGGACGAGGCGCGCGCCCAGCGCGTCGAGCACGGCGGCGCAGGGGGCTTCGAGTTTGAGGGCGAGGAGCGGGTCGGCGCGCGTCTTGCCCATGTTGATCGCGGCCACGGGTTTGCCGCGCTGCTGCGCCCAGGCGCAGAAGCGGTAGCCCGAATACACCATCAGCGAGGAGCCGACTACGAGCACGGCGTCGGCCTCGTCGAGCGCGTTCGAGGCGCTCGCCACGCGCTCGCGCGGCACGTTCTCGCCGAAGAACACCACCGAAGGCTTGAGCATGCCGCCGCACGCGGCGCACGCGGGCACGTGGAAGGCGTTCGCGCCGTCGAAGTCGAGATGGGCGTCGCCGTCGGCGGCGGGTTCCGCGCTCGCGCCCACGATGGCCGGGTTGCGCGCCTCGAGTTCCGGCTGGATCGAGGCGCGCGTATACTGCGCGCCGCAGTCGAGGCAATGCACGTGCGCGATGCTGCCGTGCAGCTCGATCACGTCGCGGCTGCCCGCGCGCTGATGCAGGCCGTCCACGTTCTGCGTGACGAGCGTGCGCGCGTAGCCCGCCGCACCGAGGCGCGCGAGCGCGTGGTGCGCGCCATTGGGCTGCGCGAGACCCACCGTGGGCCAGCCGATCAGGCTGCGCGCCCAGTAGCGGCGCCGCATGCTCTCGGAGCCGAGGAATTCCTGCAGCGTGATGGGCGGCGAGCGCTTCCAGGCGCCGTTCTCGTCGCGGTAGCCCGGAATGCCCGAATCTGTGCTGATGCCCGCGCCCGTCAGCACGAACAGGCGCGGATGGCGCTCGACGAACGCCTGCAGCGCGTCGAGGGCGGCGGCGTCGAGGACGGGAGCATTGGGAACGAGGATGGATTCGGTCATGGCGGCAGGCAGCAATGCAGTTCAGCGCGAGGGCTTGCCGCCCGACGGCGCGGCCGTTGGCGAAGCCGGCTTTGCGGGATGCTTGCGCGGGGCTTTCGCCTGCGCCTGCCGTTCCGCTTCGCGCGCTTCCCACGCGGCCAGCGCGGCGCGGTAGCGGCCGAACTCCTCGTCGTACAGATCGAAGATGCAGGGGTCGCAGCCGCTATGGCAGCAGTCGTCGTTATCGGGGCATACGGGCGGCTGGGGGCGCGGATCGTCGTCCGGACGCGGGGGCAAAGACATGGGCGCTCGGGCGTCGTGGTGGTTCAGCAGCCAGTATACGGGACGCGGCGGCCGAGCGTGCGACAGCGCCCGCCCGGCCTGCGCGCTCAGCCGCGCCCTACGAACGGCATCTTCGTCGCCATGATCGTCATGAACTGGACGTTCGCTTCGAGCGGCAGTTGCGCCATGTGCAGCAGCGCATCGGCCACGAGTTCCACGTCCATCAGCGGCTCGACGGCGATTTCGCCGTTCGCCTGCGGCACGCCGCGCGCCATGCGCTCGGCCATCTCGGTCGCCGCGTTGCCGATGTCGATCTGCCCGCACGCGATGTCGTAGCGCCGGCCATCGAGCGAAACGGTTTTCGTGAGGCCCGTGATGGCGTGCTTGGTCGCCGTGTAGGCGGCACTGAACGGCCGCGGCGCGTGCGCCGAAATCGAACCGTTGTTGATGATGCGCCCGCCGCGCGGCGTCTGCCGCTTCATGAGCCCGAACGCCGCGCGCGTGCACAGGAACACACCGGTGAGGTTCGTATCGACCACGGCGCGCCAGTCGTCCACGGAAAGCTCGTCGATGTCCACGGCCGGCGCGTTGCGGCCCGCGTTGTTGAAGAGCAGATCGAGCCGGCCGTAGCGCGTGCGGATCGTCTCGAAGAGCGCCTCGACGGCCGCCGCGTCGGTCACGTCGCAAGGCGCCGCCAGCGCTTCTTCGCCGCGCGCGCGGGCGTCGCCCTCGAGCGCTTCGAGCGGCGCGGCCCGCCGGCCTGCCAAAACGACGGCGAAGCCGCTGGCCAGCAGCTTTTGCGCGCACGCGCGGCCGATGCCGCTGCCCGCGCCCGTCACCAGTGCGATCTTGCGTTGTTGCGTATCACTCATCGTTGCCTCTTTCTTTCGGTTGAGCCTTCAATCGAGCGGCTGGTCGTTAGGATTCGCGAAAAGCGCCTTCATCGGCTCCGAGATCGGATAGTCGAGGTTCACGCCCGCGGGCGGAATGGGCGACTCGAACCAGCGTCGGTAAAGTGCGAGCGCCTCGCCCGAGCGCTCCATCTTCGCGATGGTGTCGTCGGCAATGCGCTTGAAGGCCGTGTCGCCGCGCCGGAACATGCAGCCGTACACCTCCGACCTGGCCGGCCTGCCGACGATCGCGAAAGCGTGCGCGTCGTTCCGGATACGCGCGCTTTGCTCGACCGGCGCGCCCGGCGTTTCGCTCGCCACGTAGCCGGTCGCGAGCGCGGCGTGCAGCAGCGGCTCGTCCATCACGAAGGCAACGGCGCGTCCCGAGCGCACGGCTTCGACGCAGTCGCCGTGAGTCTTCGCGACGACGATGCGCATGTTCATCGCGCGGTCCATGTTCCAGCGGCGCAGCAGGCGCTCTTCCGACGTGCCCGCCGTCGTGACCACCGTACGGCCCGCGAGATCGCCGAAGTCCTTGACCGGCGAGCCGCGCTTCACGAGCATGCGCACGCCGTACTCGAAGATGCTGTTGGAGAACGCGACGTCGTTCTCGCGCTCGCGCGTATGCGTCGTGGTGCTGCACTCGAGGTCGATCGTGCCGTTCTGCACGAGCGTGATGCGGTTCTGCGGCGTGACGACGAGTTCGCGCACGCGGAGTTCGGGGAGCTTGAGCGTCTCGCGCACGTTCTCCACGATGCGCTGAGTGATCTCGTACGAGTAGCCCGTTGCGTGCTCGCCGCCGGCCATATAGGAAAACGGCACGGTGGCCTCGCGCACGCCGATGACGATCGTGCCGGTGTCGCGAATCTTGCGCAGCGTGGGGCTTTCCAGTTCGTCGGCATGCACCGCGCCTGCAAACGCGCAGGCGCTCGCGAGCGCGACGTAGCGCATGTGGCCGCACAGCCTTCTGACGATACCCAACGGCTTCGACTCGCGCTTCAACCGTGTCTCCCCTGGATCTCTCGTTCGTTCGCATGAAACGCACGCACAGCAACGCTCCCCTCTGCGCGCGATTGTACCGGCGCCCGTGCCGGCTCGCGTCTTGCGGCCTTGGCTCCCGTGTCCTGGCGCTCTCACGCCGTGCACGTAGCGGAGAGGCAACCGCGCAGCACCTCCACGAACGCATTGCCTGCCTGCGAGTCCATGCCGCCTTCGCGCCACATCGCGAACACGCCGACCGTGAGTGCCGGTTCGACGCGCCGGATCGACACCGGATCGCCCGCCCCGCGCGCGCTGAGTTCGTCGAGCAGCACGCGGCCGATGCCGCGCGCCGCGAGTGCGCGCGCGACGTGCCACGTCTGCGCCTCGACGGCCGCGAGCCGGTCGTCCACGCCTTCGGCTTCGAGCAGGTTGCCGATCGCCTCGCCAAGCGGATCGACGTTGCCGATGCTGATCCACTCGCCATCGACCAGATCGCGCAACGCGAGCGGCGTGTGTTCCGGCGTCGGGTCGTCGGGCGGCGCGACGCAGACCACGGCCGTGCGCGCCAGTTCGACCGCGGCAATGCCCGGCCGCGTGGGTGGATTGAGCGCGACGCCCAGATCGAGTTCGCGTGTGAGCAGCGCGTTGAGCAGTTCCGCGGTGTGGCGCGTCTGGATCCTGAGCGACACCTCGGGATAGCCCGCGCGAAACGTCTGCACGGCAGCAGGGATCAGGCTCATGCCGAGGCTCGGCAGACAGCCGATGCGCAACAGCCCTTGCGGACGCAACACAAGATTGCGCGCGAGATCGCGAATGCTGTCGAGGTTCGATTGCAGCTTCTGCGTTTCGGCGAACAGCAACTCGGCCTCGCGCGTGGGCTGCAGGCGGCCGTGCGCGCGGCTGAAGAGCTTGAGGCCCGCACTGCGCTCCGCATGCGCGAGCACCTTGCTGACCGCGGGCTGCGAAACGCAAAGCAGCTCGGCCGCCTTGGACAGCGAGCCGGTGCGCATGATCGCGTGAAAGACTTCGATATGACGTAGACGCATGGGGCGCGTGCCGTGCATGCGTACGAGGCTCATGCGCGGCGCGATGAAAGAAAAGCGCAAGGATAGCGCGTTCCGCAGCACGCTTGGGCCTTGGCCTGCAGGTTCGACTCAGCCTTTGCTCATACGCGAAAATCGGCGGCCATGTCGTCGTCGCTGCGCGCGACGATCGCGCCGCTGCGCGCGGCCTTGAGGAACACGTCGTAATCGCGCTCCACCTGGTCGGCATAGCTGAATGCGTAGCCCGTGAGCGCCTCCGCGAACTGGTCGCTGCGGCCGATGTACGAAGAGATTTCGATGGCGGCGCTGCCCGACTTCGCGTGCGCACGCGCGAGCGCCCAGCCGCACAGACGCGCATAGCCGCAGAGCAGGGGACTGTCGAGCAGCTGCAGATCGACCGAGAGCTTCATGTCGCGCAACTGGCGCACGTAGAAATGACGTCCGTTGGGCCCCGTGGTCCAGCCGAGGAAGATATCGCTCGCCGCCTGCAGCAGCCGCTGGCCGTGCACGACGCGCGCGCCTTCATGCTTGATCGAAGGCGACTTGAAGTACTGCGAAACGACCGAGCGGCGCGCCTCTTTCACTTGCAGGAAGAGTGGCTTCTCGTGATGATCGACGAGCAGCATCACGAGGCAGCGCGTGCCCACGCTGCCCACGCCCACCACCTTGAACACGAGGTCCTGAATCGTGAAGTGATCGAGCAGTTCGCGCCGGTCGGGTGCGAGCGTCTTCGCGTAAGCCTCGTACATGGGCTCGATCAGCGTGCGCCAGTCGCCAAGCGCGAACCAGTCGTCTTCGGGTTCGAACAGCGTGTTGACGCCATGCACGTGAAAGAGCGCGGGCGGTGCGTCGTGAATCGTCCAGTGGTCGCCGTCGCGCTCCGCGAGCTTTTCGAGCAGATTCTCGTGCGTGCGGTTCGCGGCCTTCTCCATGCCGCGCCGGATCAGGCGACGGCCTTCGGGCGTGAGCGCGGTTTCGACCATGCGGTCGAAGGTGATTTTGTCGTACCAGAGATCGAGTGCGCCGTACTCCGCGTACTGGCGCAGCCGGTCGCGATAGCTGGTCACCGCCGTCATCACCAGCTCCTCGGCCACGCCGCGCGAGTAGCGCATGTGCCGCGCCGCCACGACGAAGCTCGCCACGAGCCGCTTCACGTCCCACTCCCAGGGGCCGGGCGCGACCTCGTCGAAGTCGTTGAGATCGAAGACGAGCTGGCGCTCGGGCGTAGCGAAGGCGCCGAAGTTCAGCAGATGCGCGTCGCCGCAAATCTCCATCGTCATGCCGGTGTTGGGCACACCCGCGAGGTCGTGCGCCTGGAGGATCGCGCTGCCGCGGAAGAACGTGAAGGGCGAGACGATCATGCGCCCGTAGCGCAGTTGCACGAGGTTCGGCACGCGGCCTTCGCTGCTCGAGCGCAGCAGTGCGAGCGGATCGCGCTTGATGGTGCCGGTTTCCTTGTGGCTCGAACGCTTCGAGCGCTCGCGCGCGGCACGCCCGGCCGCCTCGCGTTCAGCAACGGTACTCCCATTCATGACCTTCTCCGGTTCTTGTACGGTCTCGCGCCATCGTGGCGAACGGGGAAATGCGCGGGTATTCGTCCTGCATGGGCGGCGGCTTTGCGCCTGTGAATGCCTGCCAATTTAAGCGTGGGGCCCCGTTTCGTGCAAGCAACGCGGTCAGAACCGGCACCTGGCTGCGCACCATGCGCGCAATGCGCAGGCGCCTGGTGTACCGTGCGCGAAAGATGCGCCGCCAGCCTGGCCCTCTCATCGCCCCGCCGGACACCCGCCATGAACGTCAAAGTCTACGGAACGCTCGTCGTCGCATCGCTCGTGCTGCTGGTCGGCCAATGGCTCGTCGCCGCCGTGCCGATCCTGCGCAAATGGACGATACCGGAACCCGTGGCGGGCGGCATCGTCGCCGCGCTGATCGTGTTCGGCCTGCACAGCTTCGCACACACGGACGTGGTCTTCGCCACCTCGTTGCAGGCGCCGCTCATGCAAGCGTTCTTCGCCACCATCGGCCTCAATGCGAACCTCGCCAACCTGAAACACGGCGGCCCGGTGCTCGTGCGCTTTCTCGCTGTCGTGGTCGCCCTGCTCGTGCTGCAAAACGTGTTGGGCATCGCACTCGCCATGGCGTTCGGCGTCGATCCGCTGTTCGGGCTGCTGGGCGGCTCGGTCTCGCTCGCGGGCGGGCATGGCACGGGTGCCGCATGGGGCGCAGTGTTCACCGAGCATCACGGGCTGCAGTCCGCGACCGAAGCGGCCATTGCGTGCGCCACCTTCGGGCTGATCATGGGCGGCATTCTTGGCGGACCGGTTGCGCAGCACCTCATGAAACGCATCGGCGCACAGGCGGGCGCCGATACGCCTGGCGCCGGCGGCGCGGCAACGCCCGATCCCTACGCATTCGAGGAGCCGAAAGCCGAGCAGCCCACCACGCCGGGCGCGTTCATCAACACGCTCACGCTCATCGCCATCAGCCTCGCCGTGGGCGAAGCGCTTTCCGGGCTGATCGCAGGCACCGCGTTCGAATTGCCGGCCTTCGTGTGCGTGCTGTTCGTCGGCGTGCTCCTCGCCAACGGGCTCGCGCTCATCGGGCGGCCCGTGGCCGAGCACGCCGTCGCGCTGATCGGCAACGTGAGCCTCGCGCTCTTTCTCGCCATGGCGCTCATGACGCTGCGCCTGTGGGACCTCGCCGCGCTCGCGCTGCCGGTGTTCACGATCCTCGCCGCGCAAACACTGCTCATGGTGGTCTACGCGATCTTCGTGACGTTCCGCGCGATGGGCGCGAACTACGACGCTGTCGTGCTTACGGCGGGGCACTGCGGCTTCGGCCTCGGTGCAACGCCCACGGCGATTGCGAACATGCAGGCGGTCACGGCGCGCTTCGG
This sequence comes from Paraburkholderia sp. BR10872, assembly GCF_040965835.1. Lineage (NCBI taxonomy): Bacteria > Pseudomonadati > Pseudomonadota > Betaproteobacteria > Burkholderiales > Burkholderiaceae > Paraburkholderia > Paraburkholderia sp. BR10872. Next base: position 102,460 of record NZ_JBFRCN010000014.1, read on the forward strand.
CCATTCCCATCTGGCGTTTCTCGTGGTGCCGATGGTGGCCGCGTTCTTCATCGACATTGCCAACGCCATCACCATCAAGCTCTTTCTCATGCTGCCGATTTTCCATTGAGCGGCCTGGTGGCCCGCGCGAGGCGCGCTAGAATGTGCCGATTCACGGCGCGCCGCGCACGGCGCTAACGTTCTTCGAGCGTCATCATGTCCCTCACCGCCTGGCTCTTCTTCCTGCCCGCCTGCTTCGCCCTGAATATGGCGCCAGGCCCGAACAATCTCCTCTCGATCAATGTGGCCGCGCGGCACGGTTTTCTGCGCGCCTTCCTCGGCGGCACGGGCCGGCTCGTTTCGTTCGCCGCGATGATCGCGCTCGCGGCCACGGGGCTGGCCGTGGTGCTGCGCGCTTCCGAGGCGGTCTTCTTCGTCATCAAGCTTGCGGGCGCCGCTTACCTCGTGTGGCTCGCCATACAGCTCTGGCGCAGCGACGCCAACCCCATCGGCGAAAGCATGGATGGCGACGCCTCGCTCGCGCGTCTCGCATGGCGCGAATGCCTCGTGGCGGCAGGCAACCCCAAGGCGATTCTCGTTTTCACGGCTTTCCTGCCGCAATTCGTCGATGTCGCCAGGCCCATCGCACCGCAGTTCGGCGTGCTCGGCGCGAGCTTTCTCGTGCTCGAATGCGTGGCCATCGCGCTCTACTCGCTCGCCGGCATGTACCTCGGCCGCTGGCTCACCCGCACCACCGTGCGCCGCTGGTTCAATCGCACCTGCGGTGCATTTCTCGGTCTGATCGGCGTGAGTTTTCTGCTCGTGCGGCGCGCCTGAACAGCCTCGTCACGCGCCCCTTCGTCCATAAGCTTCTCTTGATGATTTTCCGGAGAAACTTTAACTGTCGTTAATCGACAGCACCCCCTATGCTCAAACCATCGTCCGGGGGGCGCGGCGAGCGGGCAGCTTCCCCATCGCTCGCGAAACGCCCTGCGGACAAGCGGTTTTCAACGTCATTGGGGTTTCAACATGAAGATCTGCATCTTTGGAGCGGGCGCTATCGGAGGCATGATGGGCGTGCAACTCGCCCGTGCAGGCGCCGACGTGAGCTTCGTCGCTCGCGGCCCGCATCTGGCCGCCATGCGCGAGAACGGCGCGCGTCTGCTGATGGACGGCGAAGAGTACGTAGCGAAGGTGCGCTGCACGTCCGATCCGCGCGAACTGGGTGTGCAGGACGTCGTCATCATTACGCTCAAGGCGCATTCGGTGGCGGGCGTGATCGACGCGATGCAGCCGCTCCTCGGCAAGCACACGGCCATCGTCACGGGCACCAACGGCATTCCCTACTGGTACTTCTACCAGCATGGCGGCAAGTTCGCGGGTACCCGCCTCGAAAGCATCGACCCGGACGGCGCGCAATGGAACCGTCTCACGCCCGAGCGCGCGATTGGCTGCGTGCTCTATCCGGCGGCCGAAATCGACGCGCCTGGCGTGATTCGCCACGTGTACGGCAAGAAGTTTCCGATCGGCGAGCCTTCGGGCGAGCGCACGCCGCGCATCGTCCAGCTTCATGAAGCCATGGAGGCCGCCGGGTTCGATGCGCCGATCCGCGAGAACATCCGCGACGAAATCTGGCTCAAGCTGTGGGGCAATCTCTGCTTCAACCCGATCAGCGCACTCACGCACGCCACGCTCGACGTCATCACCAGCGACCCGGCCACGCGCGCCGTAGCGCGCACGATGATGCTCGAAGGCAAGCGCATTGCCGAGCGCTTCGGCGTGAACTTCCGTGTGGACGTTGAGCGTCGCATCGACGGTGCCGGCGCAGTGGGCGCGCACAAGACCTCGATGCTCGTCGACCTCGAAACCGGCCGGCCGATGGAGATCGATCCGCTGATTACCGTCGTGCAGGAAATGGGTAGCCTGGTTGGCGAGCCGACGCCGGCCATCGACACCGTGCTCGCATTGGTCAAGCAGCGTGAGCGGATGGCGATGCAGCCGGCGTAACGTAAGTCGCGGCGAAGGGCGGCGCGAGCGCCGCCTTTTTTTGCGCCCCGGTTCTGGTGCTGGAAAAACAAAAACGGATCGCTTCGAGCGATCCGTTTTGCTTTGCAGAAGAAGAAACGCGCGCTATTCGATGCGGGCGTGGGTGCGGGTTACCTGGAGCGGCGGCGGCGTATCGGCGCCGCGCAACGCGACGCGCATCGGCGTGCCGTTCGAGCCACGCATCGGCGAGCCGTCGATGGACGTTTGCGGCAGCGCCTCGCTATCCGGCGATGGGGCCTCCGGGTCCGAACCGTCCGCGACTGGCCCGTCCGGCATGAACTGCGACCACGCCGCCTGAGCACAAGGCCGTAGCGAACGATGGCGACGCCGCACGAGCATCGTCGTCACGTTGACGACCGGATGCAGCAAACGCGTGACGAGCGGCCCCGCGGGCACGGGCCAGTGGCACGTTGCGTGCGCAACGTCGCCCGCACGCTGCGCGTGCCCCCCGCGCGCGCCATCCGTGCACACCGGCAACACGCCGATGCCCATGCCGAGCTGCGCCATGCGCGCCACGCCCGCCACGTGCGCGAACTCCTGCAGCGGCCTCCCCTCAGGCCGCAGACCGTCCAGCGCACGCATCACCGCGCCGCGGCAGCCAGCGTCACGATTGAGCGTGACGAGCGGTTCGCGCGCGAGATCGTCCCATCGCAGCGCCCCCTGTAGCGCAAGCGGATGGTGGGCAGGCAAGAGCGCGCAAAGCGGCGTGGCCGAGAGCGGTTGCACATCGAGGTTGCCGCTCGCGAACGGCACGCTTTCCGCGATCACGCCGAAATCGGCCTCGCCCTGCTCGACCGCCTGCAGCACGGCCGCCTGCGGCAAGTCCTGCAACTGCAGCGTGAGCGAAGGAAAAGCCGCTGCACAGCGCGCGAGCGCAGCGGGCACCCAGGTCGACGAGAGCACCGGGTTGCTCGCCACGAGCACGACGCCGCTATGCGCCTGGTGCGCGTCGCGGCCCTCGTTGAGCGCCATCTCGATCTCGTCGAGCAGGCGGCCGATGCGTCGCTCGAAGCCGCTGCCCGCGAGCGTGAGCTCGACCTGGCGCGTGGTGCGGTCGAAGAGCTTGAGTTCGATCGCTTCCTCGAGTTCGCGCACGCAGCGGCTCACCGCCGACTGCGTGAGCCCGAACTCGCGCGCGGCGCGCGTGAAGCTGCGCGCCCGCGCCACCGCGACGAACACCTTGAGCTGCTGGAGCGATACGTTCATCGACATGGCGGGCCAGCGCGCCTCATTCGCCGCTTTGGTTGGACCAGTGCGGCAACCCCGCGCCCGTATTCGTGGCCAGTGTGACGTTGGGCTCGTTGCTCGCGTCACCGCTGGCTTCGCTGCTCTGTTCGATCAGACGCTTGCGCATCGGCGCGAGGAAGAACTTGGCGCTCACGCCCGCCGCGATCGTGATGACCGCAGCCGCGATGAACACCGCGCTCCAGCCGCCCGTAGCAGACAGCACCGAGGCCACCGGCACGAGCAGCGCTGCCGTGCCCTTGGCGGTGTACAGCGTGCCGGCATTCGATGCGGCGAACTTGCTGCCGAACGTGTCCGCGCAGATGGCCGGGAAGATCGAGAAGATCTCGCCCCAGAACAGGAAGATGAGCGCGGCGAAGGTCATGAACGCATACGGGTTCGTGCCGAACTGCATCATGCCGAGCAGCGCGAGCCCTTCACCCACGAAGATCAGGAACATCGCGTTCTCACGGCCGATCTTGTCGGAGATGAAGCCGCACAGCGGACGCGTAAAGCCGTTGCAGATGTTGTCGATCGACAGCGTGAGCGTGAGGAGCGGCAGCGTCATGCCGAACACCGTCATCGGAATGCGGGCGAGGCCCCAGTCCTTGGCGATCGGCCCGATCTGCGCCGTTGCCATCAGGCCGCCGGCGGCCACCGCGACGAAGCAGATGTAGATCACCCAGAATACCGGCTGCTTGACCATCTGGCCCGGCGTGTAGTCGACGCGCGAGACGAGACGGCGGCCCGCCGCGGTGACGGGGCGCGTCACGGGCTTCACGAGCACGAGCGAGAGCACGAGAATCGACACGCCCTGTAGCACGCCGAAGAAGAAGAACGTGTGCTCGTAGCCGGAGCGCGTGATCATGTTCGCAATCGGAATCACCGTCACGGCGGCGCCGGCGCCGAAGCCCGCGGCCGTGAGGCCCGCGGCGAGACCGCGGCGGTCCGGGAACCACTTGAGCGCGTTGCCCACGCAGGTGCCGTACACGCCGCCCGCGCCGATGCCCGCGATCACGGCCGACACGTAGAGCATCGGCAGCGTCGTGACGTAGGAGTTGATCACCCAGGCGAGGCCTGCGCAAACCGCGCCGCCCGCCACGACCGGACGCGGTCCGAACTTGTCGACGAGCCAGCCTTCCACCGGCACGAGCCAGGTCTCGGTCAGAATGAAAATCGAGAACGCCAGTTGAATCTCCGCCTGGCCCCAGTGGTGGCGCGAATTCATCGGCGCGACGAACAGCGTCCATGCGTATTGCAGATTGGCAACGAGCGCCATGCATAGCATGCCCACCACCAGTTGAAACCAGCGGTTCGTCCAGAACGGACCGCTCTCGCTCCTCTGACCGATTGCATTCATATCGCTTGTCTCCGCTATCTATTCATTGCAGCCTGCATGATTACGGGTCTGCATAAATCGAGGCTTATGGTTTTAGCTTTTCACTTCGCTGCGCTGTGTTTTTTATTCGCCGGCTGAATCAGGAATCCGATTGGATAGTCGTCAATCCTCATTCACCCTGGCATTACGTCAGACCCTGAAAACATCGTGAAACAAGGGCTTTTCTCAGTGTTGTCCCTTATGAAATCGTATTTCCGAGCGTTAACCCGAACCTGGCTTCGAGCGCTTTGCACGGCATTCGGACTCCTTTCAACTTATGCTAGGGTGATTGCTGAATTACTCACAATTAAAGTTTGTTATTATGTGGATTCAGTATCCTTTATGGTTCGGCCATGACGATGCGAAACGCCACGCTGCGCCAGCTCAAGGTCTTCGAGACCGTGGCGCGCCACCTCAGTTTTTCGCGTGCTGCGGAAGAGCTGCATCTCACCCAGCCGGCCGTTTCCACGCAGGTTCGGCAGCTCGAAGATCACGCGGGCCTGCCGCTCTTCGAGCAGCTCGGCAAGAAGATCTATCTCACGCCCGCGGGCACGGAGATGCTCCACTACAGCCGCGCGATCATGCAGCAGTTCCACGAAGTGGACGAGGCGATGAGCCAGCTAAAGGGCGTCTCGGGCGGCAAGCTCAACGTCGCCGTCATTAGCGCCGGCGATTACTTCTTTCCGCGCCTGCTGGCCGAGTTCACGCGCCGCTACAAGGGCGTCGCGCTCAATCTCTCCGTGCACAACCGCGAGCAGCTGCTCCAGCAGCTCGCCACCAATCAGACCGATCTCGCCGTGATGGTGCGTCCGCCCCACGCGACTGACGCCATCAACGAGCCGTTTGCGCCTCACCCGTACGTGATCGTTGCGGCGCCCACGCATCCGCTCGCCAACAAGCGCGCCATCAAGCTCAGCACGCTCGCCAACGAGGCGTTCATCGTGCGCGAGCGCGGCTCGGATACGTGGAACTCGATGGAAGAAGGCTTCGCGGGGAAGATCACGAACCTCAAGATCGCCATGGAGATCCAGAGCACCGAGACGATCAAGCAGGCCGTGATCGCGGGCATGGGCATCGCCTTTCTTTCGGCGCACACCATCAGCCTCGAACTGCAGGTCGGTCACCTCACCGTGCTCGACGTCGAAGGCTTCCCGGTCATGCTCAACTGGTACGTCGTGCACCGGAAAAACAAGCGCCTGCCGCCCGTCGCGCTCGCGTTCAAGCGCTTCCTCATGGAGGAAGGCGCGGCGCTCATCGAGAACATTACGAAAGTGTCAGAAGCGAGCTTGCATAAGTAAGGTTTAATGGATAGCCAAGAAACCATCATGCATGACTAATCATTCGCGTCATATTGCGCGTTCTGTTGTTTTCCCCTGTTCCCGCAGATAGACGTCAGTGCGGTCCTTGCCGCTGACGCAGCGCACTGCCCCGGCTGCGTCGCCGCCGTGGCAAATCCTGTGACGCGTGATGACCCGCGCGCCCTCCGCTTCCGTGCGGCGTGTCGCTCGCGGCCAGCCAGGCGGGTTCGAACGCGCCGCTGCCGCAGGCCGCGACCAGCAGTTCATCCGGCACACCCGCAAAACTTGCATGGAATGTTGCGCTGAAGGGCTCGCGTGGCGGTGACGCCTCGACTGCGCCCGTGCGGGCGAGCCGCGGCCGCCGCGTGCCGCTCATGAGCCGCACGCCCAGCGCCGCGCACAGCACGCTCGCCGCGACCAGCACGGAGATCTCGAAATCGGGCGAAGCACGCGCGCTCAGGAATTCGTAGCCGAGCGCAGCGCCCAGCAGCAGCGCGATGACATGCATGACACGGTCGCCGCGGCCGAACGGCACGCGCCTGCGGACCGAGCCGCTCGCTTGCGCGCCACGGCTGAGCAAACGCAGCGCGCAGCCTGTCAGCAATGCGCCGGTCGCCGCCGCGACGAATAGCGCTACACGTTCGCCAGCACTCCGCTCAGGCTGCAACACGTAACCAACGAACGCGCCGATCAAAACACTCGCGCCCGATACACCCCCCAGCAGCGCCGCCGTCCGCGCGCGGGGCGTGAGGTCGCGCCGGCCCGCGAGGCACAAACCGCCCAGCACGCCGGCTTCGACCGCGACGGTCGCGTCGGGCCCATGCATCCAGCCCGCAGCGATCACGCCGGGCGGCACGGTCAGTAGCAATGCGAACGAAATGGCGAAGGCGAGCCGATGCCTGCGCGGCGCACCAGCGCGCCTGGCGCAGGACGGCGTGGAGCGGGAACGCGACAACGGCCACGCACGCACCGGCGCGAGCGCCGCCAATTGTGCAAATGCACAGCCAAGCCATGCGAACAGCGCGCCAGCGCCCAGCCACGCCAGGTCGCCAGCCAGTTGCTCCGGCATTTCTCCTCCTCGCGCGGCATCGCTGCCGCGCGCGTCTTTGGTTTCAGGCCGTCAAGCCGCGCCCTCTACGGCGGCGAGCGACTCGATTTGCGCCGACGCGGCGCCCAGCGCATTGCTCAACGTACCGATCCCTTCGATGGTGACCTCGACCGTTGCGCCATCAACGATCGAGCCCACGCCGAGTGAGGTGCCGCACGCAATCACGTCGCCGGGTTCGAGCGTCAGATCCTGAGAAATAAGACTCACCTGCTGCGCCGGCGAAAACACCATGTCGTCGAGCGGATAATTCTGCCGCTCCACGCCATCGAGTTTCGTGACGACGCGTGCGCGCTGCCAGTCGAACCCGGAAACGATCGCCGGACCCAGACAACAGAACGTATCGAAACCTTTGGCGCGGCACCATTGCGGGAAGTGCGGATTCTCGGTGATGAGGCCCGCTGCCGTGACGTCGTTGACGATCGTGTAGCCGAAGATCGCCGACGCGGCTTCCTTCACGCTCGCATCGCGGCAGCGCTTGCCGATCACGATGCCGAGTTCGCCTTCGAAGACGATTTTTCCCGCATAGTGAGCAGGACGCCGAATCAATTCAGAAGAGCCGATCACCGAAGCCGGCGGCTTGATGAGAAAGAGCGGGTGCGATGGCACCGGCTTTTCGAGTTTCGCGGCGAGCGCGTGAAAATTGTTCCACAGCGCAACGATCTTGCCGGGTGCACAGGGCGCGAGCGGCGTAAGCGCGCGCAGCGACAGCACTGCGCCAGTGGGCACCGGCTGATCGAGCCCTTCGTATTCGTGCAGGTAACCGTTCTCGACGCGGCCGAACACGATGCTGCCGTCGCTCGCCATCAAACGCATCCACGTTTCCATGTTTCGCTCCTCGGTTTCAAACGGCGCCAGACGCGCGCAGCGAGTGGATCTCGTCCTTCGTGTAGCCGAATTCGGCGAGCACTTCGTCGGTGTGTTCGCCCAGCATCGGCGAACGCGTGACTTCGGTCGGGCTATCCGAGAGCTTGATCGGGTTGCCCACCGTGAGGTACTTGCCGCGCACCGGGTGATCCACCTCGACGATCGTGCCGCTCGCGCGCAGCGATTCGTCGCTGGCGATCTCCTTCATCGAGAGAATCGGGCCGCACGGAATGTCGTAGCGGTTGAGCACGGCCATTGCGTCGAACTTCGTGCGATGCATGGTCCAGTGCTCGATCTCGTCGAAGATCGCCTTCAGGCGCGGCAGGCGCGCATTCGGCGTGGCGTAGTCCGGATCGTCGATCCACTCCTCGCGCCCGATCAGCTTGCAGATGCGGTCCCACACGGGTGCCTGCGCGATGAAATAGATATAGGCGTTCGGATCGGTCTCCCACCCCTTGCACTTGAGAATCCAGCCCGGCTGCCCGCCGCCCGACGCATTGCCGGCGCGCGGCACGGCCTCGCCGAAGCCGTCGTTGGGATACTGCGGGTACTCTTTCATGACGCCGGTGCGCTCGAGCCGCTGCTGGTCGCGCAGCTTCACGCGGCACAGGTTGAGCACGCCGTCCTGCATGGCCGCAAGCACCTTCTGGCCGCGCCCCGTGTGCGTGCGCTGATAGAGCGCGGTCACGATGCCGAGCGCGAGATGCAGGCCCGTGCCGCTGTCGCCGATCTGCGCGCCGGAGACGACCGGCGGGCCGTCGTCGAAGCCTGTCGTCGACGCCGCACCGCCCACGCACTGCGCGACGTTCTCGTAGACCTTGCAGTCCTCGTACGGGCCGGGGCCGAAGCCCTTCACCGAGGCGACGATCATGCGCGGGTTCAGCGTCTGTATACGTTCCCAGCTGAAACCCATGCGCTCGAGCGCGCCCGGCGCGAAGTTTTCGACCAGCACGTCGCAATCGCGAATGAGCCGCTCCAGCACGCGCTTGCCTTGCGGGTTCTTCGTGTCGAGCGTGAGCGAACGCTTGTTGCCGTTGAGCATCGTGAAGTAGAGGCTGTCCGCGTCCGGCAGGTCGCGCAGCTGCTCCCGCGTGATGTCGCCTGCGCCTACGCGCTCTACCTTGATCACGTCCGCGCCGAACCAGGCGAGCAGTTGTGTGCAGGTGGGTCCCGACTGCACGTGCGTGAAATCGAGGATGCGCACGCCGTTCAATGCCTTGCCCATGTCATGTCTCCTTATCTAATCGTGGCCGGGCGAGTTTTCGAAAATCGGTGGGGTTGCGTGGGCAGAGGCGTTTCGCGCGATGGCGCGTCATCTGCGTCCTTGAGCAATACGGTATGTGATATATCAGAACGAAGCAAGAGGAGAATTGCCCATCGGGAATGCCATTAGAATCGCGTCGAAGCCTTATCCACCATGGCTTTGGTGCAAGTTCGGTGGCATTGACGCGGTGCACACGAGGGAAAACCCCGAACATTTGCCGCATCTGATATGCCAGATTCCGTGTGAAGGATAGCTGTCCCGCACCGGGATTTGGTCAGGCCTGCCAGGGGTTGATGCGCATAAAGTCGGCTGTCGGAGGCCGTTCTGCCGACGCGTGATGAATGAGCGTGATGGGGCGCGAAGGAACGTAAACGCAAAACGGGAGACCCGAAGGTCTCCCGTTTTGCCTAGAGGCGGCGTCAGCTGCCTGCGTCAATCCAGAAAATCGCAGTTCTTCTCGACATAAGCCGCGAGATCGAGCGAATGCTGGCGCACGAGCTTTTCCGCCAGCTCGGTGTCACGCTTCTCTAGCGCCTCGATGATGCGCAGGTGATCGACGATCGAGCGCGAAGCCCGGTCGCTCTGCGAAATCGTCATGCGGCGGATGGCACGCACGTGCACGAAGATGTTCTTGATGGTGTCGAGGATGATCTGCGAGCGGGAAAGCTCGACGATCGCCTGGTGGAACGCGATGTTGGCGTCCGAGTACTCGGCGATGTGTTCCGCGGGCGTGCTGTCGCGGAAGTCGTCGAACATGTGGCGCAGCCGCGCGATTTCCTCGTCGGTGGCGTGGATCGTGGCGAGACGCGCGGCCATGCTTTCGAGCGCGGCCCACATCTGGATCATCTCGACGATCTCGCGCTTGCTCTTGCGCACGATATAGATGCCGCGGCGCGGCACCATGCGCAGGAAGCCCTCCTGCTCGAGCAGCGTCATGGCCTCGCGAACCGGCGTGCGGCTCACGCCGAGCGATTCGCTCAGCACGCGCTCGTCGAGCCGGATTTCCTCGCGCGACTGGTAGATATCGGCGTCGGCAATGGCCTGGCGCAGCATGGCATAAGCCTGATCGCGCAGGCTCAGTGTGGCGTTGATGGGCTGCAGCGCCAGCTTGAGCGGCGCCGCTTCCCGGCTTGCTACAACTTCAGTTTGTTCTGACGACATTGATTACCTCTTTTCCGACCTGCGGACGGATTCGCGGACCGAATTGTGCACGACGAACGGCCCTGGCGCGCGGTGCTTCGCCCAAACCAGCGTACCGGCCATGCTGCGCAGCCTGCTCAATGGCGGACTGCGGCAGCCACCTGGCGATCATGACCGTAGCAGCTGCACCCAGACCCACGACCGCTGCACCGAACAGTGCGAGAGAAACGAAATCCATTTGAAGCTCCGCATGATTGAGTAATCGAATAACTCAATCATATGTTGCGTCGCCACAAAAAGCAATATTCTGTATGTGATATATCAGATGCAGTCGTTTCCACACAACACGTCGATGCCGCGGGGCGTATCAGGGAGTACGCCCCCCCCACATTGTGGGACGGTTCGACGGATATCCATGAAAAACAACCAATCCTAGTGAGAAAACGGTGCTGCCCGCAAGAGGATATGCCATCGAAGGGCACGATCGCGTCATGCAAAGGTGCGAACGAGACTCGCACGCAACACAAACTGCGGCTGCCAAAGCCCATTTAAGCATTTCCGGTTGACAGCGCTGCAAGGCACCCCGCACACTCAAGCCATGCACACGTCCTCCACCCGCCTCGTCATCGCACACACGATGAATCATCCGTGGAAAACCCATACGGGTAACCCACGGGGATGGTGTGCGTACTAGCAGTCTGTCGTCACGCAAATCACAAGCCCCGCCGGCATCGACGGGGCTTTTTGTTTTTCTGGGTGATAGCGCTCCGTCCGTCGGCTCCAAAAACTGGAGAAAACGATGGATGACGCTTTTCAGGCAGCTTCACTGACCGCTTCGCAACCCGCTTTACAGCCCGTCTCGCAATCCGCGCCGCACGCCGTTGCGGACGCAACCGACCGGCTCGACGATCCGTTGCCCATCCAGTCGGTCCATTTCGCCGTGCCGCCCATGCGCACTGTCACCTGGCGCGTGAGCGCATCAGCCACGCTGCGTGTTCAGGTAGCCCAGGTATGGGTCACGCGCGCCCGCTCGCCCTACGACCACTGGGTGCAACCGGGCGAGACGCTTCGGCTCGAGCGTGGCGAACGTATCTGGCTCAGCACTGAGGCCGCCTTGCCGGCACGCGTGAGCATCACGAGCGCATGGCAGCCGCCGTTCGCGGGCGTGCGGCGCGGTATGGAGCGCCTCGCCGCCTGGCTTGCGCTGCTCACGCTCCGGCGTTCGCGCGAGGCGTGACGCGCGATGCCCTGACGCTTGACGCGCCTTGAGCTGAACCCAGGGCCGCACACGCCAAAACGCCGGATGCGCCGCCCAGTTGGCGCATCCGGCGTTGTCGATCGAGGCCGTCGCTCAGAACTTGTGCCGCAACCCGAAGTTCACGATGGTCTGGTTCGAGGTGCCCGAGTAACCGTACGAGCCGACCGAAGCCTCGGCCGGCATCGAGCCGCCCGTGCCGTTGCCGGTATCGCCGCTCGCATGCTGCCAGGCCGCCGTCATGTAAAGGTCCGTGCGCTTCGAGAGGCTGTAATCCGCGCCGAGCGACACCTGGTTGTAATTCGCCGACGTATCGCCGTTGGCGTGCGTGTAGCTGTAGCCAATGCCGAGCAGCAGCGCCGGGTTCAGCTGATAGTTCATGAAGCCCTGGCCGGTGTTGTACTTTTGCGTCTCCCGGAACACCGAACTCGCATCGGGCGAGTAGCGCGCGTTGCTGTAGCCGAGGCCGAAGGTGAACTGGCCGAGCTGGTACTGCGCCGCCGCGCGCGCAATGGTGAGCGAGTGTGCCGTAGCGTAGCCGGAGTTGATCGGGCCGTCGAAGGTGCCGTCCGAGGTGCTCGTCCAGCCGCCGGTGCGAATGCCGTTGACGGCCTGGCTGTTCGCCGCGTAGAAGTAGCCGCCTGCCAGCGCGAGCGGACCGTTGGTGTAGTTGACCGCCGCCGAGTACGACTGCTCGGCGCCTGTCGAACCCGCGATGCCACCAAACGAGTACATCGCCGCAGCCTGGAGGCCGCTCCATACGGGCGTGGTGTACTTGACGGCGTTGTTCACGCGGAAGCTGTTGTCGTAGTTATCGACGTCGCCGGGCGTTGCGAACACGGAGCCGAAATAGTTGTCGGCCGTGATGCCCTGCACGAGGTCGATGAGCGGGTCATACTGCCGCCCGAGCGTGAGCGACCCGTACTGCTCGGCCGTCAAGCCCACGTATGCCTGTCGGCCGAACAGCCTGCCGCCCTGCGCAAGCGCGCCTGTGGACGGGTTGAAGCCGCTTTCCAACTGGAAAATCGCCTTGAGGCCGCCACCGAGATCTTCAGCGCCCTTCAAACCCCATCGCGAGCCGGAGAGATTGCCGAAGCTGCTGTTGCCGAGCGTCCAAAGGTTCTTGCTGCCGTCGGCGTGATTGACGTAGGTAATCGAGGTGTCGATGGTGCCGTACAGCGTCACGCTAGTCTGTGCCTGAGCCGTGCCAGCAACCCCGAGCGCGGCCAGTGAAAGGGAAGTCAAGGCTAGTCTTTTCACGTCATTCTCCCGGCACGGTAAAACAACTCTTGACCAAAGCAGACTAACTCGCCCGTCGAGCATTGTAAAAGGATTAAACGAGCTGTCTCGAATTAGTGACAGCGGTTTCAGAAAGTGCCTGGTTGACACCCAAAACATCATCTCCGGCTGCCAACCAGGAGTGCCTGCAACGCCCGCCACGCAAGGCTTTCGGCGAACCAGCCCACTCGGCGCGCGTTTCAGCACGCGATCTGCGCCCCCCCATTACTCACAAGTTAACGATTACCTTGCCGTTCTGGCCGCCTGTTAGTCAGGCCCCACAAACATCAATCGCAAAAAGATTATTCCCTAATTAAATCCACTAGTTACGACGCGTCATCGCGTCGAACTGATCTGCACCCAATAGCGGTTTCTTGCACCGGGGCGTCAACCGGCGGGTAGTCCCATGCGTTTGCTGAGCTTAACTAGTCCTTTCCGAACGATTACGATTCGGCTCGAATTTCCGGTTCGCGCGCGTGATGCGCGAGACCCGGCCTCGAAAGAACGTAAGCGCAAAACGCGAATAAACACGATGTCACCGCCGGGGAAGCTGTAACAGTCGATACGGCGACATCGCAGAGAGCCACCAGACCGATCCATGTCCCAATCGCATTCTTCGCGCGCGGCGCGCGCCCTCGGGGCGCTGCGCCGCCGTGCCGGTGCCCTGCACCTGCAGCGCTTTGTCGCGCCGGTGTTCGCGCTCGGTATCTGCGCGCTGCTGCTGGTCGTGTTCCAGCACCTCTCTCGCACGGTCGACTACCACTCGGTGATCCGCCAGCTCTGGACGCTCACGCCCGCGCAATGGGTCGGCGCCCTCGCCGCCACGGCCGTGAGCTTCGTCGCGCTGGTCGGTCGCGACGCCGTGGGCCTGCGCTACCTGGGCGCGCGCGTCTCGCGCGGCGCGTTGTGGGCCGGCGCGATCGCAGGCTCGGCGCTCGGCAACGTGACCGGCTTCGGCGCGCTCACGGGCGGCGCAGTGCGCTGCCGCGTGTATGGCGGCGCGGGCGTCACCGCCGCGCAAATCGGCCGCATGACGGTATTCACGAGCGTCACGCTCGCCCTCGCACTCGTGTTCATGACCGCGCTCGGCATGGTGGGCGCCGCAAGCACGCTCTCCGGTCTGCTGCACCTCTCGCCCGACGAACTGCGCCTGATCGGCGGCGTGGTGCTCGGCTGCGGCGCGGTGATGGTCATCGTTTGCCCCGCAAGCGCGCGCGAGATCGAGCCGTTCGGCCGCGCATGGCTGCGCTTTTCGGTGCCGGCGCGGCGCGACCTCGTCGCGCAGCTGCTGCTGGCCGCGCTCGACGTGGTCGGCGCCGGGCTCGCGCTCTGGTCGGTCATGCCGCATGCGCTTCTCGGCTTCACCGACTTCCTCACCGTGTATTGCGCCGCCATGCTGCTCGGCCTGATCGGCCACACGCCCGGCGGCATCGGCGTGTTCGAAGCCGCGATGGTCTACGCGCTCGGGCCGAGCGTGCCGACCTCGAAGGTGCTTGCCGCGCTGCTCGCCTATCGCGCGATCTACTTCGGCGCGCCGCTCGCGCTCGCCGCCGCGGTGCTCGCCGTATTCGAGGGCCGCGCGCTCAAGACACCGCTCAGCGCCCGCTTTGCGAAGCGCGGCGCCGATGGCGTCTCGCAACTCGCGCCGCTCTTCCTCGCCATCGTGACGTTCGTGACCGGCAGCATGCTCGTGATCTCGGGCGCCACACCCGCGTTCTCCAAGCGCATCGCGCTGCTCCAAACCATCGTGCCGCTCTGGGTGCTCGAAAGCTCGCAGCTGATGGGCAGCCTCTTCGGCGTGTTGCTCCTGTTCGTCGCGCGCGGTCTGCTGCGGCGTCTGGACGCCGCCTGGTGGCTCGCGCTCGTGATCGCCGTGGCCAACCTCGCGCTCTCGCTCGCCAAGGGCCTCGCCTTCGTCGAAGCGGGCGTGCTGTGCGTGCTGATCGTGCTGCTGCTTGGTACGCGCAAGCGCTTCAATCGCCACTCGTCGATGTTCAGCGAGCGATTCACGCCGGCCTGGCTCGCCTCGGTCGGCTGCGTGATCGCGCTCGCCGTGTGGGTGCTGCTGTTCGCGTTCCGCGATGTGCAGTACTCGCAAAGCCTCTGGTGGCAATTCGCCTTCCACAGCCGCGCGCCGCGCGCGCTGCGCGCCACGCTCGGCGCCGGCGTGTTCGCCGCCGCGCTCGCACTGTGGCAATTGCTGCGCCCCGCCGCCGGCCGCTTCGTGATGCCCCCGAGCGAAGACCTCGAAGAGGCCGCGCGTATCGTGCGCGCGCAGGAACGCAGCGACGCGGGCCTCGCGCTGATGGGCGACAAGAGCTTCCTCTTCTCCACCTCGCGCAAGGCTTTCCTGATGTACGCGAAGCGCGGTCGCACGTGGGCGGCGCTGCACGATCCGGTTGGCCCGCGCGAAGAGTGGCCCGCGCTGATCCGCGAGTTCGTCACGCTCGCGCACGCACACAACGGCCGCGCGGCGTTCTACCAGGTGCGCGCCGACGCGCTGCCGCTCTATCTCGACGCCGGCCTCACGCTGATGAAGCTCGGCGAGGAAGCGCGCGTGATGCTGCAGGAATTCGACCTCAAGGGTCCGCAGCGCGCGCATCTGCGCTACGCGCTCAAGCGCGGCGAACGCGACGGCTTTTCGATCGAACATATCGAGCCCACGCAGATGGGCGCGAGCCTGCCGGTGCTGCGCGCGATCTCCGACGCGTGGCTGCAGGACCGCGAAGCGCGCGAGAAAAGCTTCTCGGTGGCCGCGTTCGACGACGACTATCTCGCCGCGCAGTCCGTCTTGCTCATCCGTCAGAACGGCGAGCCGCTCGCCTTCGTCACCTTCATGACGACCGATCTGAACACCGACGCGACGGTGGGCGTCATGCGCCATATGCCGGGCGCCTCGCCCTACGCGATGGAATATCTGTTCACGCAGCTCGCGCTGCATCTGAAGGCCGCAGGCTACCAGTCGCTCTCGCTCGGCATGGCGCCGCTCTCGGGCATGGGCCCTTCGCCGCTCGCGTCGTCCTGGCACCGGCTCGCGGGTTTCATCTGGCGCTTCGGCGGCCGCTTCTATAACTTCCGGGGGCTGCGCGGCTTCAAGAACAAGTTCGCGCCGCGCTGGGAACCACGCTATCTGGCCGCTTCGGGCTCGATCAGCGTGTTCATCACTCTCGCTGATCTATCGCTGCTGGCAGGAGGCTGGCGCTCATGACATTCCGTATTCCCAGGCTGCCGCGCATTGCAGGCACGGCAGCGGGCGCCGCTGCACTGGCGTTTTGCGCGGTTCACGCCAACGCGGCTTCGACGCCCGTCTCGACGCCCGCTTCCGCCGCGACCATGCACGTTTCGGGCGGCCGTTACGGCGAAGTCGCGGTGACGAAACCGAGTATCGCCATGCGCGGCTTCACCGTGCTGTTCTCGGCTGACAAGCACTGGAGCGCCGCCGACCAGACGCGCGCCGACGCGCTCGCGCAGCATGGCGCGCTCGTCGTGGGTGTTGAAACGGAGCGCTATGCGCAGAACCTCGCCGCCGTGAAGAACGAGACCTGCCACAAGCTCTACAGCGACGCCGAAGCGCTGAGCCACCAACTCGAACGCCAGCTAGGCTCCAGCGAGTACTACGCGCCGATCGCGATCGGCAGCGGCGAAGGTGCGCTCATCGCACAGCGCATGCTCTCGCAGGCGCCCGCGAACACGATGGCGGGCGCCGTGTCGCTCGATCCGGCCGCAAAGCTCGACGCGCGCTTCGCGCCCTGCCCGGCCGACCCCACGCTCTCGCGCGGCAATGGCCTGCCCGGCTTCTTCGAGCAGGGTGTGACGACGAAAGATGTGCACGCAGCCACTTCCGGCGCTCCGCGCGCCTTCGCCCCCAGCGTTGCCGACGCCGACAAGATCGTTGCGCTCACATCGAATCACCTGCGCGTCGTGACGGAAAGTGAAGAGGACGTGTCGGACCTGCCGCTCGTCGAACTGCCCGCGGCGCACCCCACCGACATGCTCGCGGTGGTGATCTCGGGCGACGGCGGCTGGCGCGATCTCGACAAGACGATTGCAGAAGCGCTGCAAAAGCAGGGCATTTCGGTGATCGGCTGGGACGCGCTGCGCTACTTCTGGAGCGAAAGGACGCCCGAGCAAACGAGCCACGATCTCGCCCGCGTGCTGAAGACTTACGGCTCGCGCTGGCATGCGCAGCACATCGCGCTGGTGGGCTACTCGTTCGGCGCGGACGTGATGCCGTTCGCCTACAACCGTCTGCCCGACACGTTGCGCGCGAAGGTGTCGTACATGTCGCTGCTCGGCTTCGCGCCCGACGCCGACTTCCAGATTCGCGTGACGGGCTGGCTCGGCATGCCCGCCAGCGACAAGGCACTGCAGGTGCGCCCGGAACTCGCGAAGGTGCCGCCTTCTATCGTGCAATGTGTGTATGGCGCGGGCGAGAAAGACACGCTGTGTCCGGCGCTCGCGAATACCGGCATCGACGTCGTGAAGACGAACGGCGATCACCACTTCGACGGCGACTACAATGCGCTCGCGGGGAAGATCATCGCGGGGTGGAAGAAGGAAATCGCGGCGCGGGGGTGAGGGAGCGAGTCGCCTTAGCGCCAGCGCTCCCACGTTAGTCTTCGCTGGCTATCGGAGCAATGGATCCTCGGTCGCTGTTTCATTTGCAACACCTCGGCTGCTCACGCAGGGTGTGGTGTGCTGCATCGACCCGTTGAATCCGCTCGGAACTTCGGCCACTCGCGGCATAGGCGCCCCCCTCACTTCCTCCCCACCAGGTACTGCACGCCCTGCGGCCCATAGCGCTCGGCGTGCGGCAGGTTGGCGGCGAGATGAAACACGTCGCCGACCTTGTAGTGTCGCTCTTCGTCGCCTACGCGGATGTGCAGTTCGCCCTCGATGACCAGCGCCTTCGCTTCGAACGGATGCGAATGGACCTCCATGACGCCGGCTTCGCGCGTCACGACAACGGGCTCGGGAAAGCCCTCCTCGGCCAGGCTGCGGATGAATGTTTCGCGCTGCATGTTTCGTCTCCTCGATCGACGGTGCCGACCCGACAGCAGCCAGTTTGGCACGCGCACCGAGGCGCTGTTCATTTAATTTCACATATTCTGTAATAGGCAGCCCGCTCGTCCAGGACTGAGCCGTCTTCTTGCGCGAAACCATAAAAAAACGCCGGCGTGAGCCGGCGTAAAGAGAGACTGCTACAAACCTTTGCTTAGGCGACCACGGGCGCCGCCTTCGCATCCTCTTCCTGCTCCACGGAGGAGCGGATCAGGTAGTCGAATGCGCCCAGCGATGCCTTCGCGCCTTCGCCCACGGCGATCACGATCTGCTTGAACGGCACGGTCGTCACGTCGCCCGCGGCGAACACGCCCGGCACCGACGTCTGGCCCTTGGCGTCCACTTCGATCTCGCCGTGCTTCGACAGCGCCACCGTGCCCTTGAGGAACTCGGTGTTCGGCACGAGGCCGATCTGCACGAACACGCCTTCGAGTTCGAGATGACGCTTCTCGCCCGACGTGCGTTCGAGAAAAGCGAGACCCGTGACCTTCTGGCCGTCGCCGGAAATCTCCGTGGTTTGCGCGTTCAGGTGCACCGTGACGTTCGGCAGGCTGCGCAGCTTGCGTTGCAGCACTTCGTCCGCACGCAGTTGCGCGCCGAATTCGAGCAACGTGACATGGCTCACGATACCGGCCAGGTCGATTGCCGCTTCCACGCCCGAGTTACCGCCGCCGATCACCGCCACGCGCTTGCCCTTGAAGAGCGGGCCGTCGCAGTGCGGGCAGTAGGCCACGCCCTTGTTCTTGTACTGCTGCTCGCCCGGCACGTCGACATTGCGCCAGCGCGCACCGGTGGCGAGCACCACGCTCTTCGCACGCAGCGTCGCGCCGCTTTGCGTGCGCACTTCGAAGCCGTTGCCCGAGGGCACGAGCGCTTCGGCGCGCTGCAGATTCATGATGTCGACGTCATAGGCGCGCACGTGCTGCTCCAGCGCCGTGGCGAACTTCGGCCCTTCCGTTTCCGTGACCGAGACGAAGTTCTCGATGGCCATCGTGTCGAGCACCTGGCCGCCGAAGCGCTCGGCGAGCACGCCGGTCTTGATGCCCTTGCGCGCCGCGTAGATCGCAGCCGCAGCGCCAGCGGGGCCGCCGCCGACGATGAGCATGTCGAAAACATCCTTCTGGTTCAGCTTCTCGGCAGCACGCGACGATGCGCCGGTATCGAGCTTCGCGAGAATCTCTTCCACGCCCATGCGGCCCTGGCCGAACACTTCGCCGTTCAGGTAGATGGTCGGCACGGCCATGATCTGGCGCTTCTCGACTTCGTCCTGATACAGCGCGCCGTCGATCGTGACGATCTGCACGTTCGGGTTGAGCGAAGCCATCGCGTTGATCGACTGCACGACTTCCGGGCAGTTCTGGCACGACAGCGACATATAGACTTCGAACGAGAACGCGCCGTCGAGCGCCTTCACCTGTTCGATGGTGTCGTTCTCGAGCTTGACCGGGTGGCCGCCCACCTGCAGCAGCGCCAGCACGAGCGACGTGAATTCGTGGCCCATCGGAATGCCCGCGAACGTGACTTTCACGTCGGAGTTCGCGCGCTTGATATCGAACGAAGGGGTACGCGCGTCGCCGGCTGCGGCGCCACGGCGTGCTTCGTAGGAGATGCGATTCGAGAGCGATGCGATGTCCTGCAGCAATTGCTGCAGTTCTTGCGACTTCTCGCCATCGTCCAGGTACGCAACGATCTCGATCGACTGCGTGACTTTTTCGAGGTAGCTTTTGAGTTGATCTTTGAGGTTGGCGTCGAGCATGGCTTTTTTTCCGGCTAGAGAAGAAGCGGGGGAATTCTAAGTATTGCCTGGCAATTTCGCCGTTCCGCTTATGGCGTCAAGAGGCGAACAGGCACCCGGACCGCGGCCGAGTGGGCGGGGCCCGGGGATACAGCTAGTGAGACTTGGGCGTCATGCGATCAGGGCGATCGCATTTGAACAGCGACGCTTAGATCTTGCCGACGAGGTCGAGCGACGGCTTGAGCGTTTCAGCGCCCGGCGTCCACTTGGCGGGGCAGACTTCACCCGGGTGTGCTGCCACGTACTGAGCGGCTTGCACCTTGCGCAGCAGTTCCTTGGCGTCACGGCCGATGCCGTTGTCATGGATTTCGCACAGCTTGATCTCGCCTTCCGGGTTGATCACGAACGTGCCGCGCAGTGCCAGACCTTCTTCTTCGATCATGACGTCGAAGTTGCGCGTGATTGCGCCCGTCGGGTCGCCGACCAGCGGGTACTGGATCTTGGCGATCGTGTCCGACGTGTCGTGCCATGCCTTGTGCGTGAAGTGCGTGTCGGTCGACACACCGTAGACTTCGACGCCCAGCTTCTGGAATTCCGCGTACTGGTCAGCCAGGTCGCCGAGTTCGGTCGGGCACACGAAAGTGAAGTCGGCCGGATAGAACACGACGACCGACCACTTGCCCTTGAGGTTTTCCTCAGAGACCGGAACGAACTTACCGTTGTGGTATGCGGTTGCCTTGAACGGCTTGACTTGCGTGTTGATGAGAGACATGCGTTGTTTCCTCGCTCTGGTTGGGAAAAGGTATGGACGAAGGTTACGGGAACCGCGTCCGTTTGAAAAATTGGTTGCTTTGATCGCCGGTATTAACCCTGCCTATCGGACCCCATAGCGTCCGTCAAAGCCCGCCAGTATGGGGTTCCGCGCCCGCATCGCGCGGCCCGAGCAACCCTCGGGGCGGTGAGCATACAACGAAACTGCGACAAGGCGCCTCACGCGGCCGCGCTGTCATGTTGCGTTCAAGAAGCTTTATGCGTTAGATGCAGGCGCAACGGCCCTTCCGCAAGGGCCGCACGCTTGCTGCGTCAAAGCGCGCCGCCGCGCGCGGTTGCCGCACGCGCCGCGAGCCGCTCGCGCAGGTATTGCGTAAATGCGCGGATCGTCACGGAAGCTTCACGATGCTGCGGGTACAGCGCATGGAGCGCGTTGGGCGGCGGCATGAACGGCTCCAGCACCTCCACCAGCAGGCCCGCATCAACCGATCCCGCCACGATGAAGTCCGGGAGGTAGCAGATGCCGAGCCCGGCAATGGCCGCGTCGCGGATCACTTCGCCGTTGTTCGCGCGCAGCGGCCCGTGCACGTCGAAAGGCGTGCGCACGCCATCAACGATGAATTCCCACGGCGCGCGGCCCTGCTGCCCGTACGGCAGGCAGGCGTGCTGCGCGAGATCGGCAGGCGTTTGGGGCGCGCGCCGGCGGCGCCGGTAGCCGGGACTGCAGCAGGCGATCATGCGCACGTCGATGAGCTTTTGCGCGACCAGCGTGGAATCCGCCAGCCGGCCGATCCGCAGCGCCATGTCGAAACCCTCGCCGATCACGTCGACGGTGCGGTCGCTCAGATCCATGTCGAAGCGCACGTCCGGATGCTCACGCAGAAATTCGGCGACGAGCGGCGAAAGGTGCGCCATGCCGAACGACATCGGCGCGCTCACTTTCAGCAAGCCGCGCGGCTCGCTGCGCCGGTCCGACATGGCCTGCTCGGCCTCCGAGACGTCCGAAAGGATGCGCTTCGCGCGCTCGTAGAAGTCCTGGCCGAGGTCCGTGACCGCCAGTTTGCGCGTGTTGCGCACCAGCAGGCGCGCGCCCAGATCGCCCTCCAGCGCCGCCACGCGCCGGCTCACGAACTGCTTGGAAAGCCGCAGCCGATGGGCCGCCGCCGTGAAATTGCCCGCATCCACGGTGGTCACGAAGATCCGCATGTCGTCGAGTTGCATTCCGATTGTCCACTTCATCGTGACAGTGAGTCGTATTTTACGGTGATTCCAGTCGATTTGATTGACCTAAAATTCTTCCATCGCAACCAATCAAGCGAATCCCATCAACCCAATGGGGCCAGGGTAAGGCGCTAAAGCGCCAACTCGGCCCGACAGGAGAGACGAAAATGATCGAACTTCGCAAGGCAGACCAACGCGGCCGCGGTGAACATGGCTGGCTCAGCTCGCGTCACACGTTTTCGTTTGCCAATTACTACGATCCGAAGCAAGTAGGCTTCTCGGACCTGCTCGTGATCAACGACGACCGCGTGGCCCCGGCGCGCGGCTTCGGCAAGCACCCGCACCGCGACATGGAAATCTTCTCGTACGTGCTGGAAGGCGCGCTGGAGCACAAGGACTCGATGGGCACGGGCTCGGTGATCGTCCCCGGCGACGTGCAGCTGATGAGCGCCGGCACCGGTGTCGCGCACAGCGAGTTCAACCACTCGGCCGACGAAGGGGTGCACTTCCTGCAGATCTGGATTGCGCCGAACGTGAAGGGTGCGCAGCCGCGCTACCAGCAGAAGAACATCGCCGATGAGGAAAAGCGCGGCAAGTTCCGCCTGATCCTCTCGCCGGACGGCGCCGACGACTCGCTGCTGCTGCGCCAGGACACACGCGTCTATGCAGGCCGCCTCGACGGCGCGGAAACGGCGAAGATCGAAGTGGACGCCGACCGCTACGCTTACGTTCACGTGGCGCGCGGCAGCGTGAAGCTGAACGGCGTGGAACTGGGCGAGGGCGACGGCGCGCGCATCCGCTCCGAGCGCGAGTTGAGCTTTAGCGACGGACACGATGCAGAGGTCCTCGTGTTCGATCTGCGTAATATCGAAGTGTCGGAGCTGTGGTCCTGACTTCGGCGTTGCGCCTGAGGTTATGCTTGCGCAGACCGGCGCGCGGCGGTCCACTCACTCAAAGTGGGCCGCCGCCCGGCAAAGCGCGAACTGATACGTAGTGAACTGCTTAAAACTTATTCGGAGAAAACCATGCGATACAACCTGTTCGGGCCGGGCAACGACGTCGTGCTGCTGGTCTCACGCATTCTGCTGACTTCCCTGTTCATCCTGTTCGGCTGGTCCAAGATCACCGGCTTTTCGGGCACGGTCGACTACATGGCGCACGTGGGCGCGCCCGTGCCGATGCTGTCGGCCGTCATCGCCGTGATCATGGAGTTCGCGGTCGGCATCCTGCTGCTCGTGGGTTTCTACACGCGGCCGCTCGCCGTGCTGCTCGCGATCTATACCGTTGCGACGGCCTTCATCGGCCATCACTTCTGGACCATGACGGGCGCCGATCAAATGGCGAACATGATCAACTTCTACAAGAACATCAGCATCGCCGGCGGACTGCTCGCACTCGCGGTAACGGGTCCGGGCGCGATCTCGATCGACAGGAAGTAACGCACGGTTTTTCGGCTGTAGAAAGGCGCGATGCCGGTTGGCATCGCGCCTTTTTTTGTCTCGCTCCTGCGCCACGCGGCGACGCCGTTGCGCATGCATCGCCTGCCCGACGATCCGCATATTGCAAACACGGCTTGATATGCTTGGCAACGCGCCCGCCCAGCCTCACGTTCTCCTTACGACCGATCACGCGCAATGCACGACCCACAAGACAACCTCTACGCCTACCTGACTTCGCTCCAGCAATCGGCGCTGGGCACGCTCAAGCGCCTGCCGCTCAAGAGTCGCGCCGCGCAGGGCACGCTCATGGCGATGCGCGCCGTGTGCGCGGCAGGCCTTGCATACAGCATCGGCCGCGCGCTCCACACCGAACAAGCGTTCTGGGCCGCGATCACGGCGATTGCCGTCACCCAGCACGATTACGCCGATACGCTTGCGCAGTCGCGCGACCAGTTCATCGGCGCGATTGCGGGCGGCGCGGTGGGGCTCGCGACGGCGGCGTTCGGCCCGGAAAATCTCGCGGCCTACCTCCTCGCCGTGAGCGTGGTGATCATCGGCTGCTGGTGCCTGAGCGTGAGCACCGCCGCGCGACTGGGCGCGATCACCACCACGATCGTGCTGCTCGTGCCCATGAACGGACCAGTGTGGGACGTCGCGCTCTTTCGCGTGGCGCAGGTCGCCATCGGCATGGCGTGCGCGGTGCCGGTCAGCTGGCTGTTCTCGTATGTCGAACGGCGCTGGCTGCAGTTGTGAGCCGCTTCTCTCAACGCCTGCGAAATAAACCATCTCCGCGCGCTCAGGAATCCGGCCCAGATTAGCGGCGATAATCGATGCCGCTGTGCGGCGCAGGTTGCCGCGGCGAATCTGCGGCGCGTGCGCACAGTCGCCCCGCAAATGCCCCCGCCGATGCGAAATCGTGCGAAACTCCCCGCCGCGCTCTGCCGCCGTCATGCCGATGATGGCGACTTTTCGGGGCGCAATCGAAATCGCAACCCACGCCGCCGCAAATTCACCCTATGAACACCACCACCCGTCCCGCGGCTTCGAACGCCAAGTCCAGCAAGTCCATCACGCTCCTGCAAATGCTCGCGCTGATCGGCGCTGGCGGCATCGCGGCCTCGCTGCTGTTCCGCTACTTCCTGTAAGCGCAGCGCGTCCGGGGCATCAAGCCAACCGTTTTCGCTTATGTACAAGAAAGGCGTCGCCCTCGAAATCCAGTTCTCTCCTGAACGCCTGAATGACGGCGCAGGCGACCCGTACTGGATCGACCTCACCGCCGACGAAGCCGCCGCGCTGCTCGCCACGCTGCAAAGCAAGCTCGCTGAACGCGAGAGCACCGCAGCGCCGCTCGTCGTCGCGCTCGACACCCCGCCCGAAGGCGCCGCGCCCGAGGCCTCCTCAAGCGCCTCGACGGCTGCGGCCAGCGCCGACGACGGGCTCAAGCATTGGGTCTGTGTGATCTGCGGCTGGGTGTATGACGAAGCGGCAGGCGCCCCCGACGACGGCCTCGCTCCCGGCACCCGCTGGGCCGATGTGCCCGACGACTGGCGCTGCCCGCTCTGCGACGTGGGCAAGGAAGACTTCGCGCTCGTCGAGTTCTGACGCACCCCGTCGAAGGCGCGCGGCGCTCATACGCCCGCGCGCCCGAGCGGCTCGTAGAAAAGCGCAAACAACTCCGACTGCGAACTCACGCCGAGCTTCGCGTAAATATGCTTCTTGTGCGCGCGCACGGTCTCGAACGAAATGGCGAGCCGCTCCGCAATCGCGCGCGTGGAAAAACCGCTCAGGCTCAAACGCACCACTTCGATCTCGCGCGCGGTGAGCGGCACGCGTCCGCTTTGCTGCGTGACCGCCTCGATGCGGCTCGCAAAGCCCGCCTCGCTCAACTGCCCCTGCTGCGCCGCGCTGTCGGCTTCAGATACATCAGACGCGACTGCCTCGGCAACACCCTCGGCAAACGTCTCATACGCGAGCCGCTGCTTCATGAGCGCGATCACCCACGGCGCGAACATCGCGAACAACGCAATATCGCGCTCCGTGTAATGGTGCTTTGCGCCTAGCGAGAAAATCAGCGTGCGCGCTTCGTCGAGAGGCACGTTGAACTGCACTTCGTCGCCGATGATGTTGCTCTTGAAGTAGCGCTGATAGTAATCCGTCATGCGGAAATTATCGGGCGCGACTTCGGCCAGCGTGACGAGTCCTGCGCGCGGCTTTTCGCTGGCGTTCAGATAGAACGGATCGAGCAGGTACATCCCCTCCAGATACGCGCGGAACAAGAGATCCACGGTGCCGTCGGGCATGGGCGACTCGGCGCATACGAGCGGCGCGCGATCGCGCCGGAAGACGAGCGCAACCCAGTTGTCGAACGCGACGAAACGCTCGATCACACGCGTCATGCGGGTCCAGAAGTCGTGGCCGTCGAGGGCGTCGATCAGCGTCGCGATATGGTGATGGAACGCACGGTCCTGCCAGTCCAGTTCCATGAGGGGCTCCATGGGTCCTCCGATCAGGGTACCCCTGCAGGGTAATTTCTCGACAAAAATATCGTGGAGATAATAGCGGCTCCAGACGCCCACGCGGTGCTTTACGTAATACATAAGGAAGGAGACAGGCATGCAACTCGAACTCGCGCAGATCCCGATCGTGGACGGCGCAGTCGCTCCCAACCTCGCCCGCGTACTCGACGCTATGGCCAAAAGCCATGAAGGCAGCGATCTCATCGTCTTCCCCGAAGCCACGCTCACGGGCTTTCCCACCCGCGAAAACGTGCGCGACGTAGCCGAATCGCTCGAAGGTCCGTCTTTGAGCAAAGTCCGTGACGCCGCTCGCGCCGCGAAGATCGGCGTGGCGGTCGGCCTTGCCGAGCGCGACGGCGACCGCTTCTACAACACGACCGTCCTGATCGACGAACGCGGCGACATCGCGCTGCGCTACCGCAAGACGCATCTGTGGGCCACGGACGTGGGCGTATTCACGCCCGGCGACCGCTTCGAGGTGTGCGAATTCAAGGGCATGACCGTGGGTCTCCTGATTTGCTACGACATCGAGTTTCCCGAAACGGCGCGCGCCGTGGCCTCGCTCGGCGCGGAAATGCTCGTCGTCACGAACGGCAATATGGATCCGTTCGGCCCCGTGCATCGCCGCGCGATCGTTGCGCGCGCAATGGAGAACCAGATGTTCGCCGCGCTCGTGAACCGCACCGGCGACGGCGACGACAACCTTACGTTCCCGGGCGAAACGGCGCTCGTGAGCCCGTTCGGCGACGTGCTCTGCGAGTTGAAGAACGAAGACGCGGTGCTGCACGCGAAGGTGGATCGCGCGCTGCTCGCGCAAAGCCGCGAACACTACAGCTATCTGCACGACGCACGCATTGCGCTCAATCTCGAGGACGAGAACGACGCGCAAGGCCGTCGCTCGCTCAACATCCGCCCGCGCACGCGTTAAAGGCGCGTAGCACTAATACCCGGTAACAAGCCCGGCAACCAGCGATCCGGCAAGCCGCCCTGCGCGGCTCGCCAGGCTCGCCCATGCCTGCCAGAACCGCAGCACCCAGGAGACAACTGCATCATGAAGCCTGCCTCGCCGTCGCATGAACGCGGCACTCAAGAACCTCACCTGAAGCGCACGCTCGGCCTGCCGTCCGTGCTCCTGTTCGGCCTCGCCTATATGGCGCCGCTGATCGTCTACGGCACCTACGGCGTGCTCGCAGGCGCGAGCCAGGACACCGCCGCCCTCGCGTATCTCATCGCGCTAGTCGCAATCGTCTTCACGGCGCTCAGCTACGGCAAGCTCGCGCGTCTTTTCCCGGTGGCGGGTTCGGCCTACACGTACACGCGCAAGAGCTTCAATTCGCACCTGGGCTTCATGATCGGCTGGGCCACACTGCTCGATTACTTCTTCCTGCCGATGGTGATCTGGCTGATCGGCGCGGCGTATCTTGGCGCCGCGTTCCCGAGCGTGCCCACGTGGATCTGGATCGTCGCGTTCATCGTGCTCACGAGTGTGCTGAACGTCATCGGCATCGAACTCGCCGCGCGTTTCAACATCGTGCTGATGATCGTGCAGCTCGGCATCGCAGCAATGTTCGTTATCCTGTGTTTGCACTACGCCTCCGCGGCCGCAGGCCCGGGCGGGCTCATCACGGCGCAGCCGTTCTTCCAGCCGCACGTGCCGCTCTCGGCCACGATGGCGGGCGCTGCGATCGCCGCGTATTCGTACCTCGGCTTCGACGCCGTTTCCACGCTCACCGAAGAAACCATCGAGCCCGAAAAGACCATCCCGCGCGCCATCGTGCTGATCGCGCTGGTGGGCGGCGCGATCTTCGTGATCGCCGCGTACACGCTGCAGCTCGCGCACCCGGGCGCCGTGTTCAAGGACCCCGATTCGGCCGCGTTCGAAATCGCTCGCAAAGTGGGCGGCGATATCTTCGTGACGATTTTCCTCGCGGGCCTGATCCTCGCGCAGTTCGCCTCGGGCATCTCGGCGCAGGCCAGCGTGGGGCGTCTGCTCTATGCGATGGGCCGCGATGAAGTGCTGCCGAAGTCGATCTTCGGCTACATCCACCCGCGCTTTCGCACGCCTGCGATCAACATCGCGATTGCCGGTATCGTCGGTTTGATCGCGCTGAAGCTCGACGTGGCCACGTCCACTTCGTTCATCAACTTCGGCGCGTTCCTCGCGTTCACTTCGGTGAATCTGTGCGTGATCCGCCAGTACTTCAGCGGCGCGGCGGGCACGCGTGGCTTTGGGTTGCTCGGCGGTCTGGTGTTCCCGCTGATCGGCGCCGTGACCGACATCTGGCTGCTGTGCAGCCTCGAAAAGACCGCCATCGTGCTCGGCGTGATCTGGTTCGTGCTCGGCCTCGTGTACCTCGGCTGGATCACGCGGTGCTTCCGCCAGGCGCCGCCCGAAATGGCGGTGTAAGCGCAACGCTTCACACGCAAGTCTGCTTCAAGAAAAACGGCGAGCGTCCTTATGGGCGCTCGCCGTTTTTCCATTCTGCGCAGCGAGAAGAAACGCTTAGCTATCCAGACCAGCCAGCCGCGCCGCGGCCATCACCTCGCGCCTGGTGTCGAGAATATGCCGCTCGATGAGCGCCACCACTTCATCCACGTCGCGCCGTTTGCAGGCATCGACGATCGCGTAGTGATCGCTTGCACCTCGTTCTTCTCCGTATCGAGCGACATGCGCAGGTGCGGATATCGATTCGTCGTGCTCAGGCAGTACTCCTCGATCATCTTGCGCAGCCGCGCGTTATTCGCGGGCGCGCACAGCGCGAGATGGAACTGGCGGTTGCATTCGGCCCACTCCGCGGGCGACGAAGCGGCGTCGTACGCCGCGAGAATGCGTTTCATCACGTCGATGTCTGCTCAAGACGACGAACATGAAGGGCGTGACCACGAACGAGCCGGCCTACGACCAGTACGGCGACCTCAAATACGGCGGCGTGACGGTCTACAAGGTCGTGAACGGCAAGTGGCAGCCGCTCACGACGGTCGGCACGAAGTAAGTCGACGAAGTGAACCGATGAAGTGAGCCCCCACTCACGCCGCGTTGCGGGTGCGGCGCCAGGTGTGGCTCGGACGATTTAGCGCATCGCGCACAGAACAGCCGGCGGTACCCGGGCTGCGGCGCACGCCAGCGGGTTCTCTTCTCCGCTCGCTGTCCCGGGCGCCGGCTCGATACGGGCTTTCGCATTGGGCGGAAGCCCGTTTTTTTGTCATGTGGGATGTAAGCTTCGAGACGCCTTCGTCTGGCTTTCGAAATGCCTCGAAAAAACGAGCGTTCGGTCGTGCGCAGCGGAACCGAACTACAATGCATGCCGTCCGATGCAATGCCGCATTGCTGCCCTGTTTGCCCCGAATATGTCCCGTTTTTTAAAAGTTTTCCCTCGTTTGCCCGTCCCGCTTCGCAGCGCCGCTCTCGCCGTCATCACGGTGACGCTGGCTGCTGCGCTCGGCGCGTGCTCCTCGCCCAAGCCCAAGTTCCAGGAAGATCAGCTGCTGAGCACCGCGCCCAGCCAGTTCTCGCGCAGCTTCAACTACGCGAGCACTGACGCCTGCGAATCGTCGCGCCGCGCACTGCTGAGCCAGGGCTACATGACGACGATGACGCGCGACGACACCGTCGACGCCACGAAGAACTTCCAGCCGACGTTGGATCAGCACATCGTCGTGGAGGTGCACGTGGTCTGCACGCCGGGCGACGCGAGCAATACGAGCATGGTGTACGTGAACGCCGTGCAGAACGGCTACGCGCTCAAGAAGAGCGATACGTCGGCGAGCGTGGGGCTCTCGATTCTGGGGTCGGTTTCGCTGCCGATTCGCTCGAACAGCGACGAGATGGTCAAGATTTCGAGCGAGACGATCCAGTCGGGCCCGTTTTACTCGCGCTTCTTCGATCTGGTGGGGCGCTATTTGAGCGCTTCGGCGCGCAGCGAGCCTGTGCCGGGCGGCGGCGCGATCAAGATTTCGCCGTTGCCGCCGCCCATTGAGCCGGTAACGGCAAGCGCCGCGCCCGCCGCGACTACGGTCGGGTCGGCTGCGCCAGCCGCCGCTGCGGCGGCTGCGGCGACGGGCGCGGCGGTATTGCACAGCAACGCGCTGCCGGCCGCGCCGGTTGTGACAGCGCCACCGGCTGCGCCCGCGCCAACGTCGGCGCCTGCCACGGCGGCGCCTGCGCCTGCCGCTTCTGCGCCGGGTGCATCCGCACCGGTCGACCACGGCGCCGCAACCGCGGCGGCGATCATGGGTGTGCCGGCGCCGGTTGCGGCAAACCCGCAATCTGCGGCGCTCGCGACGAGTGTGACCACTCACAATGCCGCGACGCCCGTGGCGGCGTCAGCTAGCGTAGCAACGGCACAAACGCTCGCCTCGGCCTCGACGACCTCCGGCCCCCAGAGCGTGCCAGCGGAATCGGCAACACGCTCAGCGGCCATGCCGACCGCAGCGCCGGCCGCATCGACCACCTCGCCTTAAGCATCGCCGCGCGCCAAACCCGCGTCACGCCAGCCGGTTCGCGCGCCCGCGCGAGCCATCCGCCGCCTGCCGCTCAGCGCAAGCCGGCCATCATCGCGCCCATACCCACGAGCAGGCTGCCCATCAGGCGATTCACGGCGCGCATGCGCCTCGGCCGCTGCAGCACGTGGCGCAGCCGGTGCGAAAAGAGCGCCATCGAAGCCACGCCGCCCGCAAACAGCAGCGCGAACGTCGCCGCCAGCAGCAAATATTGACGATTGGCGCTCCAGGGCGCATCGGCGCTCATGAACTGCGGGAAAAACGACGGGAAGAATAGCAAGGTCTTCGGGTTGAGCCCGGAAGTCGCGAAACCGCGCCAGAACAAATCGCGACGGCTCGCGCCATCGGCTTCGGCAGGGGCATCCGTGCCCGTCAAGGAGCGGCTGCGCCACTGCTTGCCGCCCAGCCAGACAAGGTAGGCCGCGCCCAGCCATCGCAAGACCGTAAGTGAATGCTCACTAATGAGCAGCAGCGAATTGAGGCACAGCGCCGTCAGCGCGAGCTGGAGGAGCACCGCGAACGTGCCGCCCCAGACGCAGGGCAGCGCGTGACGCCAGCCGGCACGGAGCGCCTGGCTCATGGTGAGCACGTTGACGGGACCGGGCGTGTAGACAAGGACGAGCGCGGCGGCGAGAAAAGAGAGATACAGCTGGATCGACATTGCGGGGCGTGCTGGCGAAGACGGATGACGAACGGCGCTCGGGGTCGCCGGGGTTATTAAAAACGGGTATCGAAAACGGGCAACAAAAAACCGCGCGAAAGCGCGGTTTTCAAATGCCATCTGCCTGACCGGACATTGCTGGCAGCGCGGTGAACGCACGCAACGCCCGGTAGCCGCCGCAGAATGCAACGGAAACGGCCCTGACGGACCGCCGCGGCTCGTGGCTGCGACGGCGCTTCCCACTGCGGGGAGGTGGCCGCGTGGGTCGTGCCAGGCAAGAAGGCATGCGGAAAATATACCGGGGAATAGCGTGTATAGGCTTCCCGTTTTCAGGCAGAATTGGCCAATTGACGGAATCTTCTTCCGTTAAAATTGCCACAACCTGAACAAGATTCTTTTTCGCCATGAGCCCTCGTGAACGCCCGCCCAAAGCGCTCGACAACCAGGACCGCAAGATCCTCAGCGCCCTGCAAAAGAACGCCCGACTTTCGAACGCCGAACTGGCCGAGCAAGTGGGCATGTCCACCACCGCGTGCTGGAACCGCACGCGCCAGCTCGAAGCCGATGGCTATATCGACGGCTATGTCGCGCTCGTGAACCAGCAAAAGCTGGGCTACGCCGACATCGTGATTCTGGAAGTGACGCTCGACCGTCACGAAGACGACGCACTCGCGCGCTTCGGCGCAGAACTCGCGGCGCTGCCCGAAGTGCTGGAGGCCTATCTCGTCTCCGGCGAGTACGACTACTGGATCAAGGTGGCGGTCGATGGCACCGCCGGTTACGAACGCTTCCTGCGCGAGAAGCTCTATCGCATCTCGAGCATTCGCCACAGCCGGTCGATGTTCGCCTTGCGCTGCATGAAGGACGTGCCGTCCATGCAAGTGTGACGCGCGTTTGCTTTGGCGATCACGCGTAGGGCATGAGCTTCAGCGCTGCACGATCAGCGTCACGCGCCGGTTCAGCGCGCGGCTCGCGGGGTCGTTGCCTGCCACGAGCGGGAAGTTGTCGGCGCGGCCAATCGCGGCGAGCCGGTGAGGTTCGATGCCGCGCTCGACCAGATAGCGCACCACCGCGCCCGCACGCGCCGATGAGAGTTCCCAGTTCGACGCGAATTTTGCGTTCGAGATCGGCGTGCTGTCGGTGTGCCCTTCCACGAGGATGTTGCCCGCCGGCGCCGCGCGCAACACCTCGGCGATACGGCCCAGCACGCCAAGCGATTCGGGCAGCAGCGTGGCATCGCCCGCGTTGAACAGGATCTTCGCGTTGATGCCGATCTCCACGCCGCGCGCCGCCGGCACGATCGTGATTTCGCCGCGCTGGCGCAGCGTTTCGAGCGCGGCGAGCAATGCCTGATCGACGGCAGGCATTTTCACGGCCGCTGCCGCCGTGCTCGTCGATTGCGCTGCCGATCGTATTTCGGATTCCTTATGCTTCGCCAGCTGCATCGCGTAGAGCGCGAGGAACAGCACCATCAGCGTCGTGATCAGGTCCGCGTAGGAAATGAGCCAGCGGCCGGAACTCGATTCGCCGCCCTCGTCCTCGTCGTGATCGAACTGTGCCGTGAGCGGCAAGTCTTTATCGGAAAGCATGGGCGGTCAGCTCGCGTGCGTGGTGTCCAGCGCCCATACGTTCGCTTCGCCCTGCAAACCGCCGCTCTTGCCGCCCACCTCGCCAGCGAGACGCGTGGCGATCGTGTGCGGCGACTCCTTGCGCGAAATGGCGAGCAGCCCGTCGAGATAGAGCTTGCGCAAGCGCAGTTCGCTTTCGATATGCGCGCGCATCTTGCCATACAGCGGCAGAAAAACGAGGTTCGCGAAAGCAAGTCCGTACAGCGTGGCGATGAAGGCCACGGCAATGCCGGGCCCGAGTTCGGCAGGCTCGATCAGATGCCCCGTGACCTGAATGAGGCCGAGCACCGAGCCGAGAATGCCAAACGTGGGCGCATAGCCGCCCGCCTGCTGCCACACGCGCGCCGCCGCCATGTGCTTGCGCCCGGAGGCTTCGAGTTCGCGCTGGAGCGCATCTTCGAGCACGGCGGTCGAAACGCCGCTCGCAAGCAGTTCGAGCCCGCGCCGCGCGTACGGATGAATGCCCTGCAGGTCCATCGACTCGAATGCGAGCAGTCCGTTGAGCTTGGCCTGATCGCCCCACTCCAGCACGGCGGCGAGGCTCGCTTCATCGACGCGCGGCGCTTTCACGAACGCCATGCGCAAATGCTTGATGGCGTCGAAGAAGCGCGCCCACGTGTTCTGGATCATCACGGCGCCGAGCGTGCCGCCCAGCACGATGGCCAGCGCCTCGGGCTGGAGCAGCGTGACGAAATGGCCGCCTTCGAGCGAGAAGCCCGCGACCACAGCGAGCGCGCCAATGGCGATACCGATCAGGGTAAGCAGATCCATGCGTGTCTCCCAACTCAGCGATCTGCCTGGCGTCCGCCAGGCGACTTGAGTGCACGCACCGCTTCAAGCAGGCGCTGCTCGATATCTTCGACTTCCACGGGATCGATCTTGATGTCGCGGCGCATGACCCACGACACTTCATTCTTGCGTGCGTCCGCCATTACCGAGAGCAGGCGCTCGGATACGGCCTGATCTTCGATCGAGGCGAGCAGTTTCGCGAGATCGTAGGTATCGAGTGCGCTCACGGCTTCGAACAGCGTGCGTTGATCGACGAACAACAGATCGTCGAGCGACTTGAGTTCGCCCGAGCCTCGCCCCGTGCGCTTCGAGAAATACGCCACGCCCTTTTGCTCGACGAAGTTCAGCACCTTCGACTTGCGGAACGCGAAGACCTCATCGGCGATTTCGGCGTGCGAGAGCTTGTTGAGAATGACCTTGCGCTCCACGCCGATCAGCGCTTCGAGATCGCCCAGCTCGATCAGTTCGAGTTCGCTGTTGATCGACACATCGAGATCGCTGTCTGCGACCTGCGTCGCGCGCTCCACGATGCGTACGGGGTCGAACGTCACCACCTGGCGGCCCAACGCGCCTTCTGCCGCTGCCGCATTGTTGGCGAGATGCGTGGCCTGCCCGCTTTGCATCGCGACGAGATTGAGCTTCTCCATGCGCCGGAGCATGGCCATCACATGCGGACGAGAATGGCCGGCCACGGCACGGCATTTCTGCACGACGTCGGCGAGCGGCACGCTCACTTCGGCACCACTCGCGCCCTGTCGCGACCAGGTATCGCCGCCTTCGGCGCGATCGCTCGCCCCTGCAATCAGCGCGAGCACATGCGCGTACGACAGTACGCCCGGCATGAAGTCCGCATGGGTGTAGGTGGCGAGCAGATCGTCCTTCGCCTTGACGCGCCGCGTGAGCGTGCGCACCACATGGCGCAGCATCGGCGTGACGCGTTCGAGTTCCTCTTCGATGAGGTTCGCCGGTACGACGGTCAGCTGGCAAAAGCTCAGCGCCTTCGCCGTGTTCGGCCGCGGTTCCGCACCGAGCAGCGCAGTCTCGCCGAAAAATTCGCCGCGTCCGAGCGTGGCCATGACGACTTTCTTGTCGTCGCAGCGGGTGGAGATTTCGACCTTGCCGTCGGCGATCACGAAGATCAACCGTTCGCCTGCAAAGCCTTCCGAATAAATGACCTCGCCCGGCGCCGCCGTACGCGACCATGTTTGACTGCTGCGATTCAAGTTGTATCCCCGGAAAACGATTCCATCGCCCGCATTTGTCTGACTATCTTATGCGTTTGCGAAGTGAGTGCTATGTGTCGCGTTTACGGCGTTTCCCAAGGCGTTCTTGAATCAGCTTGCATAGATGGCACGCGTGGAAAGCATGCCGAAAGTCGGTGACGCGAGCCAGTGCGCCGAGGTGTCATGCGCGCTTTGCAAACGCAAACGATTGCTTGCGCGAGAAGTGCCGCAAATGGGCGATGAATTAGGTGGGGCAAATGAATGCGGCCAGTTCGCACTGGCCGCATGTGTTAACGCTATCGGTCTCTTTCAGGCTTTCACGCCGCAAGTTTTCCCGTGTCGCCGTTGCTCGCCGGCGCGCTCACGCCTGCGCGCGCGAAGCGAAGCGCTTGCATCAGCGTTTCGTGCTCGCCGATGTGGTTCGCGAGCAGCAGGATCAGCTGCGCATTGACAGATTGACTCTGCGCCTCGTCGAGATCGCGATGCATGTCGATCAGCGCTTCATAAAAGTCGTCCGGTCTTGCCAGATTCGGTTGGGTGTTCAGCATGGTTGCCTCCTCGTTCCTCTATGCCGTGCCTTGCACGCACAGCGCCCGCTTGAGCGCGCTCTGCACGCGCGCCGCATCGGCGCGCCGCCAGCGCGCGCTCACGTGCTGGTCCGGACGAATCAGATAGAACGCGCCGTCCTGCGCGCCGTAGCGCTGCGCCGCCAGCCCGTGCACGTCGCGCAGCACCGCGGTCGATGCAGGCAGACCCGCGGGCACAGCCGCGTTGCCTTCGAGCATCACCACGAACTTGAGCGGCACCGCGGAACGCGAGAGCGCCTGCAGCGTGTCGAGCGTCGCGGTATCGAAGGCCGAGCCCGCGCGGCTGAACACGAGGCCCGCGAACTGGTCGCCCAGATGCGCGAGCAGCCAGCTTTCGCCGCCCGCTGCGTTTTGCACCGGCGCGTCTACGCACGAAGCGCCTGGCTCCATCTGGCCGTCGAACGTCTCTTCGTCGGGCGTGTTCAAGGTCGATTCGCGCAACACCGCCGGCACGGAAAGCCGGCCGCTGTTCACGAGTTGCCGCGCAAACGCATGCTCGCGGGCGAGCGTGAGCACGGCGTCGCGGAACACGCGGCTCACCGCGCTCTTGGGCGTGATGAAGTCGGTCGAGCGCGTGGAGTTGCGGATGTTTTCGTCGGCTGCATATTCGCGCTCGCTCGCGTAGGTGTCGAGCAGCGCGTCGGGCGCGTGGTTCTCCAGCACCATCGCGAGCTTCCATGCGAGGTTCTCGCCGTCCTGGAAGCCGCTATTCGCACCGCGCGCGCCGAACGGCGAAACCAGATGCGCCGAGTCGCCCGCGAACAGCACGTTGCCCTGGCGGAAGCTGTCCATGCGCAGACACGAGAACGTGTAGATGCTCACCCACTCCAGCTCGAACTTCACGTCGGGCCCGAGCAGCGCGCGCACGCGCGGAATCACGCGCTCGGGCGTTTTTTCGAGCACCGGGTCGGCGTCCCAGCCGAGCTGGAAGTCGATGCGCCAGACGTTGTCGGGCTGGCGATGCAGCAGCACCGACTGGTTCGGATGGAACGGCGGATCGAACCAGAACCAGCGTTCGGTGGGGAAGTCCGCTTCCATCTTCACGTCGGCGATCAGGAAACGGTCCTTGAAGGTGCGGCCGTGGCTGTCGAGACCAAGGAGCTTGCGCAGCGGGCTGCGCGAGCCGTCGGCGGCCACGACGTAGCGCGCGAGCAGCGTGTATGGGCCGTCGGGCGTTTCGATTTCGAGCGCGACGTGCGCATCCGCGGCACCCGGCGTGCCATGCTGCGCGACGCCCGTCACCTTGTTTTTCCAGCGGATTTCGAGGTTCGGCAACGCCTGCGCACGTTCGAGCAGGTAGCCTTCCACATAGTACTGCTGAAGATTCACGAAAGCCGGCCGATGATGGCCGCTTTCGGGCAGCAAGTTGAACGTGTAGACGAGTTCGTCCTTGCGGAACACCTTGCCGACGTTCCAGCTCACGCCCTTTTCGACCATGCGGTCGCCGCAGCCGAGGCGGTCGAAGATATCGAGCGAGCGCTTGGAAAAGCAGATGGCGCGCGAGCCCGTGGAAAGCGTGCAGTCGTCGTCGACGAGCACCACCGGTACACCTTGCCGCGCGAGGTCGATGGCCGTCGCGAGACCCACTGGCCCCGCGCCGACCACCACGACCGGACGCACGCACACGGCGGCGTCCGGAGTTTGTTCGCTGCATCGCGCGTAGTCGAAGGTCAGCGTCTGATAGTCGATCATTCTTGTCTCCTGCCACGTATTCCAGACGTTTGTCGCTTCAGTCCTGCAGCGCGTCCCACATCTCCTTGTCGCGCTGCGCCGTCCAGATGCGCGGATGCGTAATGCCGCTCGCCTCGTCATATGCGCGCGTCACATCGAACGGCAGGCAATGCTCGTAGATGAACACGTGGCCGAACTTCGGGTCCATTGCCTCGCGCGTGAGCGACATCGCACCCTTCAGGTCGAGCTTCTGCGCCACGGCGGCGCGGCCTTGCGCGAGCAGCGTAGTCACGAAGTCCTTCGTGTAATCGAGACCCTTGTTGACTTCCGCAGGATTGAGCAGCGCGGGGCCGCGGCCCGGCACGAGCTTTTCAGCGCCAAGCGAGCGCAGCGCTTCCAGCGTGGCGGGCCACTCGGCGAGTTGAGCGTCGCCGCAATAGCACGCAGCGTCGTATTCGACGAGGTCGCCCGAGAACAGCACCTTCTGCTGCGGCAGCCATACGACCGTGTCGCCCTTCGTGTGACCCGAGCCGAGGTGCGCGATCTTCACTTCGAGCTTGCCGAGGAACAGCGTGATTTCCTTCTCGAACACGAGCGTGGGCCATGTGAGGCCCGGCACCGTTTCGACGCCTGCGAACAGGCGCGGGAAGCGCTCGATTTCCGACTTCATGTCGGCTTCGCCGCGCTCGACGATCATTTCATACGTGCCGCGGCTCGCGATGATCTGCTGCGCGCCTTCCTTGAAGTACGCCGAAGCGCCCAGGACGCGCACCGCGTGATAGTGCGAGAGCACGACGTATTTGATGGGCTTGTCGGTGACGGTGCGAATCTTCGCGATGAGGTCCTGCGCCATGGCGGGCGTGGCCGTGGTGTCGACGATCAGCACGCCGTCGTCGCCGATGATGACGCCCGAGTTGGGGTCGCCTTCCGTGGTGTACGCGTATGCGTTTTCCGAGAGCTGCGTGAAGGTGACCTTCTTTTCTTCGAGGTCGGCCTGGGATGCGAACGCCTTTGCCATGTTGAGTCTCCGTATCGAGGGGCTCTTGAAGCCGGGGCGGGGCGAAGCGCGCCCGGGCCGGGCGCGTTGGGCGCCAGCCCGGGTTGTCTCGCCCCGTTTGAAATTGAATTGGACCGCTGTTGTGCCGGGGTGAGGCCATCATGGTCTTCCCGCTTTTATTTGTCAATAGCGAATTACATCGCTATATGCTAATTTCCGACCAAAGCACGCTGCAGCCCGTACGCCTGCCGCCGTTCAGTTAACATGGACCCTTTTTCAGCCAGAGAAAAGCGCAATGAGACGTCGCAATGAAAGCGCTGCGTCCGCGCCGGAAAGCAGCGCGACGGCCGCCCGCACGCAGCGCGGCATCCAGAGCGTGGAAGTAGGCGGACGCCTGCTGCGCGCCCTCGCCGACGCGCGCGCGCCGCTTGGCGCCACCGAACTCGCGGCGAGCGGCGACATTCCGTCGAGCCAGGCGCATGCCTATCTCGTGAGCCTGACGCGCCTCGGGCTCATCAAGCGCGACGCGCTTTCGGGGCGCTATGAACCCGGCCCGCTCGCGCTGCGCCTCGGCCTGCTGCATCTGGCGCAGCAACCGGCGCTGCGCGAGGCCGTGCCGCGCGCCGCCGCGCTCGCGCAGGCGCTCAACTGCAGCGTCGCGCTATGCATTGCCGGGCCGCAAGGGCCGACTATCGTGCGCTACGAGCATGCGAGCCTGCCGCTGCACGTGAACCTGCACGTAGGCACGGTGATGTCGCTGCGGGCCACGGCTACGGGCCGCATGTTCTGCGCGTTCCTCGCGCCCGAGGCGCTCGAAGCCGCATGGGCCACGCAAACCGCGCAGCCGGTGTGGCGCGGCACCAGCCACGTGGCCAGTGCCGCCGGCGCGCCCCCGGAAAGCACGCCGGATGCCGCCTTCCTCGCCTCGCTCGACGCCATCCGTGCACGCGGCTACGAACCCGCCATCGACGCGCCCAGCCCCGGCGTCAGCAGCGTGTGCGTGCCCGTGCTCGGCCCTGGACAAGAACTGAGCCTCACCCTCACCGCTATCGGCGCGACCGGCGTGATCGACGTGCGCACGAACGGCGCGGTCGTGCGCGCGCTGCGCGACGCCGCTGCCGAAATCACCGCCGCCGCTTTTTCATCGACACCGACATGCCCCGAGTAAGCTCCAGGCCTGCGCGCGACGACGCAATGCAAGCCGCCGGCGAAGACGCCGCAACCGGCATGGCAGCCGAAGCCGCCGACAAACCGCAACGCGGCATCCAGTCACTCGATGTCACGGGCGAGCTTCTCGCCGCGCTCGTCGCGGCGGGCACGCCCTTGCCGCTGCGCGACCTCGCCGCCGCCGCAGGGATGGCGCCCGCCAAGGCTTTCCCGCACCTCGTGAGCCTGCAGAAGATCGGCCTGCTCGCGCGCGACGCGGCTGGCCGCTACGAAGCGGGACCGCTCAGTCTCGAACTTGGCCTGATCGGCCTTGCGCGTCTTTCGCCGGTTCGCGAAGCCGATGCCGAGCTGGTGGGCCTCGCCGCCGCCACCGCGATGAGCGTCGCGCTCGCGGTGCCGGGGCCGCTCGGCCCGACCGTCGTGCGCCTCGAAGAATCGGCGCTGCCGCTGCACGTGAGCCTGCGCCCCGGCACGGTGATGTCGCTCGTGAACACGTCGATCGGTCGCGTGTTCGCCGCGTGGATCGACGACGATGTGCGCGCAGCCTTCCTCGCCCAGGACGAACTGCGGCTCGCTGGCGCGAAGCCGCGCGAAGGCGCCACGTCCGCCTACCTCGCGCGGCTCGCCGCGATTCGCGCCGAGGGCGTGGACACGGCGCTCGACAAACCCATTCCCGGCATCAGCACCGTGACCGCGCCCGTGTTCGACCACACCGGCAGCGTGTGCCTCGTGCTCGCGGTGATGGGCCCTTCGGGCAGCCTCGACATCGCACGCGAAGGCACGGCAACGCAACTGCTGATCGCCGCCGCGGAACGCCTCTCGCGGCGCTTCGGTTACATGGAAGGCGCGGCGGCCGCGCCGCTATGAGCGCCTTTCGCACGCGATATAAAAACGACCACATGATGAGAACCACCCCATGAGCACGGCATCCACCGGACAAGCATTGCGCCAGATCGCCGACCTGCCCTGCCCGCGCGGCCTGCCGCTCGTCGGCAATCTGCTGCAGCTTTCGCCACCGCGTCTGCATTTGATCCTCGAGCAATGGGCCGCCGAACTCGGCGCGCCCTACCGCTTCCAGGTGGGCGGCATCCCCATCACGATCTGGACCGATACCGAGCTGATCCAGCAGATCATGCGCGAGCGTCCGCATCGCTTCCGCCGCTATCAGCCCATCGAAGCGGTGTTCGAGGAGATGGGCTTCAACGGCCTTTTCTCGGCAGAAGGCGTTGCGTGGGAACCGCAGCGCAAGCTCGTGATGCAGGCGCTCTCGATACCCAACATCAAGGCGTTCTACCCCACGCTGGCCGATATCACGCAGCGTCTTCACACCCGCTGGCAACGCGCGGCCGAGCGCGGCGAAACCGTCGAGATGACCGACGACCTCAAGCGCTACACCGTGGACGTAACGAGCGCGCTCGCGTTCGGCGAAGATCCGCGCACGCTCGAGCGCGATCACGGCGTGATTCAGGAGCACCTGGAGCGCATCCTGCCGGGCGTGATGAGGCGCACCAACGCGCTCTTTCCGTACTGGCGATATGTCAAACTGCCGGCGGACCGCAAGCTCGAGCGCTCGCTCGAGGAAGTGCACCGCTACGTCAACGCGATGATGGCGCGCGCCCGCGAGCGCATGCGCGACGAGCCGTCGGAAACGCCGCGCAATCTGCTCGAAGCGATGCTCTCGCAACAGCAGGCGCCGGGCGGTGAGACGACCATCAGCGACGCGCAGATCCACGCAAACGTGCTCACGCTCCTGATCGCGGGCGAAGACACGACCGCCGACTCTATCGCGTGGACGCTGCCCTACCTCGCCACGGATCCGGCCTTGCAGCGGCATCTCGGCGACGAAGCCTCACGCGTGCTCGGCAATTCGACGGTCTGTCCCGACTACGCCACGTTGAAGGACCTCGATATTTTCGAGGCGATCTGTATCGAAGCCACGCGTCTGCGTCCGGTGGCGTCGGTGCATTCGTTCGAGCCGCTCGAAGATGTCGTGGTGGACAACGTGGCGTTGCCCAAGGGCACGCGCATGTTCTTCGTCGCGCGTCCCGCCATGCTCGACGCGAAGCATTTCGCCGATCCGCTGCGCTACGATCCGTGGCGCTGGATGAAGCGCGGCGAACGCGAAGCCGACGACGGAAAAGCCCATGACGTGCGCGCGTATCTGCAGTTCGGCGCCGGGCCGCGCGTGTGCCCTGGCCGCCATCTCGCGACGGTGGAAATGCGCCTCGCGCTCTCGATGCTGATGAAGTCGTTCACGATCGAACTGGCGATCGATCCCGCAAAGATTCAGGAAGTGCAGGCGTTTACGATGGTGCCGGATACGATGCCGGTGAAGCTCAAGCCGCGCGAAGGCGCTGCGGCTGCGTAAGCTTCAACGCGTCAACGCCCGTCTTCGGGTGTGCCAACCGTGGAGGCATCGTCGGGCGCGCCATCGCTGCGCGCCTGGGCGTCGCGCATCTTGGCAAGCGCCTTGGGCCCGAGCCCGAGCGACACGCCTAGCGCGAGCGCATCGAGCACCGCGAGATGCGCGATGCGCACCACGGCGGGCGCGTGTGCATCGCTCGCGGCGGGCACGCGCAGCAAGAGTGGAATATCGACCACCCACGCGAGACGCGAACCCGCACTCGTGAGCGCGATGGTCGTCGCGCCGCGCTCCTTGGCGATCTGAATGCTCTCGTTCACTTCCACGCTGCGCCCCGACTGGGAGATCGCGAACGCCACGTCGCCAGGTTCGAGCAGCGCCGCGTAAAGGCGCTGCAGATGCGCATCCGTGAACGCGCTCGCGGCAATGTCGAGCCGTAGCAAGCGTAGCGCCGCGTCTTGCGCAACGAGCCCAGAACCCGCGCCCACGCCGAAAAAGTACACGCGACGCGCGCTGGAGAGCGCCGCGACGGCAGCCTCGAACACCGCCGTATCGAGTGAAGCGCGCGCGTGGGTCACGCCCTGCACGACCGACTCCGTCACCTTGTCG